>REDJ01000131.1 GCA_007693555.1 Bacteroidota bacterium
TATCAGTACTTCTTTATCTTCCGCCGTTACCCTTATTGACACCATACCACCGGCAGTTCCTGTTTGGATCTCCGGTGAAATAGATTCCCTGGGAGTGGTCACCCTGCAGGTAGAAAGAAACCCCGAAAGAGACTTTATGGGCTATCGCCTCTTCAGGGCCAACGACCCTGAGCATGAGTTCTCGGTGATTTTTGAAGGTTTTGTGGATGACGACAGTCTGCAATATAAGATACCCACCGTTTTTACCGATACCGTCACGCTTAATTCCCTGACGCCGAGAATATATTACAAAGTAAAAGCGCTGGACTTCAATTTCAATCAATCGGATTTTTCAGAAATGATGGTGATTGACCGCCCCGATACCATCCCACCCACTACACCCGTTTTCAGAAGGGTGGTGAGCCGAACCAACGAAATTGAACTGCATTTTGCCTTGAGCGAAAGCCGGGATGTGGCATCGCATGAGCTTTACCGCATTACTGATATGCAAGAGCCCTGGGAGTTTTATTTCCTGCTGGAAAATAATCAGCAGGTATTCATTGATACCTTTGCCATTCAAGGTACAACATATTATTACTCTATACGGGCCATCGACCACAGTGGTAATCATTCTGATTTTGCCCGTCCGGTATTCGGAAAGGCTTATGATGATGGAGTGAGACCTCCGGTGGAGAATCTCAGCATAAATGAGGAGGAAGGAATACTTTTATTGCGCTGGGAATACGAACCCGTTAATGAGGGGACCTTTTTTGCCGTTTACAAAAGCAATGGCAATGGGAAAATGGTTTACCACAGGCGAACACAGGAATTGATCTTTACCGAAAGATATCGGTCAGATGAAAACCGGCAATATGCGGTTAAGGTGTTTACTGCCGATGGGGGAGAGTCTGTGTTAAGCGAGCCTGTTACCTGGCAACCATGATTTCAGCTTCCGGAATTAAAACCTGAGTCTTGTTTCCTGCGAAAAAAATACTCATTCACAGGCCACATCAGCACCGCGTAGCCAATGATTCCGGCAGCTATCCAGAATAAGAAGACTATTGCTGAGCGTAAAGTCAGAAAAACTTCTCCGAAAGATTTTTCCCAAAGATTATAAATGCCGGTAAAAAGAAACAGGATAAGTCCGAAACCCAGACCGTAAATCACGGCATATTTGAAGCGGCCCATTTTGCGGGTTTCTGCCCATTGCCGTACAAATTTCTGATCGGATGGCTTCATAGGTACCGGATGGGTTTTGAAATCTTATTCCAAAAGTAAACTTTTTTCCAAAACATTTAAAGGCTTTTGAAACAAATGCCGGCAAATGGCTGTTGCTTATTCATATCCGGAAACTTTTACAATGACTCAACTCAAAGGCCTTATCATCAGAAAATTAATACACCTTTTTACAGGTTTATTGATTTTTATTCTCACCTTTTTGCTACAACGGGAAGTGTTGCTATGGCTGATTGTTGGAGGCTCCCTATTTTCTTTTCTGACCTTTAATTACAAGAAGTTTCATCTGCTGCACAAAACCACCGATGCAAGCCTGGGCACACTCTTCTACCCGCTTGGCATATTGTCATCCTACCTGATTCTTTATAACATGCCCATACTGTATTTTCAGACCAGCCTGTTGGTTCTTGCTGTTTCCGACACTTTGGCGAATTTTATCGGGCAGATAAAAAAAGGGAATGGAAAGGTTGTAATTCTGCACGACAAAAAAAGTATGCATGGTATTATGGGATACGTCTTTTCGGCAATCATCATTTTTTATATCTTTTTACCTGCAAGACTTACCACCGATGTTTTTTTCATGGCAACGCTTGTTTTTCTGGCAGTAGTTTTTGAAGTTGTCTCATGGCGGGGTTCTGACAATTTTACCATACCCGTTGGGTTGGCTATACTATTGAAGGTATCACAAACTCAACAACCAGACTTTTTGTTTTTATTTGGAGTGTTATTGTTTATGACAGCAGGAAGTGTTTTGCTTTATAAATGGCGTTTTCTTACACGATTTGGAAGCTTTTCTGCCTGGTTGCTGGGTGTTTATCTGCTGGGAGTGATGGGATGGAAATGGTTTGTGCCGGTAGTATTGTTTTTCATTACATCAGTGGTTTTTACTAAAATTCATTCCGGTGTAAAGAAAAAGAAAAAAGAATCCAACGGACGCAATGCATGGCAGGTTACGGCCAATATTTTATGGGCTGTTATCAGTTCGGCTCTTTTTCTTATCACGCAAAACGAAATTTTCATTTACTTTTTCATTGCATTTGTGGCAGCGGTTACGGCTGACACCTGGGCCAGTGAAATAGGGCCGCTTTTTAATAAACGCAGCTTTTCCCTGGCAGATTTCCGAACGCATGAAGCAGGTATTACGGGGGGTATTTCATTTTTTGGCACATTCGCAGCAATAACAGGCGCTTTTTTTATTTCATCAATATCGTATGTGCTCTTTTTTGGTGAATGGAATTGGGCAATTATTTTACTGCTTTCATTCTCAGCATTTCTGGCATGCTTTGCCGATACCCTGCTGGGCACTTTTGTGGAAGATAAATTATTGGAGATGTCTTATTTTAAAAACAGGATATACCCCGAAGCTCTTACACCCAATGATGTCGTAAACCTGGGTGGTTCATTTACCGCTTTTGCATTTTTTCTATTGCTGGGATTTGTTTTTTAAACCTGTTGCCAAAGTAAAATGTTGGATGTTTACATTAACATATCATTTACAACTTTTTATATCAAATAAATCACAAATCCTACAATCAGCAGGAAAGAAAATGCTACATGGGTAAGCACGGTAAATTTTGCACCTATCTTTATTTTATCCGGATTATCATGATGTTTGAGAATAATGCCTGCCGCTTTGGGAAAAATAAATACGTAAGGTATAAGTGGTAGTAACAATGGCCATGTGCTGCCCGGATAAAAGACAAAAAGCAGAATAATGTTGGTAACTATGGCAAGTTGTACCAGCAGATACAAAACCGATGTAAAGCGCGTTCCCAGCCGCGATGCCACACCATGTTTGCCACCGTCGCGGTCAGCATCCAGGTCAATCAGCTGGCCAGCCAATAGTATTGATGATGTGCTTAACCCTGTTGCCGGCATCAGCAGCAATACCATGGGATGAAAACCTATACCCTGGCTCACAGCGGCAATAAGAATGGCCATAGGCCCAAAAGCAAACCATACGGAAAATTCACCCAGACCCCGGTAAGCCAGCTTGAAAGGTGGAGCAGTATAATACTTGCTGAAAAAGGCCGAAAGCAAAAACAATCCCCATAAAAGCGGCCATAAATCACGGCTGATAAGGGGTGTAAGTGCAATGGTACCTGCAAGTGCCATTACCAGTCCGGCACGTGCCAGAAAATACATTTTACCAAAGAGTTCAGGATTATCCAACAGCACGCCTGAACCGCCGCTGGCTTCATTACGGTGCACATTTACCTTATCGGTGCCCTGTATGGTGTCGTAAATGTCATTATACACATTGGTGGCTACATGCAGACCAATACCAATAATCAAAACGATAATAAAGTTGATAACATCCAGGTAACCATTGATGTAAACACTCAGTAGTGTGCCCGCTACAATAGGGGCAATGATGGAACTCAGGAACTGTGCCCTGACCATTTTTGCAATGCTGGGTTGTGAACTCATTATTTAATAATTTAAGTGAGAAACAAAATATAAACATCCGTATATCTGTAAGAGTTCATATATAGATTAATTTTCCGAAAATTATTCGTGTAAAACTGAGATAAGAATAATCGTTCAATGGAAAAGAAATATAACTAAGTGACTACTTTTGTGGTTGAAATTTTTTTTCTGATGAAAAATCCTACTGAGAAAGACGAACTACAGTACCTTGAATCCATAAAAGAAAAAATTGTACAAACTCTTTCGCAAATTGATGAAACCCTGCAGGAGCAGGCCAAAGATCTGCATGCTTCCAAAGAATATCTCTACGAAAATAAAGATGCCATGGACCGCATGGAAAAGGAAGCTGTGCGCTATTCCATTACCAGCAGTGCAATAATCGGAGAAGCTTCGGTGGAAAAGAGAAAAAGGATTGAAAAGCTTCTGGATTCACCTTATTTCGGGCGTATTGATTTCAGCGAAACGGGAAAAAAAGAAAGGAAACCTGTTTACATCGGCATCTATTCCTTTTATGATGAGAAGGAGAAATCCAATATCATACACGACTGGCGGGCGCCCATCTCTTCCATGTACTATGATTTTGAACTTGGGAAAGCTTTTTATCAGGCTCCTTCCGGAAAAATAAAAGGCGAAGTTCTGTTAAAACGCCAATACAGGATTCGTAAGGGGAAGATGGAATTCATGCTGGAAAATTCACTGAATATCCATGATGATATTCTTCAGGAAGAGCTGAGCAAGGCATCGGATGACAAGATGAAAAATATCGTTGCCACCATTCAGCGCGACCAGAATGCCATTATTCGGAACGAAACATCAAGGGTGCTCATCATCCAGGGGGTGGCCGGCTCGGGTAAAACATCCATTGCCCTGCATCGGATTGCATTCCTTCTTTACCGTTTCCGGGAAAACCTTTCTTCCAAAGAAATACTTATCATATCTCCCAATAAAGTATTTGCCGATTATATTTCCAATGTACTCCCCGAACTGGGCGAAGAACGTATTCCTGAAATGGGGATGGAAGAGCTTGCCCATAAGGTTCTGGACAACAAATATAAATTACAGACTTTCGCTGAGCAGGTGAACAGTCTTTTGGAAAGACCAGATGAAGCTTTTATCAACCGCATCAGATTCAAAGCGAGTTTTAGCTTCCAGAGCAAGCTGGATGAGTATGTGAATCATGTAAACAACAATTTCTTTGAGCCCACCGATATCTGGATTAAAAAGAATTTCGTCCCCCAATGGTTTATCCGCGAACGTTGGGAGGGTTATCACCGACTGCCACTCATGAAACGCTTCAACGAAATAACCCGCGATATTGAAGAAAACATCAGGATTTTTTACAAATACGAAATTGAAACGCAGGAGAGAAATGAAATCCGTAAGACTGTTTCCGGCATGTTCAGAACGACCAACATTCGCGAATTGTACCGTGAATTTTTTAACTGGCTGGGAAAACCCGACCTGTTCAAGACCGCAAGTCGTTCGGTTCTGGAGTATGCTGATGTATTTCCACTTATCTACCTTAAAATCCGCCTGGAAGGATTCAAAGCTTTTGAAGATGTGAAGCATCTGCTGGTGGATGAGATGCAGGACTATACCCCGGTGCAGTATGCAGTTTTGTCAAGGCTTTTTCCCTGCAAAAAAACCATCCTGGGCGATGCGGCACAATCGGTAAATCCTTTCAGCTCTTCATCGGCAGAGGAAATCCGCAGGGTTTTTCCCGAAGCCGACACTGTGAAGTTGCTGAAAAGCTATCGTTCCACTTATGAGATAAGCCGGTTTGCGCAGAAAATCTCCCCATCCAAAGAGTTTGTTGCCATTGAAAGGCATGGTGAGAAGCCTTTGGTAAAGGTCTTTAAGTCGGTTTCAGAAGAACACACTCAAATCGAAGCGTGGGTTGAAGATTTCAGAAAGTCGGGCGAACATCAGTCACTGGGAATAATCTGCAAAACTCCAAAGCAGGCAGATAATTTATACACTGCACTATCTGAAAAAGGAATTCCGACGGCCTTAATAACATCCGAAAGTGCTGCTTTCAGCCAGGGTGTTGTGATTACCACAGTACATATGTCGAAAGGCCTTGAGTTCGACAGGGTTATTGTGCCACAGGCAAGTGCTTCCAACTATAATTCGGTGACGGATAAAAGCATGTTATACATTGCATGCACGCGGGCTATGCACAGGCTTTTTGTTTCTGGTGCAGGGAAATTGACCGGTTTTTTACAATGACACACCCATGAAAACGCAATAATTCTCAGTTTTTAAGCTCCGAAACGCCGGGTAAATTTTATCATAAAAACATTATGTGCCTTTTGTGAAAACAGTTGACCAGCATCAGTGAAAACATCAGGGACACCGTTATGGTGGTAATGATCACGGGTTTGTGACCACACAAAGAACAGTGTTGAACCCGGCATATACTCCCAGCGAACCACCATATTGCCCAGGAACTCCAGTAGGGTGAAATCGGGGTTACGAAAGCTGTATTGATGATCGGCACTTTCCCGCACATGGTAAATATTTTCTGTGGGGTCGAAAGTGATCTGATCGCCGGTGAAGGTGGCAAATCTCTGTTGGTATGATGTTGCCCTTGCATCAGCCAGCTTTTTGAACTGATCGTAAGTGCCGGAAGCGAAGAAGGGCTGCCCCCAGAATTGAAGGGAAAGCTCAGGAGTTATGGTATAGTTGATCCTCAGTGACATGGCAACAGTTTGCTGGTGCAGTTGTGCCATCAGGTATCGGGTTTCTTCACCGGAAGTGGAAAAGGTTCTGACATACTGAGTGTTGGTGTGATATTTTCCGTAAGAGGGCATAAGTTCAATCATCAGTGTGTTGGAAGGGCGGTAGGCCATACCAAGGTTAATATTATGCCTTTTCTGACTGTTTTCTTCTCCATCTAATAGAAAGAAATGACCACTGAAACTTAACCGGTTACGATCGTTGGTTCTTATGACCAGGTTACCGTTTTTTGTAGGAGGAAGCAGAAAAGCAGGCCCACCCCGCAGCATTGAAGTGGAAAGGGTGGAAGTATGATAGCCTATTCCGCTGCTTATAAACCAGTTATTGATAAACCGCATATTGAAATTAAAATCTCCGCCGTTTCCAATATTTTCAAGGTTAAAATTCCAGTTGGTCATCTGGTTTAGATTGATGCCTGCTGACCTGATAATCCCAACAGGTTCTGTAAAGCTATATCCGATATAGTTCACCTGGAAAAGCTGGTCGCTAAATCTGAGATACCCAATGTCGTTGATTTCAAGCCGGGGGCTTTTGGCAAGCAGAGCCGCAGCAAAGCGAAGATTTCCCTTCATCTTCCAGAACTGGATGTTTCCGCCGCTACCGGCAAGGGATGTGAGATCAGGGTCGTATTGCAGGTGAGGCGCATCGGGCCGCTGGAAATAATGTACAGGCGATCTTTGAGTCCTGGCAATGGCTTCTTTACTGCCTCTCACATGACTTATATAACCGGCTGAACGAAGCATATAAGTACGGTTGTGGAAATAGTGTGTCAGGTCGATTCCACCCGAATAGGCATCTTTATGCAGAAACGTAAGATGTTCCTCCGAAAGGTTGCGGTTTACCGCGGTACCCATAACTCCTAAAAGTGTATTACCGTTGTTAAAATCCTGCATGGCTCTTGCTGCCATATAACTGGTAAAGGGTTCGGCAAGAATTCTGCTTTCATTTCCATTACTGCTTACCAGTGCATACTGGCTTGAAGTTACAGAATGCAGCAAACCAATGGATAGCCCTCCCGGGCTTCTGCCGGTAACTTTCAGCGCACCCAGGATGGGGGTAAAATCTCCATGGTTTACAAAAGTGTCTTCACCGGCAGGGGGCCGGTACTGGGGTTGCCTGCCAATGCGGCGAGAGTAAAAGAGATTCTCAAGTCCGCCGGTACCACCGCCAAAGCTAAGCTGGAAGCTCATCAGGTCTCTGCCTTCCACAAAAAATGGTCTTTTCTCCGAAAAAAAGGATTCGTAGGCAGTAAGGTTTACTTCACTTGGGTCAGACTCTACCTGTCCGAAATCGGGATTGATGGTAAAATCAAGGGTGAGGTAGTTGGTCAGCCCGATTTTCCCATCCAGTCCGCCATTGTATCTAAATCCCCTACCGGGAGCATAGGGATTGCCGGGTTTTGCTTCATATATCTCTGCCGTACTCACCACATAGGGAGTAATATCAAATGTTTTCCTGGGGCTGATCTGGTCCAGCCCTGATAACACACCCATCTGATGTACCCATCCTGGTGCATTGCGGCTGAAAGGCTGCCAGAAAACCGTTTCATCATTGCGAAATATCCGTCGTTCCACCTGGAAACCCCAGGTGTTATTGGAAGAAGGATTGAATCGGAGCTGTGCAAAGGGGATGCGCATTTCTGCGGTCCATCCCTGTTGATCAACGTTGGTTTTTACCAGCCAGATGGGATCCCAGTTGAGGTCACGACGCGATCCGTCGTCGGAGATCATCGCATCAAATTTTACCCCTGCTGCACTTACAAGAAAAGTAAAAGCAGTTCTCTGATCATGATAGCTGTCTATCATCACTCCCACATAGTCCCCGTCAATCTGATCGCGACGTGTAAGGCGGCTTACAATGCTGTCGGGGGAAGTGTCATAAGCCTTGACAGCTATGTAAAGGTAATTGTCGTCAAAGAACAAGGCAAAACAGGTTCTTTGTGAAGGTTCGGCATTTTCTACAGGGGTATACTGCACAAAATCGCAATACCATCGGGCATTTTGCCAAACATCATCATCCAGAATTCCATCAATTAGCGGAACGGTTTCCAACAATGGTTCCACATGGGCTTCTCGTTTTGAATGGGTGGTGCCCATCAGGGCAAATCCTGTCAGAATTAAAATTGAAAATATTAATTGTTTCATGAGTTGCTGTATAATTTGTCTTTCTCTTATTTCCTTAATACATAAATGGTCCATGGTGCAATCCTGGTTTCATTTACCCATGCAATGGGTTCTTTTCCGGTGGCAAGAGGTTTGTGTGTTTTGAGCAGTTTAAATCCTGTCTCTGAAAATATGTTCCTGTATTCTGCATCGGTACAAAGTACATCGTCCACCGGCCGGTGGTCTTCGGTGTCGGTAATAATGGTGTTTACAATGTCACCGCTTTGAGCGTTGAAGTTATGCGGAAAGCAGGTGGTTCTGAAAGATGCCCAGTCGTTGATATAGAGTTCGGGTGAAGACACCAGATTAATCACACAACCACCTTTTTTCAATACCCGGTAAAACTCCCTGAATAATGCAGTTTTTTTATTCAGGGTAGAGATGTTGTCGAATGTGAATGCAGACAGGATAAGGTCGTAATGGTCGTTCTGCACTCCGTTGAGTCGTCCGTCATCAATAAGCTGGAACTTAATGTCCTGACTGAGTTGGTGAGCTAAGGCCAGCATTTCTGCCGAAATATCCAGACCGGTGGTTTCATAACCCAGCGATTGCAGGAATCGGGTTGAACGACCGGCACCACAACCAAAGTCGATGGCTTTACCCATAGGGGCAAATGTTTCAATAAGTTCCGGTAAATCCCGAAAAGCCAGGTAATAGGTGCCGGGAAACTCAAGTTTGGCATAGGCTGAAGCGCGGGTGGTATCGGCGTAGCTGTTGGTGAAGGTTGTATTCATGAGCAGAAAAGGAATTTGATGTTGAAATGCTTTTATTGTAAAGTGCAGTAATGATTAATGGGTGTAATTTTTGTAATACTCCAGGATATCCTCAAAGCTTTTCTCTTCCATTACAAATTCCGCAAAACGGGTTGTGTAAATCCAGTCTTCGAAAAAACCATCCAGGTTAACTGAGGGGGCCATTAGCTTCCAGTAGTTTATAAAATCTTTGGTTGAAGCACCTGTTTCGATGTATTGCTGGTAGAACCCTCCAATGGCGCGGTGAAATACTTCTTCTCCCAGCCAGTAATAAAGAACCGTAAACATTACCATAGGCTGCACGTATGATAAATTGGTGATGCGATGGTTGCCGTAATCTATCATTGGAATTTCTGTCAGGGATGGATTTCTTTCAAAATCCCTTTTCAGTCTTCCAAGATTATTATTGGCGGCTCTTTTCAGCAATCCGGCTCTTTCTTCAAAAAGCGTTTCGTTGAGCAGGTAGGCTGAAAAATCGGCCAGTCCTTCTTCCCATCGTGGAGAGATACCTTCGTTCTCCCTGATGAATACATGCCACAGGTGTGCCAGCTCATGGTAAAGGTTGTGAAAATTGCTTATGTTGGAGAAGCTTTCTTCGGGAAGCAGGATTACCAGCTCATCGGCTTGTCCGCCACTACCTCTTTCGGTTTCAATTATGGTAACAGCCTCAGGGCTCAGCAGTTCTCCCCACCAGCTGGTATATTGCTGCATGGCATTTGCGCCGGATTCAGCAATACCCATGGCGGAATTTTCATCATTCAGGTAAAAAATATTTAGCACTTCGGTGTTTAACTGACTGTAAGGTGCGATGGCAATATCGATTCGCCACGCAGGTTTTTTACTTGAGTAATGATAAGTCATTTGATTATCAGCAGCAGGGGTTCTGGATTGTAAGCGACCCCCACTGGCAACCACCAGGGTGTCGGGTACCGTAACCACAATATCGTAATCAAAAAGGTGGTGCATGATGTTGTTGATTAAAAAAGAAACGCTGGGCTGGCTTATGATAGGATAAGCATAGGCATCCATTCGGATCAGGGTAAATTCAGGAGAGATCCTGTCTGTAACGTATCTCCATCCGGTTTCGGTATATCCCAGCAGGTGTCCGCCATAATCAATATGGATGACCTTGCTTTCATGTGGTGGTATTTCATAGTCCACCACAATGTGGTTAGTTTGCAGTTTGGTGCGATCCTGAAACTGTACCACTGACTGGTGAAATTTCAATTCACTGCCATTATCGGTTTTTACCGAATGCACATTCATCAGGCGGTAGAGCACAAGGGGAATTTGTGTAACAGCTGAATCAGACTGATTAATGATGGTCATCCGGCAGTGGCCCTGCAGGGTTTCATTCCTGTAATCGAAAGAGAGTTCCAAATGATAATGGTCGGTGACAAGGGGGAAGTGATTTTGTGCAAATAGTCCTGCTGACAGCATGAGCAGCAAGAAAAAGGTGAATGTACGGTTCATAGGTGTGCTTTTTGTTTTTCACTATAACAAATCCTAATCCACAGTATGTAAAGCGCTGTAATAATGATAATTAGGGTGTTATGGCGGGTTTAGTCAGCATATTAACAGTGTTCGTTTTTGCATTTGATTGCCCGAAAATGAACAATTGTTTACATTACGTATCCCTGCAATATATCTTATGCTCATCTCCATTGGTGATGAAACCATTGCAGATATGTTCCCAACCCTTCTTCTCATAGAAATCAACCAGGTCGGAATATAAATAAAGTTTTTTATAGCCCATGGCTCCTGTTTCCTGTAGTCCATGTTCCAGCAGCATCCCTGCAAGACCTTTCCCGCGGTATTCCGGTTCAGTGTAAAGGCAGGCAAGCCAGGGTTTCAGGTCCTGCCGGCTGATCAGGTCGTTGACCAGCAGGGCATAGGTGCCTGTAATCTTCTGGTCTTTCAGGGCAAGATAAAATTTGGGAACATCGTTGGGGTCATGAATGGAGTTTTCTATGCAATCTTTGTAAAACGGAAAATTGTTTTCCTTCCCCCAGCAACTCCAGAAATAATTGACAGCATCATCGAGCAGGTCTTTTCTGTTGGATAATTCAATGATCTGTATTTCGGTTTCTTTCATTCTCTGATTTTTTTCTTTTAGTTATTAAATGGAACGCAGATGACGCTGATGCTCAGCAACGCTGATTTTCACAGATTTAATCTTTTTAATCCGCGTTTGAAAATCTGCGTTATCTGTGTTCCAAAATAAAAAATGTTCAATTTATATCACAAAGCCGCTTTAATACTTTTGAATATAACGTTGCCAATGGCCTGATGGCCTTTACCGTTGAACTGGTTGGCAGTGCCGGTAAAATACAAGCCTGTTTTGGGGTTGTAGAAGGAAAAGGCGCTGGTTTGTCCCCAGAACCCCAACACTTCCCCGATGGGTTTGATGGGTGAAACGATCCAAGGAATCCACATTTTTTCCAGCCCGATTCCAAAGTAAAATACACCGGGGGAGAAGAGCATTCTCCATTTTTTCAGTGATTCAATCCTCTCTTTGGGGAAAAATTCTCCATCGAAAAATGCACGCAGAAATTTTGCAGATTCCAGAGCTGTAGAAACAATACCGCCTTCCACAGCAACGGAAGTCATGTAAATGGGCAACCAGATTGACTGACTGCCATAATAAAACCGGGCGGGGCCGGTATCGTTCGGATCCTGGTAGACGTAAGTATTTTGCAGGTTTAACGGTTCGAAGATAAACTCACGGAATACATCTGCAATGGGTTTGCCGGTAATGTTTTCAATGATGCGGCCCAGCAACTGGTAGTTGGTGTCGGAATAAGCTGCATTGGTGCCGTATTTGAATTTGGGTTTGAGAGTTTTCACCACCTCAAGGGTTTTTTCCAGATGCCAGGGCTGGTCTTGCCCTGCAATAAGTGCATCGGCTGCTGTTTTCCCATCGGGTTGTTTGTGGAAAAAGTAATCGGGTATGCCCGATGTGTTGGAAAGCAGATGCAACACCCTGAGCTCCTGGCTGTAATCGGTTCCCTTAAAAGCATGCAGCCCCTGTACCATTTCATCGGGCAGGTGTTTGCCAAGCTTGTCATCCAGCGATATTTTATTCTCTTCCATCAACCTGAGCAGCACGGCGGTAACGTATAGCTTGGTGGTGCTGGCAATAAAATATTTGCTGTCGGGCCTGATGTCGCCTGCCGAAGCGGTATGCACAAAGGAGCGGTCTTCGTTTTCAACATGAAATACAGCATTGAAAATATTTTTATTGTTGATGATTTTTTCAACCCATTGGTTGATGCGTTCGGGTGTAAGTTTTTTGGTCATGGTTTAAGAGGTTATCAGTATTTGTGTTTTTGTTTATTGATATTTTTTTATTAAAGTCATCAATAGGTTTTAATCAGACTAATTCCAGAGGTTCGAACCTCAGATCATCATCTCCATCCTGGGCCAGAGTTCCCGCTTCTTTTCCGGTTTGGCCTTTGGTATGGGTGGCATTGCCGGAATGCCAACCTGCAGAGGCTCCCTGATCATGCAATATTGCTGAACATCGGTATCAGGAGAAGAAATGGTTTTCATCAGTTTAAACCCAAAATGCTCATACAAACCCACATTGGAGGGGTTGTGTGTTTCCAGCACCATGGGTATCTGCTCCTGGTCGGCATATTCTATGGCAGGGGTTATGAGTTTTCGGAAAGCTCCGGTGCCTCTGAGGCTTTTATCGATGCTTATGACCTTTACCCTGTAGTGGCGGCCATTTACAAATTCCCTGGGCCATTTGAAATCCAAAACTTTTACCAGTACTTTCATGTTCCGGAAAAGCCTAATGACCTCTTTAAAGCTGATAGTAAAAAAAGTGGATCCAATCGTTCTGATATTAGTCCATGCTTCCCGGATTTTGTTGTTATTCTCGCTGTCAAAAGCAATCATAATGGCACGTGGGTCGTTGTTAAGCATGTGTAGTGCATCGATCTTTGAAGCATGTTTAATGGCGAGCCTGGCATTGGCCCGCATTAGTTTCTCCTTCTGGTTTATTCCTTCCAGTTGTGCCTTGTTCATGGGATCTTCCAGAAAGCTCTTTCCCATATATCCGGAAATTGCATCAAAAGTTTTTGTTGCGATGGTAGACATAATTCAGCGTGTAGGTAAAATTATGATTTGATAATAGCTGTAAAATATTCTTCTGATTCTTCTAAACTGATCTGTTTACAACCGACTTTCGATAATTAAGTCAATAGCAAAATCCATTGCTTCCTTTGCAGGTACTTCATAATCCGGAATGGTACCATGCACGTTTTCATCGGTAGCACCAAACTGATAAAATTTCTTGTGTGATACGCCCATCTGCAGGCCTGAATTGGGCAGGAGTTGCGGAATAACATCACCAAAGCATACTGCCAGACCTCCGGTTTCTTCGCCAACAACAGTTCCCATTTCAAAGTGTTTAAATGCCCAGGAAAAGCCGGCCGCCGATGAAAAGCTGAAATTACTGGTAAGCAGCACAATGTTGCCGTTGAATCTTAAAGGGTTTTCACGCAGTTCTTTTAGGTTTTCCTCAAAATAGGTTCGGATGCCCACCGAATCGGGGTAATTAAAGTTACGGTGTTCAAGGAAATAGTTTTTCATGCGCTCACTGACCTTTACAATCACTCCTCCGAATTGCTGAAAAGGTACAGGTGAAATGTATTGGAAAAATTCATCTCCAACCATTGAGCTGCCACCGCTATTCTGACGAATGTCAATGATCAGATCGCCGATGCCCCTTTCATGGATCAGAGTGAAAGCTGAATCAAGGAATGCCCGCATTCGCTCTTCATCTCTGAAACTTAAAAAATCTATTATGGCAATGTTATTTTCTTCATCAAACGAAATAGAATAATCAGGCCTGACAGTGGCAGTTTGAGTTCCGCGGCTGGCATTGATATCTGAAACGGATAAACCATCTATGCTTATTTGGGCGTGCTTTCCATCATAGTAATAATCAACGATGAAATCCTCCTCTGCAAACATGGCAAACAGCAATCCCTGGAAAATGCGGTTTAGCATGGCGGCTTTAAAGAAATCCTTTTCACCACTTATGCGAGCCATCATTTTCCCAACCAAATCCTTAATGTCGCGGTTATTAATAGAAAGCAACTCTGCTCCATCAGGTAAACCGCTCAGTGGCTGAGAAAAATCCCTTGTTGTCACCACTGAAGAGTCGCGGTAATTAACCATTACCGAAAAGGGGAAGATCCTGATTCCCGGTTCCCTTAATTGGTTGTGGGGGAAATAAACTGAGGTATGTCCATCCCCAAGCAAAGCAACAACGGGAGCAATTACATTGTAAAACTCAAATATATTCATTGAGTCGGACAACTGTTGACGGGCATATTCAAGCTTGTTTTCAAATTCCTGCTGTGATGTATAGGCAAACATATCAGGATGTAATTCGTGAATGAAAACATACATGCTGTCCAGGTCAGCATTCAGTTGCTGGCGGCTGAAATAATTTTGTGCATCGGAATATTGAGTTAATAAAGCAAAACCCAATATCAAAAATACTTTTCTCATTTTTGTGTATTTAATTGATTTATAATTAGCAAACTAATTTATTTCCTCAAAAAAATTATATCTTTCAATCTTCCCACACTAAAAATGGTATAGCCGTTCACCTGACCGTTGTCATCCCTGGTGAACTCCATCATGCCGAGGAAATCGGTGGCAAACAAGTCGTCTCTTATGTGACTGAGCTGAACCGACTCAAACCCCAGGTATCTTTTAATGCTTGAGGGCATCATGATTTTCAAACGGTCATCTTCCAGCAGCACAGGATAATCGGTTGTGAGGTAGGGCTGATAATAATCGCCGGCAAAAAGTGCCAGCTGCTCCTGTGTTAGTGGTTCGGTTTCAATTAACCGACTGGCATGATTGTCACGTCCATGTTGCCGCCATATCATTTGGTTAACTTCTCCGTCATTTTCCGGAATAAAGCTTACGAAAACTTCTATTTCCTTCATTAAAAAACTGGTTTCGCTGTAAGGATAAAGTCTTAACCTGGTATCTCCGGGCAATAGAATCCAGAACTCATCTCCTTCAATGGCAAAAGTCATTTCCATTCCATCTTCCATTCTGTAAGTGCCTTGGAAAGGTTCTGCCTTTTCTGTGGCGAGAGGAATTTCAACTTTGGGTTTTTCCGGTTCTACCGGTGTGAATTTGTCTGACAACAGCAAACCTGCAACAGCGTTTGTCATTGCAATTGAACGAATACTCTCGTTGTTCAACATCACGATGATAACCAGATTTTCGTCGGGATATATGGCCAGATTGCTGGTAAAACCCGGTACCCCACCCTGATGACTCACCGCTCTTAAACCCCTGTGGGTTCTTACATAAAAACCATAGGTATACATAATGGAGTCGCCGTTTTCAAGTGTATTGTACGGATTGAAAATGCGTTCCATCATTTGCTCGTTGCCCAATTTGGGATTCAGGAAATTTTGCCCCCACAATATCATGTCATTAAGAGTGGAAAGAACATTCCCCGGACCGTAGCTGAAATCGTTAACGGAACTGATATGCTCAAATCCGTCGGGAATGCTCCGGTAGCCTTTGGACATGTGTTGAAGGTCCTGCCCGGCAGTATAATTTACCATGCTTGAATTCATACCCAGGGGTTCGAATATATTTTCCCTGAGAAATTCGGCAAAATGCATACCGCCGGTCGATTCAACTATTGATGCCAGCAATGCATAACCCCCGTTGGAATATTCGAAGCTGGTATTGGGTTCAAAATTCAGTTGTGCATATTTTTTAATCAGGTTAATATCATCCTGATGCGTCCATTCCACATCGAAATGTATGTCACCAAATACCCTGAGAAGGTCGGTGGATGCAATACCGCTGGTATGCTGAAGCAAATTCCTTACGGTAATGGTATATTCATATTCGGGAAGTTCGGGAAGGTATTGCCTGATGTCGGCATCCAGGTCCAGTTTGCCCTGCTCTTCCAGTAAAAGAATGGCAAAAGCGGTGAACTGTTTGGCCACTGATGCAAGGTCGATTAGGGAGTTTTCTGTCATTTTAGTGCCTTCTTCCCAATCCATCACACCATAGGCTTTTTGGTGTAGCACTTTGTTGTTGTGTATAACCGTAATTACGCCGCCGGGCTCATCCGGCTTTTGCTGTAATGCCATCAGGGAATCAATTTTTTCAGAAAGGTTTTCGGTGGGAAGGGTTTGGGAACAAAGAGAAGCCAGAAGAATGGCATTTGTGAGCATAATGCTGATTATCAGTTTTTTCATGATTTCCGGTTTGTTTTTAGTTTTGGGTAAAGGCTACAATTAGCAAGATAATCCTGAAACCTGTTATGGAATTTTATATTTCGGGTTTTATATCCAAAAATATACCATACGACATACTAAGCTTGATATGAGTTAATTAGTATTTTTCCCATGGGATTTAAATAACGATATTGTACGTCAGCGGGCAAAAAATGTACGTTTTTGAACGGTTGTTGAAATATTGAAGAAAAGATTGCTTTTGAAAGATGAAGAATTAGTTCAATTAGAAGTATTTTTCCATGTTTATCAAATGAATGCAAATTAAAAAATGCATATTTAGCAAAAAACGCTAGAATAATTCAGCGAAAATTACTATATTCGCAATATTAAAGTAGCGAAAAATGGAAGAACTTCGATTAAGATTTACCAGCCTGTTGGAGCAAACACCCGATGTTTTTTACCGGTATCTGCACAACAGGATTGACTGGGATGCGAGAATATTTTCAATTATTGGTGCACGGGGTACCGGAAAAACAACCCTTTTGCTTCAGCATATCAAAAAAAATCTTGATATAAAGAAAACACTTTTTGTGAATGCTGATGATTTCTATTTTTCAGAAAACAAATTATTTCATCTTGCTGAAGAGTTTTCAAATTTTGGAGGCAGACATTTAATTGTTGATGAAATTCATAAATATAAAGACTGGTCGAGAGAAGTTAAAATGATATATGACTATTTGCCCGGACTTCAATTGATATTTACCGGGTCTTCAATTCTGGAAATATACAAAGGGCAGGCTGATTTAAGTCGAAGAGTGCTATCTTTTTATATGCATGGATTGTCCTTCAGAGAATATCTGAATCTTAAACTCAACAAAGATTACAAACCTTTTTCATTTAATGATATTCTTGGTCATAAAGTTAAAATTGAAGAGAAGCCGCTCCCTTTGTTCAAGGAATATTTAAGAGAGGGTTATTATCCCTTTTTTGTCGAAAAAAATTATACGGAAAGACTTCGCAATGTAATTAATCTTACCCTTGAGGTAGATATTCCGGCTTATACCGATATGAATGTTTCCACAACCCGAAAACTTAAGCAATTGCTTTATATCATAGCCCGAAGTGTGCCCTTTAAACCCAACTTTACAAAGATTGGCGAACAGATGGGCATTCATCGTAATCAGGTGGGTGATTATTTTGAATACCTTGAACGGGCAGGACTCATAAACCGATTGATGGAAGGTACCGGGAGTCTTGGTGGTTTAGGTAAAGTAAACAAAGTTTATCTTAACAACTCAAATCTTGGCCATGTGATAGCGGCAGAAAATCAGAATACCGGAAATGAAAGAGAAACATTCTTCTTTAATCAACTAAATCCTTTTTTTGAACTCACGTCTTCAAAATATTCTGATTTTCAAATTGGTGACCTGACTTTTGAAATCGGAGGAAAGCATAAAAAACAAAGTCAGATAAAAAAAGCAGAAAATGGCTATATTGTAAAGGATGATATTGCTTATGGGATTGATAACATCATACCTTTGTGGTGCTTTGG
>REDJ01000140.1 GCA_007693555.1 Bacteroidota bacterium
ACGAGCTCAGCAAGATCTTCCACCGCATGGGCATCGACACCCTTGAGGTGCTGGAAGCTAGACAGTGAAGAGTGAAGAGTGAAGAGTGAAGAGTGAAGAGTGAAGAGTGAAGAGTGAAGAGTGATTAGACACGGAAGAATGAAAAAATACTCTGCGGACTCAGCGCCTTGGCGTCTCCGCGGTGAAAAAAAAAATGAAAGATCTGTCGTTACATATACTTGATGTTGTTCAGAACTCGGTGAGTGCGGGGGCGAAGAATATTGTTGTGAGTATTGCTGAGGATACAAAGAAAGATACCTTAACCATACTGATACAGGATGATGGAAAGGGCATGGCGCCGGATGTGGTGGCAAGGGTTACCGATCCCTACTACACAACACGCACAACGCGGCATGTGGGGCTGGGTTTGCCACTTTTTAAGCAGAATGCGGAGATGAGCGACGGTTTGTTTCATATTGAATCGCAGGTGGGCAGGGGTACAGTGGTAAAGGCAGTATTCGGCCACAGCCATATTGACCGTCCGCCCCTGGGTGATATGGCCGGGGTGCTGATGATGCTGGTGGGTTCGAACCCTGAGATTGAATATTATTACAAACACACCAAAGACGGGAGAGAATATGTTTTCGATACCCGCGAAGTGAAAGAAGTGCTGGAAGGCCTGCCGCTGAATGAACCGGCGGTATTGAGGCAGCTGAAGGAGATGGTGAGGGAGAATTTGAGGGAAGTTGAAAGTTAAGAGTTAAGAGTTAAAAGTTAAGAGTTGAAAGTTGAAAGTGGTGGGAGACGGAAGATGGAAGTCTAAAGTCCGAAGTCCGAAGTCCGAAGCTAAGGGCGATAGCCCGAAGTCCCGAGAGCGATTAGCGATTCGGGAACAGGAGAACGTAAAATCCGAAATTCGAAATCCGAAATTCGAAAAATATACTCCGCGAACCTGGCGCCTTAGCGTCTCCGCGGTGAAAAAACCGACATAAAATCGTTTATTACTAAATTTTAAATGGGAGATTAAAAAAATGACAAAGATTAAATCATTAGCTGATCTGAAGAAGATGAAGAGTAGTCTTCAATCGCAGGTTGCGCTGCGTGAAAAAAGTGATAATCCTGAAGGAAGGATTTTGGTACGCGTAGGAATGGGTACCAGCGGTATTGCTTCGGGTGCCAAGCAGGTAATGGAGTTTCTGATTGATGAACTCGAGAAAAGAAATGTTGACGCCATTGTAACCCAGACGGGCGACATGGGCTACAGCTATGCTGAGCCAACGGTAGAGGTTACCCTGCCGGGTCAGGAGCCTATTGTTTTTGGTGATGTGGACCAGAAAAAGGCTGACGACATCATTGAAAAATACATAAAGAACGGAGAGTTGCTTGATGGCATCATTCCCCAGAATTATGAAACTATTGATAAAAAATAAATCTTAGGAGGAATTAACGAATGGCAAAATACAAAATGCATATGCTGGTTTGTGGTGGCACGGGTTGCCATGCTTCGGCCGGAGAGATGCTTTTCGAAAATTTAAAAAAAGAAGTTCAGGAGAATAACCTGCAGGATGAGGTTCAGGTGATTGCAACGGGTTGCTTTGGTTTTTGTGAAAAAGGACCCATTGTAAAGGTTATACCCGATAATACTTTTTATGTGCAGGTTGAACCTAAAGACGCAAAAGAACTTATTGCGGAGCATGCTATCAAGGGTCGTGTGATAAAGCGCCTGCTTTATATCGACCCGGTGAAGAAGGAGCAGATTCCCGACTCGAAGCACATGGGCTTTTATAAGAAGCAATTGCGTATTGCTTTGCGCAACTGCGGTATGATAGACCCCGAAAATATTGATGAATATCTGGCTGCCGATGGCTACGAGGCCATGGGTAAAGTATTGCTTGAGATGAAACCCGATGCAGTAATACAGGAAATTATTGATTCCGGGTTACGTGGCCGTGGTGGTGGTGGATTCCCCACAGGAGTAAAATGGCAGATTGCCAGTAAAAACCATGCTGACCAGAAGTATGTGGTTTGTAATGCCGATGAGGGCGACCCCGGTGCTTTTATGGACCGTTCCATCCTGGAAGGTGACCCGCACTGTGTTCTTGAAGCGATGGTTATCAACGGATTCAGCATTGGTGCTACCAAAGGTCTTATCTATATCAGGGCAGAATATCCGCTGGCTATTAAACGCCTTAAGATTGCCATTGACCAGGCACGTAATTATGGTTTGCTGGGTACCGATATCCTGGGTTCAGGATTTGATTTTGATGTTGAAATACGTTATGGTGCCGGTGCATTTGTATGCGGTGAAGAAACTGCTCTTATCCGCTCAATGGAAGGTGAAAGGGGAGAACCTACCTTTAAGCCCCCTTTTCCCGCGCAAAGCGGATACCTTGGAAAACCCACCAACGTTAACAATGTGGAAACCTATGCCAACATCCCGGTAATCATTAACAAGGGTGCCAAATGGTTTGCTTCTATCGGAACAGAAAAATCAAAAGGTACCAAAGTATTTGCCCTGGCAGGAAAGATCAACAACGTGGGTTTGATTGAAGTACCAATGGGTATTACACTGCGTGAGGTAATTTTTGAAATTGGCGGCGGCATCCAGGGTGGTAAGAAGTTTAAAGCGGTACAAACGGGCGGACCTTCAGGGGGCTGTCTTACCGAAAAGCACCTTGATACTCCCATTGATTTCGACAACCTGCTTGCTGTAGGCTCCATGATGGGCTCAGGAGGTATGATTGTAATGGATGAAGACGACTGCATGGTGGCAGTAGCCAAGTTTTACCTCGACTTTACCGTAGAAGAATCATGTGGAAAGTGCTCGCCCTGCCGTGTGGGTAACAAACGTCTGTACGAGCAGCTTGACCTTATAACCAAGGGAAAAGCCACGGAAAAGGATCTCGACAAACTGAGAAATCTCAGCTATGTGATCCGCGATACATCGCTTTGCGGGCTGGGACAAACGTCGCCCAACCCCGTACTGTCTACCCTGGACAATTTCCGGGAAGAATATTTAGCCCATACCAATGAGCATCGTTGTCCGGCGGGTGTTTGCAAAGACCTGATCCGCTACGAAGTAATTGCTGAAAACTGCGTTGGATGTACAGCCTGCGCGCGCAATTGCCCGGTCAATTGTATCTCTGGCGAAAGAAAGCAGGTTCACGTGATCGACCAGTCGCTGTGCATCAAGTGTAATGCATGTCTGGAGAAATGTAAGTTTAATGCAATTGCAGTGATTTAATTAACATTAACAGTAAAAATATAATGGAACTTATCAAATTAACAATAGACAACAGAACTGTTGAGGTTGAAAAGGGTACTACCATTTTTCATGCTGCCAAAAAGCTGGATATCACCATTCCCACCTTGTGTTACATGAACCTTAAGGACCTCAATATTGAACATAAACCCGGCGGTTGCCGCATTTGCGTTGTGGAGGTTGAAGGCCGCCGCAACCTGGCACCTGCCTGTGCTACCGAATGTTTTGAAGGAATGGATGTAAAAACCCACTCTGTGCGCGTTCTTAATGCAAGAAGGACGGTACTGGAGCTGATTATTTCCGACCATCCGTTCGATTGTCTCATTTGCGCCAAATCGGGCAAATGCGACCTGCAGGATATGGCTGTGAAACTGGGTGTAAGGGATATTCCTTTCCAGGGAGAGAAATCGACCTACAAGCCCGACTATTCGCCGGCAATCATTCGCGATATTGACAAGTGCATCATGTGCCGCCGCTGCGAAACCATGTGCAACGATTTCCAGACGGTAGGTGTGCTTTCGGGCATCCACCGTGGATTTGAAGCCGTGGTAGCGCCCGCTTTTGAGCGCGATCTCGATCACAGTGAATGTACCTACTGCGGACAGTGTGTGGCCGTTTGCCCCACTGCTGCCCTTACGGAGGTTGACCATACCCAGCAGCTGATCAACGACCTTTCCAATCCCAATAAAACGGTAGTGGTACAGACTGCTCCTGCAGTGCGTGCTGCTCTGGGTGAGGAGTTTGGCATGGAGCCCGGCACACTGGTTACGGGCAAGATGGTTGCTGCCTTGCGTCAGCTGGGATTCCACTTTGTTTTTGACACCGACTTTGCGGCCGACCTTACCATTATGGAAGAGGGCACCGAAATGCTCGACCGTTTAACCCGCCATCTGGAAGGTGATAAGGAGGTGAAACTTCCCATCCTTACCTCATGCTGCCCGGGCTGGGTAAACTTCTTTGAGTATTACTATCCTGATATGATGGATATTCCATCAACCGCACGTTCGCCCCAGCAGATGTTTGGTGCCATTGCCAAGACCTATTTTGCCGAGAAGCAGAAAATCGACCGTAAGGATATGGTGGTTGTTTCCATCATGCCCTGTGTTGCCAAGAAATACGAGTGCACCCGCGAGGAATTTGCCACCGATGGCAGCCCCGATGTGGATTATTCCATCTCAACCCGCGAGCTGGCCAGCCTGATCAAGCAGGCCAATATCAATTTCAATCTGTTGCCCGATGAGGATTTCGATAAGCCCATGGGCGAATCGACCGGTGCTGCTGTGATTTTCGGTACTACTGGCGGTGTTATTGAAGCTGCTGCCCGCACTGCATATGAACTTCACACAGGTAAAAGTCTTGAAAAAGTTGATTTTGAAGCATTGAGAGGATTCGAAGGTATTCGTTCGGCAACGGTTGACTTTAACGGAGTTGACATCAACATAGGTATTGCACACGGACTGGGTAATGCACGCAAGCTTCTCGACGAGGTGAAAGCCGGCAAGAGCAAGTACCACGCCATTGAAATTATGGCCTGCCCCGGCGGTTGTATTGGTGGTGGTGGTCAGCCGCTGCACCATGGCGATTCTTCCATAATTAAAGCAAGGGCGAAAGCCATTTATGCTGAAGATAAGGGCAAGAAGCTGCGCAAATCGCACGAAAACCCCGATATCATCAAATTATATGATGAGTACCTGGGTAAACCCGGTAGCGAACTTGCGCATAAGTTGTTGCATACGCACTATTTCGACAAGAAAGCCAAACAGGTTTTACTGGACTAATTGATAAGACTCGTAAGCCCGGGGTAGATATTGCTACCGGGTTTTGCAACGGGTTTTTTCAGAAAATTATTTCGTAACAAAAAAAATCAATATAATGACTTCCATAAAAGTTAAATTAAAAGAGAGCGATGTGCAGAAGCTCAAAGAAGTTGCCAAAAGCTTTAACAACGAGGCCGGTGAACTTATCAATGTATTGCATAAAGCCCAGGAGATTTTCGGATACCTGCCTGCTGAGGTGCAGGAGGTAGTGGCACAGGAGCTGACTATTCCGGTAGCCAAGGTATATGGTGTGGTAACGTTTTACTCGTTTTTCACCATGTTGCCCCGTGGTCGTTTCCCCATTTCCATCTGCACAGGTACTGCATGCTATGTACGTGGTGCTGAGAAGGTACTGGATGAGTTTAAGCGCATCCTTAAGGTGCCTGTGGGCGAAACCACGGCTGATGGCAAATTTTCCATCACCTGTCTGCGTTGCGTAGGTGCCTGCGGATTGGCACCGGTAGTAATGGTAGGCGACAAAACTTACGGTCGTGTTACCACCGACGGGGTGAAGGAAATTCTGAAAGAATACGAGAACGAAGATTAGTCTTCGGCTTTGTATTACTCCCATTGAGGGGGGCGGGTCTGTATGGGCTTGTTCCCCCTTTTTTTTTGGTAATGGGTGATGGGTAATGGGTGATGGTAATGGGTAATCGGTGATGTGTGATGTGTGATGGGTTGATTAAGTTTATGCCGGCCAAATCCCCCTTTGAAAAGGGGGTACGGGGGATTGATTGATAATGGTAAATGGATATTGGATGTTGGGTATTGGAGCAAACCGACAATCCCGGTCATTTTGGCCTTCTCTTGCTTGTATGTTTAAATTAAAGTCCTGAAAATTTGTTAAAATTTGCAAAAGTGGTAAATATTTGTTTTTATAAAACGACTTGCCACCAAGTTTAACAAAAAAGCCAGCACGAAAATTGTTTCCTGATTGAGAAACATTTATCTTTGTAAAAACTTTTGATTGTGGAGCCAAAATTTAACGTTGAATTTCTTGAAGAAGCCACTGGATTTCTTGATAGCCTTGATGAAAAATCGAGAGAGAAAATAATCTATAACATTTACAAGGCAAGAGTTGTGAATGACAAAGAGCTGTTTAAGAAACTATCCGGTGAAATCTGGGAATTCAGGACACTTTACAACAAAAAGTATTATCGGCTTTTTGCTTTCTGGGACAAGACCGACAAAACAGAAACTGTTGTAGTTTCAACCCACGGAATTGTTAAAAAAACGGACAAAGTCCCCAAATCCGAGATTGAAAAAGCCGAACGGATAAGGAAACAATATTTCGAACTTAAAAACTCATAAGCAATGGAAAAGAAACCTATGAAAACCGTGAGCCTTGATGAGTTGACCGACAGATATATCGGGAAACGTGGCACTCCCGAGCGGGAAAAATTTGAATACGAACTACGCCTTGACTTGCTTGGAGAAGCAATCAAAAAAGCCCGTAGGGAAAGAAACCTGACACAGGAAGAATTAGGAAAATTGGTTGGAGTGCAAAAAGCCCAGATTTCAAAACTGGAAAACAGCCTGACAGACGCCCGCTTTGAGACAATAATCAAAGTATTCAAAGCACTTAATGCACGGATTAACTTTCACGTGGAGTTGCTTGACCAAAGACTTGATATCACCTGACAGAATAAAACCCTGGTGGCAACATGGTATAGCCAATCCCGCACGCGCGGGACGGGGCTTGGTGGGGTAAGTTCCCCTAAAAATAGTACAGTTTAAAAGCAGACAAAAAAACTTTAAACTTGTACTTATGAAAAGAAGCAAATTTAGTCCCACTCAAATTGCCAAAATACTCAAGGAGTTTGAACAAGGCAAAAGTGTAGAAGAAATCAGCAGGGAGCATGGTATTTCGCGTGCTGCCTTTTACAAATGGCGTCAGCGCTATGGGGGCATGGATGCCAGCGAACTTAAACGCATCAAGCAACTCGAAGAGGAGAATGCCCGTCTTAAGCGCATGTATGCCAACCTTGCTATTAAGTTGGAGACCGCTAAATATATCATCGAAAAAAAGCTCTAATGCCTTCCCAGAAAACTATCTATTTCTTCCCACAACTGTTTACTTCCAAATATATCATTGTGTCCATATGAAGGCAGCCCGATCAGTTTTTTCTCACCTTTCCAGTATTCTGTAAGTCTTTTGCTATGTAATGGTGGGATAATATTATCAGCTGTACCGTAAAATGCCAGCAATGGTATATCAATATTTACAGCATATTTTTTTGATGGAAACTTGTGATTCAGAATAAGACTCACAGGCAGAAATGGCAACTTTGACTGAGCAACCGCACGAATACTTTCAAAGGGTGAGATCAGAATGACTGATTTTACTTGTCTCTCATGAGCCAGGTACACTGCCGGCCCTGAGCCAATACTGCGTCCCATCAAAACAATGTTGTTTGGATCAATATCATCTCTTTGAGCCGCATAATCGTAAATGGCCAGTGCTGCCCGGTAAAAGCTTTCCTGCCCCGGTCTGCCCTCACTTTTGCCATAACCGGGGTAATTGACCAGCAACATGGCCCGGTCTTCAATCATCGATGCTATGGGAAGCATATGCGAAACCTCCTCAGCATTGCCCCCAAAGTATATAATCAGTTTTTGCGGTCTGTTACTGTTGTCATGGCAAAGCCAGCCGTGTAACATGTTACCATTGGATGAAAGTATTTTTACTTCCTCCGTATTTTGGTCCAAATCAACAGGGGAGGAAAAGGGCTGCGGAAAAAATAAAAAATGGGATTGAAACAAGTAGAAAAAAATGATTATGATGCCATAAAGTACGCCAAGAAAAACAAAAACGTGGGTCATTCTTCTCATTCCATTAATATAAATAAGCTTAGGAACTCTGCATCTGCACCCTGCCCAGTTTTTTCAAAGTCCTTATATGAGACTGGAATGCATCCAAAAACCTGTCATACACATAATAAGGCATCTTAAACTCACTGGTTGTTTTTTCCACAATTTCTGAAATTGCCGGGTAGTGCACATGGCATATCCTTGGAAAAAGGTGGTGTTCAACCTGGAAGTTTAATCCGCCCACATACCAGGAGAGAAGTTTGTTTCTGCGGGAAAAGTCACTGGTTGTTTTTAGCTGATGAAGAAGCAGGCTGTCAGGTAATTTCCCGTTTTCATCAGGAAGGATTTGTTCAGGGCCTTCAACCACATGAGCCATCTGAAAAACCAGGCTCAATATGGTTCCTGCAGTAATATGCATGACCACAAATCCCAGCAACACCTGCCACCACAAAAGAGAAGTAAATATCAGGGGCAGCCCAATGATCATTGCAAAATAAAAGATCTTGGAAAATACCAGCCATGCCATGGAGCGGTGGTATGCATGAACTGATATATTGGTAATACCTTTTTTGCGGTATCTGATACGCTTGGGTATATCTCCGAAAACCATAGAAAAGGTCATTAAAGCATAAAAGAACCAGGCATAAATATGCTGATACCGGTGATACTTTTTCAGGGGTGCGGCAAAAGCAAAACGGAGTACAACCCGGCTGTCGATATCTTCATCTTTGCCATACACATTGGTAAAAACATGATGCAGCTTATTATGTTTGATCTTCCAGTTGTAGGCATCTGCGCCGATAAGGTTAAGAGTAAGCCCCAGCCAGCGATTAATATTTTGATTGGTTGAATATCCCGCATGATTGGCATCGTGCATTACCGACATGCCAATGCCGGCAATTCCAACCCCCATAACAAAAAACAGAATAAGTATCAACCAGAAAGGCATTGCGATACTTAAAATAGCAATAAAGGGAATAAAATAGAGTAATAACATTACAACAGTTTTTGATACCATTGATGGGTTATGATGCTTAGAAACCCCCTTATCGGAAAAATACTCATTGACACGGCTGTATAAAGTCTTTTTAAAATCGGGGTTTTGCTCTTGTGCGAAGGATATTTGGGTAGGCATATTAAATCAAGTGATCGTATGAATGAATAGAAAAAAAACTCTTTAGTTTTAATTCATTTTAATAAATATACTGTAAAGGTAGCGTTTATTATCGTTTTAACTTAGTAGTTTAGGATATTTTGAGAGAAAATATTGTGGTTGGTTTTTTAGAATGATATTAATAACCGTATTTTTGACCGATAGTTTTATGTTTTGCCATGAATATAGAAGAATTATTCTCAAAATCTGATTATTTATATCAAAAACCTTCTTTTCTGGCCAATCCCCATGGCTGGATACCGCATATACCTTTTGCATTTTTTCTGGTGGAAACAATGAAACCTTCTGTAATTGTTGAGTTGGGTACTTACAGTGGTAACTCCTATTTTGCGTTTTGCCAGGCTGTAAAAAACCTGCAGTTGCTAACCCGGTGTTATGCTGTGGATACCTGGCAGGGTGATATTCATGTGGGAAATTATAGTAATGATGTGTATGAAACAGTAAAGCAAATCAATGAAAAGGAGTTTTCCGGATTTTCTCAACTGATGCAGATGCAGTTTGATGATGCTATACATAACTTTTCTGATGGCAGTATCGATATTTTACATATAGACGGTACACATACTTATGATGCCGTAAAAAACGATTTCAACCGCTGGTTGCCGAAAGTAAAACAGGGTGGCGTCATTTTACTGCATGATACCCTGGTCAGGAAAAAGGATTTTGGTGTATGGAAATTTCTCAAGGAAATAAAAAAACAATATGTGCTGCTTGAATTCCCTTTCAGTGAAGGTCTTGCATTGGTATGTAAAGACAATCATACAAAGCAGGAAATAATTGATTTTATCCATCTGGCAAAGAAAGATCATTCTGTAATTAAACTCTTTGAAATCCTGGGCACAATTATATTATTTGAAAGGGAAAAGGCCTTATTCAGAGAAGAGGTTTTAAAAATGAGGGAAAAAGTCGCTGAACTAAACAAGCAACTGCTTGAAAAGAAAAAAGAAATCAAAAGGTTGAAACGGAATTAGTAAAAGTAGTCCGGGTGCGACTCAAAGTCGCGCCCGGACTTAGTTTTTCCGGATTTGGTTTTCCCGGACATAACTTTGTCAAAATGAGTTATCTTTTAATTATTATCCGAACAGTGCTCAATCCGCTATGATGTTGAAGCTGAACAAAATAAACACCTCTCACCCAATCAGAAGTATTGATCCTTACAAGTTGATCACCCGTTAGCTTTTTCTCCAGGATTTTTTGACCCGTAACATTTGAAATAGTTATTCTACTTAAATTTTCAGCATTTCCGATATGGAACTGATCATCAAAAGGATTAGGGGAAAGAATTAAACCTTCGGCAAAGCTATCTTCAACATTTACTGATAATAATAAGGTAATCTCAATTGTTAAATGATCATTAAGAATATCGAAATCACCCGCATAATTTTCATAGTTTTCAACAACGATATTAAACTGGTAATGACCGTTGTGTAAACCATGGGTTGCCTCCCCGTTAGCCTGTGTGACGATTGTACCCTCGCCTTCAATTTCAATATTTGCTCCGGCTATGGGATCAAGATCGGAGTTGACTACTTTGAAGGTAACATTATACATAGGTTCTTCAACGGAAACAATCTGAAGATCGTCAATCAACACGGTACCCCATTTCTGGATTCCCTGGTGCCCAAGGGCAAAAACAAGGTATTTGGCTGAACCGGTGTAGTTTTCCAGCAAGATGGTATATTTTTGCCATTGTGGTGTCAGAGAGATAGCAGTAATGACTTCAAAACCGGAGGCATTTTCAGGATTTGTAATTGCACCGATCTTTAGTGAGTTATCTTCGCCTTCAGCATGTAAAGCATAAAATGTGAGTTCAAGACTTTGAAGGGGTGCACCCAGTTCGGGTGTAATTAACATTGCAATTGTAAAATCCTGGTACAATGCCATACTCATGGGAGATGAGTAAAACTGCCATGAGGTAGCTCCTACATAATAATTCCAGCCAGTACTCAGCATACTCCAGCACAACGGCAAATCACCATCATGTAGCAAATCAAAGTTATCTGTAAGTGGAAGATTAATAACACCGCATTCGGTAGCAAATGTATAGGGAACAGACCAGGCGCTTGTTTCATTTGCAGAACAAACTGCTCTTACATAGAACTGGTAAAATGTGGAACCTGATAATCCGGTCAGCTGGTATGAAGTTTGAGAAATACCCTGCACCAATGTACCATTACCCGGTGAAAACGGAGCTACACCCCATTCAATGTCCCATTCAGTGCCGTTTCCGATGTCATTCCAGGTTAATTGAGCCAAATCGGTTGTAATATCTGAGGCATTCAATCCATAGGGTGCCGGGCACGAAGGCAGGTAATCAATTTCAACATCATCAATTAAAATTAGGCTGTAATTCTGTTCATCCAAACTGCCTGTCATAAAAGCAATCTGGCCATCACCTTCTGAAAAATCAACAAAATAAACCAATTGCTCCGTCCATACACCAAATCCTGCCAGGGTAATGGTTTGCAGCGTGGTGAAAGTTGATAAATCAGTGGGATCGGTAATAACACCCACATTCAGTTTATTGTTTCCGTCATAATAAAATGATTTAAATCTTAACTGAACATTGTTTACCACTTCTTCAACAGGAGGAGCAATAAGCATGGCAAGGCTAAAATAATCATGCGCCATAACCACACTATTGGGAGGAGATGAAGAGAAATAGAAGTTGGTTTCTACAAAATAGAATTCCCCGGCACCCAACCCCGTCCAGCACATGGGTAGTTCAGGTGGAAATGCATTGTCAAAATCTTCAATCAAGGGCAAAGAGAAATCATCACACAATGTTGCAAACCTTTTTCGAACGGACCAGTAACTGAAATCTTCTTCACTACAGACTGCTCTTACCCTGAACTCATAATATGTTGCTGATTCCAGGTCTGATAGTTGATAGGGCTTCTCTGTTATTCCGGTAATGATTGTTCCCTGCCCGTCAGAAAAACCTGCTACTCCGTATTCTAAATCCCATTGAACTGCTGTGCCGTTTTCGGTCCAGTCCAGTAATGCTGAATCTGAACTGACTTCTGATACTGCCAGGTTATTGGGCCTTGGGCAGGTGGGAGTGGTACAAATTGCCATATCTGTAAAAATTGTCTCTCCCACCATATTCCAACCCACTGGTACCTGGTAATATATCTGATCACCAAAGGGATCAATTATTTCGAGGCCAATCTCATCCGGATACCATCCTGAAAGAGCCCAGAATACTTCAAATTCCAATCCATCCATTAGCAGGACGTCCATTTCATATGAATAACCATATTGAAATTCTTGCCCGAGTGTGGCTACAATTACACCATTCTGTATGACATGCATACGGGTCTCGTCCCAGCCATCTCCATAAGTATCGTGAAGGATAAATGTGTAGAAGCACTCACCTTCAGAAAAAGTCTTAAAAGTAAATGGCATTGACCATGAGCCTGTTTCATCGCCACACACTGATCTTACATAAAACTGGTACCAGGTATTTTCTTCCAGATCTGCAATGTCGAGATAAGTTTGTGTAATTCCTTCAACTAAAATGCCCTCTCCATGCTCAAACCCTTGCACTCCATATTCAACATCCCACTCCTGTGCCGGGCCAAACGGACTCCAGGTTAGTCTGGCGGATTCGAATGTAACATTGGTAACACCTAATTGCATTGGAGAGGGACAATCCTCCATAACACCAACATAGATATCATCGAGCAATACCACGCCAACATAATTGAATTCAGTATATCCCAATCTGAAGGTAATAAAACCATCTTCGCTGGAATAACTGGTAAAATCTGTTATATAGTTATTCCACCCTTCAGAAATATTGAAAGCTTGCATTAGATTAAATGTATTCGGATCATTGGGATTCTCCAGAACACCCACTTCCAGTTGATTCCAACCGTACCACCATAAGGCCGAAAATGAAACAAACAGATCATTAATATTATGATCAAATTCAGGCATTACCAGGTAAACTGCGCTTTCATCTTCATAAATAAGGACCATGCTGTTAGGTGAAGAATTTGAAACATAATCTGTAGTTTCTGCTAATGTCCATTGGCCGGTGGCCAGAACATTCCAGCATAAAGGCAAATTGGGTACAATTAAATTATCAAAGTTTTCCAGGTAAGGGACATCAAAAAGTTCGCAACTGGTGTTAAATTTTAATCTCGCCGACCAAAGGCTGATATCCTCAGCATCACATATGGATCTTACTCTTACCTCATAATATGTTGCGGCACTAAGTCCGGTGATTTCATAAGGCTTTGAAGTAATTCCTGTAATGAGAGAACCTTCTGTAAAGCCAGGGATACCATATTCTAAATCCCACTGGGTTGCGCTTCCGTTCTCAGTCCAGTTAATCAGGGCCGAATCAGTATCCGCACTTACAAGGAACAGATTTGAGGGTCGGGGACAGGTAGGTGGAGTGCAAACAGCAATATCTGTAAATAAGGTAGTACCAACATTGCCCCATCCAATGATTTCTTCATAATAAATCTGATCACCGAATGGATCCGTTATTTTAAGTCCTACTTCTTCAGGCCAGCCGCCGCCCTGGTACCAAAAAACTTCAAATTCAAGACCATCGGTAAGGGCCACCCCTTGAATATATTCATACCCATCATAAAAATCAGCACCTAAAACTGCAACAATTTGCCCGTTTTGAAGCACATGCATCAATGCTCCATTCCACCCATCACCATAGCTGTCCAGTAAAGTAAATGTATAGTTACATTGATCATCTCTTATTTCCAGGTTCAATTGAAATGGAAGAATTTCATCTGAAACAGGTTTTGAGAATCTCTGAGTGCTCAGAGGAAGGTCTTTTCTTTTCTTATCCTTGAATATATCTCCTTTGGTTTTTTGAACTTCAGAGGTATTTGCATCGTGGATAGATTTCCGGAAATCAGTTAAACTGATATTCTCAGATGATTTCTTGTTTTTTTCAAGGTTATGATTAAGCAATCCAGATGATTCTGCATTATTTTCAGGGAACCATTTTTGTAGTTCTGGATGTTGACCATAGCACACTACCCCAATCAAAAATGACAGGGATAATAAGAATAAGTTTTTCTTCATAAGTTTTTGTGGATTAAATTGATAACTCCGTAAATAAATTAGCAGAAAATCTGGATTAAAATTAGATAAAAAAACATTAGATATATACAAAGTTGAAAAAAAAATATGTACCAGCTGACAAAGGTTAAAGCCTTGAAAATTAGTGTTATAAATATGATTTAAAAAAATGCCTGCTTGAAAATAATAAAAGGAACATGTGGAATTAAAAAAAAAGAAAATTGATAAAACAACCGGTTTAAAAATTGAATTACCGTATATGGTACAATTGCGTAAAATTACTTTTGTTAATTTCCGGTAATTTTTAAAAAAGTGGAATATATTTGCCTCCAAACTCAATTTTCATCAGTTTAAAAATTGCCTAAATAATATTTGAAGTCATTTTGTTTTTATCCCTGATTCATTATTAAAAAAACTATGAACAAATCTTTCTTAATTGCCCTGTTGGTTCTTTCCTGTTTGCAATCCATTGCACAGCAACCATACACAACTGTTCTGCATAATCATGTAATTATTGGTGAAAATCTGATTACAAAGCAGGATATCCAGGCCACAGAGTATTTTTTTCCTCATCATATACGCAATTTTTATTTTGATACCATTACAGGGTATCTTTCGGTGCAAACAAGAGAACAATTTGAAAGAGGCCGTCAATCAATATTTGGAGATCTTTTGATATATGACACGGAGAGTCACTCAGTCAAATGGTCGAAGGAAATTAATTATGCTGATGGGTTCATCCTACAGTCAACCAGGAATCTTATTGAAAATTTAAGAAACAGAAGCCACAGACTGAATATTCATAATGGTGAAAATATGTGGACTATAAGAAACAATATTGTTATAATCGATGAATTAAACCAAATTGGAATGGGTTACAGAACCAGGCCATTGAATCAGATTACTAATACCCTACAGGGAATTGATATGAAATCCGGTGATGTTTTATGGCAAAGGGAGGTGAGTCACGATTTGGGCTGGAATGGCATATACGGAATCAATGATACCACTATTTTTATCGTTGCCGGTGGTTTGCATTCCATTAATCTGTTAAATGGCAAAGGATGGAGTTATGAAGCCGTTACCGGTATCAAAGACCATTCAGCATCTGTGTTAACAACCCTTGCCGGTTTGGCTTTTGGGGCAGCTACAGGAGTTTTCTTCTGGTCAACAGGGTATAATCTGATCGGTAATCTTGTTTCAGATATTCTTGAAGATGACAATAGTATTTATTTTACTTGCAGTGAAAAAATAACCAGATTTGATAAAGAAACAGGAAGGATTATATGGTTTAATATACTGCCGGAAGGAATGGCGGGCACCTCAAGATTAATTGAATACGACAGTATTGTTTTTTTGCTAAACTGGGGAATAGCGCATAGAGGGAATCAAATAATTCATTACGGAAAACCTTTTCTTGCCTCCTTTGATAAGGAAACCGGTATTAGAAAGGATTTAAGAGTCTTTTTTGATGAGAAAAATTCCATTCTTGATTATGAAATTCTGGATAGTTTATTATTTATGATCTTCAGGGACAAAATTGTTAGCTTCTCCCTGAAATCAGGAAGGTTTTTGAAAGAAAAACCCATTGACCCGGAAGATACTGAAGGGCTTGTTGTTTTTTTAGGAAAACATATTTATATGCTTGATGAATTTGATCATTTTATCAGCATTCGGGAAACGGAACCTTCAAAACTTTTTGTCATTACACAAAACAGGAAAATTTTGCAATTTGACAGGGACTTAAATTTACTTAGCCAGATTCAGGATAAGACTTTTTACAGGAAACATCTCAAAAGCAATAAACTTCGTTTTTTAGCTTACGAAAATGAAACAATAGTTGTCGATAGTCAAAACAAAAAGGTTACAAAACTTCCCATTACTTTTAATGCTATGATTTTTGGTGACAAATTGTACGCTGCAGATGGTAAAAAATTGTTGGAAATAGATCTGAAACAATTATTCGATACCAACACAAAGCCCTGATATTGAAGCAATATCTGGGTAAATATAACACTTCCATAAGTATATATAATAAAATTATCAGGTTGGAGATAATTCAAGTAGTTTTACCAGGCTGGTTTCATCTTTCACCCCGGCCTTTCCACCTTCCCATCCTTATACTTTGCAAAACGATTTTCTTCGCGAGGATGCACATGATCGTATTGCTCCCAGGGCCATCCGCCGAATTGTGTGCTGCGGTAATCGGCAAAGGCCTGGTGGATCTCTTCAGCAGTATTCATCACAAAGGGGCCGTGCTGAACAACAGGTTCGTTGATGGGCATGGCTTCCAGCAAGAGCATGAAAGCATCCTGCCCGGTACATTCAATAATGGCTTCCTGGTCGGGCAGCATCTCAATGGCATGACCGGGTTTAATGTCAATTCCTGCAATGCTGATTCCGGTGCCCTGGTAAAAATAGAGTGTCCGGTTTTTCTCCATATGGGTTGGCGGCAGTGTCCATTTGGCGGCCGACTGCATTTTAATGGTCCATATGTTTACACCATTTTCCGGATCGGCAGCCCAGGAATCGGGGGCAGGGGCAGGGGCTTTTTTGCCATCCAGTTCACCGGCAAAGATTTTTACTTCTGTTTGTTTACCTTGCTCATCAGTATGTTTTACCAGGGGAATGGTTTCTGCCCAAAGCATCTTGAAATGCGGGTCGGCAAATTTGTTCTTTTTGGGAAGGTTTAGCCATATCTGGAAAAGCTCAAGCGGGTTTTCCGAATCTTTTTTGATGAGCGGAAACATTTCGCAGTGTTGCAGGCCCGCTCCGGCGGTCATCCACTGCACATCGCCCATGCCGTAGCGGCCGGCGGCAGCGTGACTGTCGCTGTGGTCCACAAAACCTTCCAGTACAATGGTTATCGTTTCAAATCCGCGATGCGGGTGTGCAGGAAAGCCCGGTATGCGTTCACCGTGATACATACGCCAGCCATCCTTGATGGTAAAATCCTGGCCCAGATTTCGCCCTGACAGGGATGCATCAGGACCCATAATTTCATTTCCTTTGGGGTATTTATCCACGTGATGTACGCAGAAAATAAAAGGATTTCCGGTAGGCCACATAAAACCCAGCGGTTGAATGTTTTGAATGAGTTTGTTATACATAGCGTGCTTTTTTTGTTGGCAATTTACAAAAGATTTTGGTTTGCACTGCATGAAAACTGTCATTAAGACCAAAGTAATAGCAGAAAAATCATGTTAAACAACCCATCGAAATAAATAAATATGTTATTTGTATTAATTTTTACGTATCTTTGCATCCTTGTTTAATAATTCCTCTGTTTGTTACAATCCAAAAGAACTTCAGATATATTCAAACGGCCGGCAAAAATATTTGCAGGTTAATTAAGTTTTGAAATTCAGGATTGGTTTACAGAACAGCAAACTGAGCCTTAAACAAGAAAAAGACTCCTTTCCACAAGACCGGTAATGGGGACCCTTTCCTAATTTTATACCGGTCCGTTAATAAATGAGATGATATTAAGAAAACCAGAATTGATGGTTTAAGCAGTTATGTAATTGTATTTTTTGTAATTGGGTTGTAGCCATTACTACCTGATCTCACACACAGTTCTCCGGCTTGAACACCTTAATTTCCTGATTTCTTATTTTCTCAAAAAACTTACTAATAAATGACATTTCACGAATTAAATTTAACTGAGCCTATCCTCAGGGCTTTAAAAACAGAAGGATACACCGTACCTACACCCGTTCAATATAGCGCCA
>REDJ01000083.1 GCA_007693555.1 Bacteroidota bacterium
TATTATGAGAACAATTACATCAGGTGTTACAAATCTGGTATTGGCTTTTATTTTTATTGCTGTTTCAACAACTTTCAGCAATAAAGTTCAGGCCCAGGAAACCGAAAGAGGACATATACTTTCGTTGTGCAGCATAGTTTCCGCCCCTTCAGCCGTTTATATTCAGGAAAAAAGGGGAATATTTTGACCATAAATTCGTATCTTTCGACATTAAATGATTGAGACTATGAACCGAGCATGAAGCAGAACATTTTTTAATTAGGCAAAGATGTATTTCATGCGAGCTGCATCTGACCTGTTTAATCAAATTATTAGCAGATGAAAACTAAGGAACTCATAAAAGAAATACAGAAACTACCTGTCAGAAAGCGGATTTATGTTATTGAGCGTTCAATGCACCTGATACGCAAACAGGAAGAAGAAGACCAGATGAAAAAGGCAGCAGACGAATTGTATGAAGACTACCTCACGGACAAAGAACTGACTGCATTTACGAACCTTGACTTTGAAAACTTCTATGAAACAAGGTGAAATCTGGTTGATAAATCTTGACCCGACCGTGGGAGCTGAGATAAAAAAGACAAGACCGGCGATAATCGTGAACGACAATGCTCTGGGGAAATTACCGCTGAAAATCATTGTACCGATAACCGATTGGAAAGACAGATACGAAATTGCCCCTTGGATGACAAAACTTGAGCCCGACAAAGAAAACGGATTAACAAAGATTTCTGCGGCGGACAGTTTTCAAATCCGTTCAGTTTCGCAGGAGAGATTTGTAAAACAAATAGGGACTGTTCCTGAGACAATAATGGACGAAATACGGATTGGACTTGCGAAAGTTCTATCCATTGACAGTGAATAACTACGCTGCCCAACATGGTATAGCCAATCCCGCACGTGCGGGACTGCTACACGTGGGCTTTTGCAGCAGTGGACAGTGACGAAGCCCGCAAACCACCACTGTGGCTATACTAGGATTGGCAACAAGGCATTAAGGATCCAATTAGTATTCACTAAATAAATTAACCTATGCGACAATTATTTATTAATTTCTCTGGAATTTTGTTTATCTCTCTGTTATCATTCAACAATTCTTTTAGCAATGAATGTATGCTTAATAAAGGAGTTGGTTTTGGTTTTCAGGTAAGTCAAAATCAAAATGATTTTGGATTAGGATTAAATTTCAATTTCCCTTATTTCTTCGACAACACTGCTGCCATCAGGTTAAGGGGAAATTTCATGTTTTATGAGCACGCATATGAAGGAAAAGCTGTCTGGACAGACTATCAAAACATTTCATTAGGGGTATTTGGGGTTTTGGGTAAAGTAGGAGATAATATAAGGTTAAGCGGTGAATTGGGCGGAATAGTATTATTCCCTTCTGAATTATTTTCGACGAATAGAAACCATATAGGTTGGTATGGTTTATTTGGTTTTGAATTTTACATCAACAACGCTATTAACTATTTTATTGAAATTGGGGGAATGGATACAGGGGCAAAAGCTGACTTACTTCCTTTATCACCTATACACTCAAACGGTTTTTTGATAAATGCTGGAATTAGAATAAGTCTGAAACAAATGACAAATAATTAAATTGCAAAGCCCTGTTGCCATCATGGTATAGCCAATCCCGCAACGGCGAAGCCCTCTTAATCAGCCAAGTATATGTAATCAGAGAAAATAGTATATTAGCCAGATGATAACAGAAAACAAAATGTCAGTACAACGGGGGTTGTGAGACGAACTGACGGTTGGGACATTCCAACGGATGGATATTGGAATCGCAGTGCGATATCTGGTTTTCAGAAAAAATCAAAGCCAAAAAACGGACTGGCTGTAAAATCGTTCTTTTCGTAGGTTGCCCGTTGGTTATTCCAGTTCAGGCTCTGGTCAATAACCTCAAAAATGTATTCGTCGATTTTATCGGGATCCTTGATTGGCTTTTGCAGCCCGCTAAAGAATGCACGGGGTATTATCATGCCATTGTCGTCCAATACAAACCCTTTGCTCATAAGTATTGTTTCTTCCACTTGCCCTCTGGGTGTTTCCTTATCCTTGCATTTATAAAAGTAAAACCTCACAGTTTTTTCATTGTGTTGAGTTTTGGTTTCCTTATAAAATGTCAGATCCTGGTTTTCAAGGTCAACATGATCAAATAAAACCACAGCAGATCTGGCAAGCTCAGCTTCAGGGATATTGGGAAGTTTAAAACCGGGATCTTTCAATGAGAGCAGTACCGTAGCAGCAAACCGGGTTTCTTCTTTTTGTAATAGTTTTTGAGCTAAATCGGTATCAGTGGCCATTCGGTTAAGCGAAAGGTTCAGCATCTCAATTTGTATCTCGGGTATCTGCAGTTCGCTTACGTTGTTCCACCATTGGGCAAATCTTTCTTCACCGGTAAATGGATGAATAAGATAAATATAGGTGAGCAAATCCCGGGTTGTATTAACCGCATCAAAACCCAGAATTTTTCTTTTCTGGCTTTTTCTGTTGTTCACCCAGCTTCTTGTTCTTCTGAATTCAATGTTGGCATTGGCCAGAATGATATCCTTGACCGGCTCTAATTTTTCTGCATCAAAATTGCTGCTTTGGGCAAATTTTCTGGAAAAATCAAGTATTGGGGATTTGTATTCCTCAACAATGAAATGATCAAAAATTCGGGGGATAAGTGCCGAACTGTACTCCAGGTTTCTTTCAAACTCCCTGAAAAGCCTTTGGGTTTCAACCTTTCTTTCGGGAATGGGCAGGTAATAATCAAGAAGTTCAATTATCTTTTCGTAGGCATAGTGATTTTTCTGGTTTGCCAGGCCCTTGAGCAAAGCGAGTTTAAGAGTTGTGTTAATATTGTGTTTCCTGTATGTAGTGTCTATGAATTCAAATATATGAGGGTCATTTACTTCAGCAATTTTCTTAAACAAGACTTTAATATATTCCGTTTCTCTGTTGGTAATTTCCACTATATCCAGAATTTTTTGAATTTCGGGTAAGTCTGCCCGGGTAAAGTTGAGGAATGTTACGGAATTCAAAGCCGATAACCTGATGCTGTCGTTATCGCTTTGCAAATGCTCAATGAATAATGGCAGTTTGTTTTCAAACACCGAGTGGGGCAATATGGTATCGGCAGGGGTGAAGCTTTCAAAAAGCCTTTCAACGAAAGTGTTATCATTGTTGTAATCATACGGCACCGGGGTTTCGAGAATATACCTAATGCCATCTTTGAAAACGATCATACGTTTGAGTTGTCCAAGGGTTCCCTCTCTGCGGACAAATGCTTTAAAAACATGGTAATCGCCATCTTCAACATAATATTGTTGCTCGTTTTCAAAAGTGTATGGACTATTGTTTATGAGGTCAAGTTCATGCTCCCAACCGGATATTACCGGTCCTGCGTGCAGGGCACCAAAATACCTTGAACCTGTTGTATTTTGTGATTCTTTCTCCATTATTTCAAGCAACAATGCTGCGAAAGAGTCTTCTTCATCATTTAATGGGTCGGTAGAGGCTTCTTCAGCATTTTCCTTACCGGCATATTCAGTCAGGAATCTTCTGTTGAGCTTGCGAAACAACGAATCCACCGAAACTTCAGTTATATAGGGATGATACCTGTAAACAAATAAATCAACCTTATGGCCATTGGCCGACTGAAAGGAGTAGGATTTACTTGCTGATGCAAACCATTCGTCTTTATCGGGGGGCTTTACCCTTACTGTTGGTGTGTTGGTCAGAAACAACAGTTCGTTTTGCCGGTAAGGCAAGTCTAAGCTGAACAAGAAGTTGACATCGCTGTAAAGCCGGAAACCGGTGTCATCATGGTAAGGTATAAGAGTAAAGCTTTCGAACATTTGTTCTTTCTGATGTGTGTTGCACTCTATGCAACCTGCCAGGTAATAAAAGTTTCCGTCTATAATGGTTTTCAGATGGATATTTTTGCCGTGTATTGTGCTTTCTGAGGTAAGTGAGTTAAATGTACTACCTGTAACAGAATACTCCGTTGCATCATATTGAATGTAAAATTCACTTTGTATTCTTTCAAGCTCGTATATTGAATTTTCGAAAATGAAGCCGTCAGGCGATTTTTTTAAAAGAAAATAATATGAGTTATTTGAAGGATCAAATGCCTGTATTTCAATATTTTCAGGGTGTGCAGGATTTTCCTTGCTGCCATAAATAATGTGATAGCCTGGCAATGAAACAGAAAAGCCGCCCCTGGTAGGTATTACCGTTTCCCAGGTATCCGAAGGGTTTTTTATTGATATGTGTGAAAAAACTTCTTCTTCGAATTGGCGGGTATAATTTCCGGGGCCAATCATACTGATTGTGACCAGCTCAAGAGGGGTGATATAAAACCTGTATCTATGCGTGTTTCCCGAACGTGTAATGTTTTTAATATCGTAGTATTGCAGATGCTTTTCCTGGAAAAACTCCTTTGAAAGTATCTCACCGGGTATGTTTTCAAAGAAGAGACTATCGAGACTAAGGTGATTAAATCGGTTTTCTTTTTCAACAATGAAGTCGTTCAGAGGTAATCTTTTCAAATTAACAGCACCACCATTTGACAGGTCAGGACTGCTGGTATTTGCTTTGTTATGAAGCAAGGCACCGGGCATAGGAACGCTTGCCATCTGGTCAACAGTGATATATAAACTGAAGCTGGGAATAACGAATAACTCATCTATTTTTTTCTTTTTTTCTCTTCCCCATTCTGTGTAATCACTATGCACTGGGGTAACTGTATAACCTTTTTTTCTGAGCAATTCAATGGCACCTCTTTCTCCGGCCAGATGGCCGGCTCCCATTGAGGCAAACAAACTCCCTTTTTGTGCCAATGAATCAATACTTCTGACCATTATCTCATTTCTATTATAAAGAAGGTCATTACGCCAGTGCTCAGGCATAGTCAACTCCATAAACCTGTATATAAGCTCAATGTCTTTTTCACGATAAAAATCAGCTAAGGCTTCTTCGGGTGTACGGTTTCTGAGAAGCCTGAACAAGGCTTGTATGGTCTCTTCTGAAGGCATTTCAATATCTTCAAAATCCAGATTAAGAATGGTTGCAAGGACCTCCTTAGCCTGCTCAAGACCTACAGTTTTTTTATTGAGTTTTTTACCTGCCTGGTATATAAACATATCAAGGTATGTTATTTCCTGGAAATCCTGGTTCTGAGGAGATGTGCGAAAAAGCAGGTTATTGGTTGAGTATGTAATTCCATGAAAATGTGTTAAAATATCCCTGCGATTTGCAGGTTGCAGCCTGAAATTGCTGTAAAAACCACCCTTAGAACTATCGAAAACATCAAGCCACAGGTTCTCCATTTGATTTGAAGTGCCATCATTCAATAACTCTTCAAGGCTTGCCCATTCATTGAAATCACTTTCAGTAGCAACAATGTCTGCTTCGGTAAGATGTTTGAAAAAAGCATCAGTCAGGTGGTACGAAACCCTGTCGCTTACATGCATGGTACCATACAAATAAGATTTTTTTTCTAATCCGTTACCAGATATTTCCCACAACAGGCTATTGTTGTTATCCTGTCCGAAACAAAAAGAGTTTGCCAGAAATAAAAAGGTAAAAAGGGGAGATAATAAGAACTTTTTCATATAGTGTATTAAGATTGAAATTCTTTTCAAGATTGCTAAGATAAAAAAAGTAATGATAACCACTGAAATTATTAACACTCATATAAACAACATTAAATCTTAGCATTCAACTTGTGCTTTTAAAGAGATAAAAATATTTGTTTTTTTGTGTTGATTTATTTGATTTTACCCTTTGTCATTTATAATAATATCCTTATCTTTGCGCTCCTGAAAATAAAACCTCAAAATACGTCAAATAAAAAATGGCAAAGAAAACGAAAGAAGCAAGAGTGCAGGTAATTTTGGAATGCACTGAGCATAAAACCAGTGGGATGCCGGGCACCTCAAGGTACATTACAACAAAAAATAAAAAGAATACCCCCGACAGGCTCGAGATTAAGAAGTACAATCCCATTTTAAGAAAAATGACTGTTCATCGCGAAATAAAATAATTTTCAATTATGGCAAAGAAAGTAGTTGCAACACTAAAAACCGATACCGGTAAAGGATACGCAAAAGTTATCAGAATGGAAAAATCCGCCAAAACCGGCGCTTATGCTTTTAAAGAAGACATCGTATCTGCCGATAAGGTGAAAGAATATTTTGCAAAGAAGTAAACGGATTTTTCGCAAATCTCCTACAGAATAAATCTGTATACAATTACAATTGCAGGAAAGGCTTCCGGAATCAAAAGATTTTGGAAGTCTTTTTTCGTTAAATTTGCAATCTGATAATTAAAGGCCTTCTAACTTCTGAAGCAATTTTCCACAGTTATTAAATTACATTTCCAATGGGATTATTTGATATTTTTTCCAAAAACGAGGAGCAGAAGCTGGATCAGGGTTTGTCAAAAACCCGCGAAACATTTTTTTCACGCCTGGGAAAGGCTGTCGTAGGAAAATCTGTTGTAGATGCTGAAGTGCTTGACAATCTGGAAGAAGTTTTGGTTACCTCTGATGTGGGAGTTGCCACAACCCTGAAAATAATTGAACGTATTGAAGCCCGGGTGGCACGTGATAAATACCTGGGTACCGACGACCTGAACCGGATTCTGAAAGAGGAAATTGCTGCATTGCTGGCAGAAAATAAAAACACGGACTTTTCTGATTTTGGAATTGACAACATTGATGGTCCTTACGTTATAATGGTTGTGGGCGTAAATGGTGTTGGCAAAACCACCACCATTGGGAAACTTGCCCATAAATTCAAAGCAGCCGGAAAAACCGTTGTACTGGGTGCTGCCGATACTTTCAGGGCTGCAGCGGTAGATCAGCTGACCATCTGGTCGCAAAGGGTAGATGTGCCCGTTGTTTCACAGGGAATGGGTGCTGACCCGGCTTCTGTGGCTTTTGAAACCGTTTCTTACGCAAAACAACACAATATAGATGTTGCCATTATTGACACTGCCGGCAGATTACACAATAAAGTCAACCTGATGAATGAGCTTTCCAAAATAAAGCGAGTGATGCAAAAGCATATTCCCGAAGCTCCCCATGAAATATTGCTCATTCTTGACGGTTCTACCGGGCAAAATGCCTTTGAACAGGCCAGACAATTTACAGCAGCAACAGAGGTAAATGCATTGGCAATTACCAAACTTGACGGCACAGCCAAAGGCGGTGTTGTTATCGGTGTGAGCGACCAGCTTCAGATACCCGTCAAATACATCGGGGTAGGAGAAGGTGTTGACGATTTGCAGATATTTGACCGCGATGCTTTTGTGGAAACGTTGTTTAATGAATAAGACGGAAGACGGAAGACGGAAGACCGGATTAATAACCCTAAACCTTCTAACCTTCTAAACTTCTAAACCTCTAAACCTCTAAACCTCTAAACTCTTAAACCTATCAACCTATCAACCTATCAACCTATCAACCAGAATAATGGCTAAGAAAAAGCATATCAATATCATTACTCTTGGATGCTCGAAGAACCTGGTTGATTCTGAGAAGATCATGGGTCAGCTGCAATATGGGCCCTTTCATATTACGCACGACGCCGATGGACCGGCAGATGTTGTTGTAATCAATACATGCGGGTTTATACATGATGCAAAGGAGGAATCCATTGATACGATTTTACAGTATACCAATGCAAAAAAGAAGGGACTGATAGGTGAGGTGATTGTTACTGGGTGTCTGTCTCAAAGGTATAAAGACCTGCTCACAGATGAAATACCGGAGGCAGATGCGTGGTTTGGAGTGGATAACCAGGCAGACCTGTTTTCTTATCTCAAACAAAAATATTCTGATAATATAAATGATCGTTTTCTTACCACTCCTTCGCATTACGCATATCTCAAAATAGCAGAAGGTTGCGATCGTACCTGCTCATTTTGTGCCATCCCAATGATAAGGGGAAAATTTAAATCAAGGGAAGTAACAGAGTTGGTTGAGGAGGCTAAACAGCTTGCTTCAAAAGGTGTTAAGGAGCTGTTACTGATTGCCCAGGACCTTACCTATTATGGGTATGATTTGAAAAAGCGTTCTTTGTTGCCCGGTTTGCTTAATGCTCTTACTCCTCTTGAAGGTATTGAATGGATACGCCTGCATTATGCATATCCCAATAACTTTTCGGCAGAGGTCATTGAGCTTATGGCCAGAGAGCCTAAAATCTGCCGCTATCTCGATATTCCCCTGCAGCATATAAATGATGGAATTCTAAAATCCATGCGCCGCAATACCAGCAAACATGCCATCATTACACTGCTCAACGAAATAAGGGAAAAAATACCCGATGTGGCATTAAGAACCACGTTGCTTGTAGGGTATCCCGGTGAAACACACAAAGAGTTTCAGGAACTTTTACGGTTTGTGGAAGAAACCCGCTTTGAAAGGCTTGGAGTTTTTACTTACTCAGCAGAAGAGGGGACAAGAGCTTACTCTTTAAAAGATACAGTAAGTCAAAAAGAGAAGCAAAGAAGGGCAGAGGCCGTTATGGAACTGCAGCAGGGCATTTCCATGGAATTAAATAAGGAAAAGGTAGGAAAGACATATCGTGTGCTCATTGACCGGGAGGAGAACGAACATTTTATAGCCCGAACCGAATATGATTCTCCGGAAGTAGATAATGAAGTGCTTATCAGTAAATCTTCACAGTTGAAACCGGGTAAGTTTTACACTGTGAAAATTACTTCTGCTTCTGAATTTGAACTTTATGGTGATTTGTATCGATAAAACCTCTTGAAAAAGAAAATCAAAATTTACAGAATATCAATTTTGAAATATCACCCAAAGTAACAGTTGATTAACCCTTATTGAAAACAAAGACATGAAACGAAAAAAAGGCCACCGAGATTCGATGGCCTTTTTTTATTGAACGGAACAGTGATTATTCTTGTTTAGAAAAGTCCATGGCAGCATAACGCTTGTAAGTGTTGTAGCGCCATTTAGCGTTTTCTTCAGCTGCTTTAAACAATTCTTTGGCTTCTCTCGGGAAAGCTTTCTTCAAAGAACTGTAACGGACCTCGCTGGATAGGAAATCCTGAAACTTGTTCCAATCGGGTTCTTTAGAGTCAAGCTCGAACGGATTCTTTCCTTCTGCTTCCAGCATGGGGTTGTAGCGATACAGCTGCCAGTAACCGGCATCTACTGCATCTTTGGTCTGGCGCTGTGTAGCACCCATTCCAAGTCTTAACCCATGGTTGATACAAGGTGAATAAGCTATGATTACCGAAGGACCGGGATAAGCTTCTGCTTCACGTACCGCTTTCAGAAACTGGTTCTGATTGGCACCCATACCTACCTGTGCCACATATACATATCCATAGCTCATGGCCATGATACCCAGGTCTTTTTTACGAACCCTTTTACCAGCTGCAGCAAATTTTGCAATGGCTCCCACGGGAGTTGCCTTGGAGGCCTGTCCACCGGTGTTTGAATAAACCTCGGTATCCATAACCAGCATGTTGATATCTTCACCAGAGGCAATTACGTGGTCAAGACCACCAAAACCGATATCATATGCCCATCCGTCACCACCAAATACCCATACTGATTTTTTCACCAGGTATTGTTTCAGTGCCATGATGTCTTTGGCAATCTGGTTTTTCTCTTTCTTCAAAGCTTCAACAACCTTTTCAGATACTTCTTTGGATTTGGAGGCATCTTCTTTGGCGTCAAGCCATGCTTTGAAAGCTTCCTTTGTTTCAGGTTTCATATCATCAGCTTCCATGCCGGTCTCCATAAAGCGCGCAAGTCTTTCGCGGATTTTACTCACACCGGTAGCCATTCCAAATCCGTATTCAGCGTTGTCTTCGAAGAGTGAGTTTGCCCATGCCGGACCTTCACCCTTATCGTTAATAGTATAGGGAGTTGCCGGGGCTGAGCCTCCATAGATGGAAGAACATCCTGTGGCATTGGCAATCATCATGCGATCACCGTACAACTGGGTTATCAGCTTAATGTAGGGTGTTTCACCACAACCTGCGCATGCACCGCTGAATTCAAACAGAGGTTGTGCAAACTGGCTGTTTTTAACAGATTGCTCTTTGGGAACAATGGTATCCTTATAAGTAACGTTTTTGATAATTTTATTCCAGCGCTCATCTTCGTGCATTTGCGACTCGAGTGTCTTCATTATCAATGCTTTTTCCTTTGAAGGGCAAACATCTGCACAGTTTCCGCAACCGGTACAATCAAGCGGGCTAACCTGCATGCGATATTTATATCCTGCAAGTTTACCTTTTTCAATTTCGATTACCGGAATGTCATTACCTAGTTTTTTCATCTCTTCATCACTGATAAGGAAAGGACGGATTACCGAGTGAGGACATACATAGGCACACTGGTTACACTGGATGCAATGCTCAAGCTGCCACTCCGGAACATGAACGGCAATACCACGCTTTTCGTAGGCTGTAGTGCCGGCAGGGAAGGTGCCGTCTTCACGATTCAGAAATGCACTTACCGGCAGGTCGTCACCTTTCTGGGCATTGATTGGGAAAACAATATCGCGGATAAATTCAGGAATATCTGATCTTTTCTCGGCGGGTTTTACTTTGATATTTTTCCATTGAGCGGGAACGTCAACTTTTACAACCTGCGAACCTCCGCGGTCAACAGCTTCGTTGTTCATGTTAACGATTTCATCACCTTTCATGCCGTAAGACTTGTAAATGGCATCTTTCATTTCCTTTACAGCATCTTTGAAAGGTATTACCTCAGCAAGCCTGAAGAAAGCGGATTGCATAATGGTATTGGTACGTCCACCCAGGCCAATATCTTCGGCAATCTGGGTAGCATTGATAATGTAGAATTTAATATCATTATCAGCCATGTACTTTTTCATGTGATCAGGAATGCGTTTTTTGGTTTCTTCTGCATCCCAGATGGAGTTAAGCAGAAAAGTACCACCTTTTTTCAGACCCTTGAGCATATCATATTTTTCAAGATATGCAGGTACGTGGCAGGCCACAAAGTCGGCAGCATTAACAAGGTAGGGTGAGCGAATGGGTGAATCACCAAAACGCAGGTGAGAAACTGTTATACCTCCCGATTTTTTGGAGTCGTAGCTGAAATAGCCCTGTGCATATTTATCAGTTGTATCACCAATGATCTTGATAGAATTCTTATTGGCTCCCACAGTTCCGTCGGCACCGATACCGTAAAATTTGGCAGCATAATTACCCTTTGGTGAAACATCTATGTTTTCGCCAACCGGAAGCGAGCGGAAGGTAACATCATCAACAATACCAACTGTAAACTGATTCTTGGGCTCTTTTTGTTTGAGATTGTCAAAAACTGCGATGATATGGTTGGGAGTGGTATCCTTTGAGCTCAATCCATAGCGGCCTCCAATGATAATTGGGGCATCTTTTTTACCATAGAAAAGGTCTCTTACATCAAGATACAGAGGATCTCCGTTTGCTCCGGGTTCTTTGGTACGATCAAGCACGCAAATACGCTTCACAGTTTTTGGGAGGATTTTGTTAAAATACTTCGCAGAGAAAGGCCTGTATAGGTGTACTGAAATAAGACCCACTTTCTCTCCTTTTCCAACAAGATAATCAATAGTTTCTTTAATGGTTTCCGTGATTGAGCCCATAGCTATTACTATGTTCTCAGCATCTTTGGCACCATAAAAGGTGAAGGGATGATATTCGCGACCTGTTATTTTATTGATTTCTTTCATGTAATCTTCCACAATATCAGGAACGACATCGTAAAAACGGTTGGCTGCTTCTCTTGACTGGAAGTAGATATCGGGGTTCTGTGCAGTACCACGGGTAACGGGATGCTCAGGGTTGAGAGCCCTGTCGCGAAATTCCTGCAATGCTTTAAAGTCGAGAAGAGATTTGAGTGTCTCCTGATCACATTCTTCCACTTTCTGCACCTCATGAGAAGTGCGGAAACCGTCAAAAAAGTGCAGGAATGGTATCCTTGACTTAATGGCGGCCAGGTGAGCGATGGGAGCAATGTCCATTATTTCCTGAACACTACCTGTTGCAAGCATGGCAAAACCCGTTTGGCGGGTGCTCATTACGTCGCTATGATCACCAAAAATAGAAAGTGCCTGGGCAGCAAGGCTGCGGGCAGAAACGTGAAATACTCCGGGGAGCAACTCACCCGAAATCTTGTACATATTAGGAATCATAAGTAACAATCCCTGCGATGCAGTATAGGTACTGGTCAATACACCGGCCTGCAAAGAACCATGAACAGTACCGGCAGCACCGGCTTCCGACTGCATTTCGACCAATTTTACTTCTTCACCAAAAATATTTTTCCTTCCTTTGGCGGCCCACTCATCCACATTCTCAGCCATATTTGACGAAGGAGTAATGGGGTAGATTGCCGCTACTTCACTAAACATGTAAGCAACATGTGATGCTGCGTGATTTCCATCACAAGTAATGAATTTTTTCTTTTTTGTCATAGTTGTCTTATTTTAAAAGAGTCTTATTATAAGGCATTTAGCATTAACAGATTCACGGCGCAAAATTACTAAAATTACTTATAGTTTTCAGTAATTGAGGCTAATTTATAACGATTTCAAACAAGGGAAAAGGGTGAGTTGTTAATCAAAAAACATCCACGAAACTCCAAATTTGAACATGGTTTCAGGGATAGGATAGAAAGGAATATCATAATGCGGTTTAATATCAAAAACCAATCCCAGTATGTTTTGATATTTCAGGAACAATCTTGCCCGTTTGATTTTACCGGTCCAGAAAACATCAAGCAGAAATTTATCCCGCATATTGTGCTCGTCCTGGGCATAAAAAGCACGGGTTACAGGCATCCAAGACATGGCCTTATATCCGGTATTAAAATGAAAATCAAATCCAAACTGATGAACCAGCACACGATGTTCGCGCACCAGATTATAATAGAGAGAATGATAACTGATAAAAGAGGGATATTGATAGAATTGTGAAGTGGTACTATACTGATATACACCGTGGTTTCTGAATCCGAAGTTTCCAATTTCAATATCGCTGTAAGCTCCCAGGCTGAACATGCTAAAAGCGGAAGTATTTTGAACCGGAAGAGCATCACTTCCGAAATAAACCATATTATTGAGAAGGAAATAATTGCCTTCAAAATTGACCCAGGGCAGTTTAAGCCTGCCCCTGAGATTCACAACCTGCATTTTGTCAAATTCATTCTCCCAGGTTATATAATTGCTTCTGAAATTATTATAGAAATAAGGTGCTTCCATATTGGCAACACGCAGTTTTCCTTCAAGGCTGTAGTTTCTGTCAGGCCGGCCAAGATTTAAATAGGCCCCGGCATGAAAATCTTCATCATTATAACCCCCTATGGTAAAATTGGCAAATCCACCAAAGGATAAAAACCTGGTCTGGTCACTCTGCAACTCAAAACCCTGCACGATTTCATTATAATTGTATTTATCGTAATAATAGATTTTTTGATTTAAAGTATCCAGAATAGGTTTGTCTTCAGGAAAATCGGGCTGTTCAATGGTATTGATGTTATACTGCAGATACAATCTGAAATTGAAAGGAAATGTTCCCCGGCCGCTCTGCAGGGGGAAATTTGACCATGACACCTGGTTTTTGATTCGGTGTACAACAGTGGAGTCAAAAGTGGAATTGGGATAAACCGGTTCAAAATCAAAAAACGGATAGGGTGAATTATTTTCATCGAAAACAAATGAGTTACGTGAATAAGTAAAATCATGATTGATACGGCCCAGGTTTATAAATCTTCTGTCATTATCTGAACCACCACCGGTGTAAAAACCTGTCTGGTAAAAATGCCTCAGATTAAAGGAAACATCTCTGTACCAGGATTCTGCCCGGTACAGAAATACGCTGTCACTTTCCTGATTTTCTTCAAAAGCAGCGGGATTAATCAATCCTCCGCTTTGCTGGTTTCTCATTCTGTTTATAACAAAACTCCCCAAAGCCTGGTATCTTTTGTCAGGACTTAAATAGTCGGCCGTGAGGCTCATGTTTACATTTTGCGATGCAAGCCTGCTGAAATACCTTGCCAAAGAATTGATTACCCGATATTGAAAACCCAGGTAAAAGGTTTCGTGAAGCCTTTGTGTATGTTTTGCCTGGAAGAGCTGCTCACGTTCGCTTCCAATCGTGAGAAACAAATCGGTAAACACATGCTGAGGGCGGTAATATTTCAGATGATCATGCCTTATGATATTGTGCCCATATATGGATGTATGGCCCATATTGAGGCCGGGTGCAAGCTCCGGGTCAAAGACAAGCAGGTTATATGCATGGCCGATGTTTCCTTTGCTTGTTCGGAAAAATCCGCTCCGGGCCGCAAAATCGTAATGCTGAAAGCCCAGAAGATTTGTATCTACAAAATTGGGCTCCAGTTGGAAAGGATTCTGCAGTTGTTCTTCTGAAAACCAGGGGATAGCAGAAGCGGGTAATTCGTCTTCAACTTCGACAACAACAGGTATTGCCGGTCTCTCTGTTATTTCAGGTAAAGTGTCATTCTCTGTAACAGGCAAAGTATCCCGTTGCAGGATAGTGTCGATTGGCAATGCATGGGCATCCCATAAGAGGGTATCCTGCGCTGGAATGGTATCTCCCCTAAAGATATTTGTTTGGGAAAGGTTGCTAATCGAAGCTTGCACAACACCGGACAGAAATAAAACTATAAATGTGGATATCAGGTAAATGACCCGGGCTGATTGCTGCATAAAAAGCTTCAAGTAAGAATTGATATTACCGTTTTCTGAAAAACGAGCCAAAATTACTAAAATTAACGTAAAAAAGAGTTTCGCATTATATGGATGGTGCGAAACTCTTTTCTGTTATTGTATTTTCTGATTACCGCGATTAATCCTTAAGCCATTTATCCAGCCATTTGAAGAACTCCCTTTGCCAGATTATACTGTTTTGAGGAGTAAGCACCCAATGGTTTTCCTCAGGATAAACAATAAGTTTACTGGGCACACCCAGCAACTGTGCAGCATTGTATGCCTGTAATCCTTCAGAAATCGGTACCCGGTAATCCTTTGCACCATGTATAACCAGGATGGGAGTATCCCAGTTGCCAACAAACAGATGAGGTGAGAAGTCATAGCTGTGGGGGCGGGGTACGGCCCAGTAAGGTCCGCCAATATCATGATTGGCAAAGAACATTTCTTCGGTGGTTGCATACCAGCTTTCAAAGTTAAACATTCCACAGTGGGAAATAAAAGCGTTGAACAACCCGTTGTGGTGCCCTGCCAGCCAGAAAACAGAAAATCCGCCGTAACTTGCTCCAACTGCCCCAAGGCGGTTCTCATCGATATAGGGTTCCTGACTTATGGTGCGGGCTGCTGAGAGTAAATCCTGCTTGTTTTGCCCGCCATAATCCTGGCTGATCTGGTTGTTCCATTCCTGCCCGAAGGTAGGTAAACCCCTGCGGTTGGGGGCAATTACAATATAGTCATGTGCTGCCATGATCTGGAAGTTCCAGCGATAGGAGAAGAATTGACTTATTGCACTTTGCGGACCACCACCGCAGAATAGAAGGGCAGGGTACTTTTTATTTGGGTCAAAACCCGGAGGATAAATCACCCAAACCAGCATTTGTTTGCCGTCGGTGGTTTCAACCCAGCGCTGTTCCACATTGCCCATTTCAATTTTGTCAAAAACAGGGCGGTTCACATCGGTTAGTTGCACCTGGTTTCCATTATCTGGATTTACCCTGAAAATTTCTACCGGCGAGGATATGCTCATTCGTTCTCCTACAAGATAATCACCTGCAATGGCCAGTGAGTTGTAATTGTGCCAGCCATCAGTTACCTGGCTGATTTCACGGCTGGCTATATCCAGTTTGTACATCTGGTAAGTAGCGTGGTGGCCGCTGATGAAATAGAGGCTTCTGCCATCGGCTGACCAGCGCAGGTTCCCGGAACTCTGATCAAAACCTTCGGAATAGTCGATCCAACTGCCATCTGCAAGGTCCATGATAAGAATTCGGTTTTTGTCGGATTCAAAACCCGGAGTTTCCATGCTTTCCCAGGCCAAGTATCTGCCATCTGACGAAAATACCGGATTGCGATCGTAACCCTTATTAAAGGGAGTCAGATTGGTGGTTTCACGGGTTTCCAGGTTATAAAGGTAAATGTCGGAATTGGTGCTCAAAGCCCTTTCTTTACCCACTTTTTTCTTGGCAGTATATGCAAGAGCACGTCCATCAGGGGTCCAGCTTATCTGGCTTAAGCCACCGAAGGGAGGCATGGGAGAATCCCAGGGCTCACCTTCCATGATATCATAGTATCGTCCAATGCTTCCGTTGCTGTAGGGTGAAATAAAAATATGACTGTAGGAATAATCATGCCAGCGGTCCCAGTGCCGAAACATCAGGTCGTCGTAAATCAAAACGTTTGACAGGGGCAGATCGGGGTGCATGTCGTGGGGACTTTCTTCAACCTTTACCCTTTTGGTAAAAAACACATGCCGCATATCGGGGCTGTATTCAAAGCCGGTTATACCACCCGACACATTGGAAACCTGAAGAGGATTTGTACCATCGGGATTCATCTCCCATATCTGCACAGTTCCTGTTCTGGAACTCAGATATCCGATCCTGCGTCCATCCGGCCGCCACATCACATTGAATTCATTTTCAGGGCTGTTGGTAAGATTGCGCGGTTGTCCGCCTTCCACAGGAATAATATAAATATCCCTGCTGGCCCTGTTGGTTTCAACATCATAATTGGTTACGGTAAAAACTACCTGAGAGCCATCGGGTGAAACCTGCATACCACCCACGCGACCAAACTCCCATAGGGTTTCGGGCACCATAGCCTGTTTTTCAGACGAAACGGCCTGAAAAATAAAAAGTAATCCTGTTAAAATTGCAAATGTAAGTCGTTTCATTCTTTTGTGTTTTGGGTTTTTACTGATTGAATTTCTTTTAAGGTTGTAAAAATAGCAGGAAAAAATAAATCCTGAATATTATAGAGGATAAATTCAGGTAAATGAATTTTCCGATAAATGAACAACCAGGATTTTTTATTGGTGACGGGGCTACTTTTAACCCCGAGACGTGTATGCCGGCGCGTCTCATAACACCACCATTAAATATCACCGGTATATTCAATGATTTAATCAATTCAGGGACAGCTCAAGCCCTGTCCCTACCGTTTTATCCATGTATCACAGATAAGTCCGGTCAAGCCCGGCCTTTACAATCAGTTTTGTGGTTTAATAAAAAGGACACGTGATGATATTGGTTACCCATCATTTTTAACGAATACCCGTTCATGTTTTGGCCGGGCTTGACCGGCAATTATTTCAACAAAACAGAACTTTCCTTAGGGACAGGGCTTCACCTGTCGGATACAGTGAAGTATTCAGTTCATATAATTTTTATTCAATATTTCAATTTTCCCTATATTTACCGAGGAAAAATGCAATAACAGCCTATTATAAAGAACCCCAAATACTCTGAGGTCAGCTATAAAAATTCATTAAATCCAATCGAAAGTTCAGAAAAATGCAGGAAAGAATTGAAAAATCAAAAACATGAAGGATATTAAAATATTTGAGCCCGCATTTATATTCCCATTTCCCAGAGGTGTGGAAATAGTCATGAGAATGTTGTTTGTCGTTGTTATATTATTTTTTATTGACTATATCGGATTACTGAGAGAGCCGCGGATTAATTATATGGACAAGAATAAATTAATCACATTGGCTTTGATGCTTGCAACAACGTTTTATATTTATAAGCTAATGGTTAACCGTACTGTAACAAATAAAGTTGTTATTGATTATTCGGAAAGAACTTTTACCGTATATTATTCTTTTT
>REDJ01000023.1 GCA_007693555.1 Bacteroidota bacterium
TTATGACTTTCCGCGATCATAATATCACTGAGGCTTATGATGATGAAGGAAACAAGAAAATACTCGAGTGCAACGAAAGGTATTATGTGCCCAGCGAAATTACCTGGTTACTGAAATCGCTGGATTTTAAAAAGATTGATATTTTTGGTGCCAGGCTGGGTGCGTTTTCCAGGGAGCACAAGCTTACAACAAAAGATTTCGAGATGCTGGTGATTGCTGAAAGATAAATCTTATAACAGATTTTACCGGTATAAACTGATTTATAAAGTGTAATAAATAATATTTGGCTCTGAGCAAATCCGGTTTTTAGGATTTAAAAGGTGACAACTGCAAGTATTAACAAATCACTAATAACATGAAGCTTTTTATTCTTATTGCCTTATTTAGCATCCCGGTCAATATATCCGCACAGGATACTTTAATGATTTACCTTGATTTCAACTATACGAAAGCGGATGAAGAAGATGCTCATATTAAAAGAACTGCTATATTCTACGATAGCATCATCCAAATTAAAGACCATACTTTTTCTGGCAAAAAAATTAAACTTTTAAGTTACGAGTCATTAGATCCGGCGATTATGCAGGGCAAAGCCGAGTTCTATTATCCACCCGGTCAATTATATGCTCATGGATCGTATGAAAACAACCTGCTTTCAGGAGAATGGAACTATTTTGTTTATGATAGTATTGTAAAAAGAATTTCAGTAAATTATGATATTCCTAAGTACTTTAATGACGAAGAAATACTGACCAGGATAAAAAGAACAGGAAGAAGAACCCGTATTGATGAAAAAATTGTATCAGACTCATTAAAGAATTTTCTTGAAAAAAACATCATTATTCCCGGAATAATGGCTGAATCCTACTTTCACCGAATAGTAAGTGTTGATGTAGTTTTGGATACAGATGGCAAGATAAAATTTTCCGAACTCAGGAACCCGTATTTCCCGGATCTTGACAGGGAAATAGCACGTGTTGCATCTCAATTTATTAGTCCACAGTTCCCGGAGCATCCTGTAGTTTTTTCAGTTCTTTTCGAATTGAAAAATAAAGTTTACAAACCATACATGTCTATAAGTACTTACGATGACGTTTATGATAATGTAGATGAACTGCCCTTTTTTCCTGGTGGCGATGAGAACTTAATGCGCTTTTTCGCTCAAACGTTAACATACCCGCAAGCTGCCAGAGAAAAATCAATTCAGGGTACTGTGTTTGTCACTTTTATTGTAGAAAAGGATGGAAGTATATCAAACATAGAAATACTGCGGGGAGTAAGTGATGAATTAGATAATGAAGCCATTAGAGTTATCAGCAGCATGCCTGAGTGGATACCTGGTAAGGCTGATAATAAAACAGTCAGGGTTAGTTTTAATTTACCTATAAGATTTATTTTGGACTAATTTTTTTACATTAAATAATTGTTGGGTCAATTCCTTAAAACCATGAAAAAACTCTCTCCAAAAACCGGCCTTTCACCAGGCAGCCTGGTATTTGTAGGTCATAAGAAGACCGACAAAACGGCCATCGATATTATGGATTTCAACCCAGGCGAACTGCGGGAGTTTCGCACGGAAAATCCTGAAGATTTTTTCCCGTTGAAAGACAGCCCGGAGATTTCATGGATTGACATCAAAGGAATCCATAATACAAAACTGATTGCAATGGTTGGAGAGCATTTTCAGATTCACCCGTTGGTTCAGGAAGATATTTTGAATACAAGGCAAAGACCCAAAATCGACTTTTATGATGATTACATTTTTGCTGTACTGAAAATGATCACGTGGAATGACAAAAAGAAAACCATTGAAACAGAACAGATAAGTCTTATTATTGGTCATAATTACGTAATATCATTCCAGGAAAAAGAAGATGATATTTTTAACCCTTTACGGGAAAGGATCCGCAAGGGTAAAGGGCGAATCCGGAATATGGGTTCCGACTACCTGGCTTATGCCATGCTCGATATCACGGTTGATAATTATTTTCTTGTGCTTGAGGGCATTGGTGAGCATATGGAAGTACTTGAAGAAAGACTTTTACGACATCCCGGAAAGGACATCCTGAAAGAAATTTATGTTTTTAAGCGCGAAAACCTGCTGCTGCGAAAAGCAGTATGGCCGCTCAGAGAACTGGTTTCTCAACTGGAACGTTCCGAACTTACACTGATAAAGAAAAAGACCCGGCCTTTCCTTCGCGACCTGTACGATCATACCATACAAGTAATAGATACGGTGGAAATCAATCGTGATATGACTGCCGGACTGCTGGAGCTTTACCTTTCAACCATGAGCAATAAAACCAATGAGGTAATGAAAGTGCTAACCATTATAGCAACCATTTTCATTCCTCTCACCTTCATCGTGGGGATTTACGGTATGAATTTCGACCACATGCCAGAACTTCACTGGCCCTGGGCCTATTTTGCCGTATTGGGTATTATGGCAGTCATTGCGTTGGGAATGCTGTGGTATTTCAGAAGGAGAAAGTGGTTATAATTTCTGGACACTTTCCTGCCCGGCCAGATAACCGGTCGACCAGGCAATCTGAAGATTAAACCCGCCGGTATTGGCATCCAGGTCAATAACCTCGCCGGCAAAATAAAGATTTTTCATCAGTCTAGACTCCATGGTTTTCGACTGAATTTCCGATGTGGGAACACCTCCGGCGGTAATGATGGCTTCCTTAAATCCCGGATGTCCTGTTATGGTAAACCGGAAATCTTTCATGAGCAGCAGGATTTTTTTCCTTTCCTTCCCTCCCATCTGATTGCAAAGCTTTTTACCATCCAGCTCAAGTATCTCAAGAAAAACCGGAATGAGACTCGATGGCAACCATAGTCTGAAGATATTCTCTACCTGCTTTTTCCCATGTGCATCCAGGTCGCGCAAAAGGCGGGCATCGAGTTTTTTTTCATCCAGGGCAGGTTTCAGGTCGATGCTGATTTCTACTTTGTTTCCCGCGGAAATGGCTTCCACCACATGCCGGCTAAGGGTTAGGATTACCGGCCCTGTGAGACCGTAGTGTGCAAACATGAGCTCGCCAAACTCTTCCCTGGTTTTTTTGCCGTTGACCCAAACCACTGCATTGATGTTTTTTAAACCCAGACCCTGCAATCTGGCTGCAATATCTTCCCGGGTTACCAGGGGAACCAGTGCGGGCTGAGCCGGTGTAATGGTATGACCTGCCTGTTTTGCCAGTTCGTACCCATCGCCGGTGCTGCCGGTAGCCGGATAGGATTTACCACCGGTGGCAATAATTACACTTTGTGCGTAAAACTCTCGGATACCATGGTCGGTCATCGCCTTTACACCTTTAACCTGTTCATCTTCAATGATAAGTTCATTGACGCGCACATTAAAAACCCTGTCAATATTCTTGGTACCCATCCAATCCAGAAGCGCGTTGAGCACTTCTTTGGCGTCATTGCTTACCGGGAACACTCTGCTGCCCCTTTCTGTAGTGGTTTCCACTCCCCTGTCGTGAAGGATTTGCAGGATTTCGTCCTTGAAAAAAGCATGGAATGCATGTTTGAGAAAGCGGCCGTTTGGAAAGATATTTTTCCAGTATTCCGACAAGGGCGCATCGTGGGTGATATTGCAACGGCCTTTGCCGGTTATAAGAAGCTTACGGCCCGGCTGACGCATTTTCTCTATCAGCAGAACCTTTGCGCCCAGTTGCGCGGCCCTGCCTGCTGCAAGAATACCTGCTGCACCGGCACCTATTACAATTACATCAAAGGTATTGGTG
>REDJ01000022.1 GCA_007693555.1 Bacteroidota bacterium
TTCAGAATTAAAGGGTTCGTTTCCAGTCTGGATGCCACTGTAATATTGAAGGACGAACTCACTGGGCCGGTTGATAAAAGCATTGACCTGGCATCAAAACTGGCAAATTCGTTTATTCAACGTGGCTCTAAAGAAATTCTCGAAGAAATCCGGAAAAACAATCAAATCTGATGCTGAAAGGCAAAGTCATAATCACAACCCAACCGGCCGACCAGGCGGAAGAAATGCTTATGCTGCTGAGCGAAAAGGGAGCAACTGCATATAATCTGCCCATGATTGAAACCAAAACCATCAAAATTCCTGGTGAAGAATTCCGCCAACTTATTCAGCCTGGCAAATATGATTTACTCGTTTTTACAAGCAGGAAAGGAGTGCGGGGATTTTTTGAAAATCTTTCTTCCCTGCAGGGTAATCATAATCTGCCACCTGATCTTAAAATTGCTGTAGTAGGGCATGCTACCGGCACTGAATTGGAAAAGTACGGTTATGAACCGGCTATCATGAATCCCGGAACCGATGGCAAAGACCTGGCAGAGTACATTTCTGAGAACATATCCGGAACTGGAAACAAAATCCTGCTCGCCCTTGGCAATAAGGCTCCGGATTTCCTTGAAGCAACTCTTTCAGAGGCAGCCAACGTAAAACGGATAAACGTTTATAAAACAATTCCACTTTCGGTGGTGGATGAAGAAATTGCCAAACTGGTGAAAAATAAAAAAGCAGATATGTGCATTTTTACATCACCATCGGGGTTTTATGCTTTTTTGGATGTTTTTCATAATGCAAACTCCTTACTTTTGGCAGCCATTGGCAATACTACAGCCCATGCCATCAGGGAGTGTGGTTATGAAGTAGCGGTAACTGCCCCCTACCCTTCGGGTCAATCGCTTTTAAAAGCTATTGAAGATTATTTTTCAAAAAAGTAACTTTGATTTCTCATCAGCATAACACAATTTAAAAAACAGAAATATGTACTTCCCGGCAACACGTTTAAGAAGACTTCGTTCCAATCCGGTTATCCGGGCCATGGTAAACGAAACTACAGTTTCACTTGATAACCTGGTTATGCCACTTTTTGCGTGCCCGGGTAAAAATGTTAAAAACCCCATAAGCTCCATGCCAGGCAATTATCAGCTTTCGGTTGATATGCTTGTGGAAGAATGTAAAGAATTATATCAGCTGGGAATCAAATCGGTATTATTATTCGGGATTCCTGAAGAAAAAGATGAACATGGTTTGACAGGTACTGATGAAAATTCCATCATTCCAAGGGCCATTCGGGCCATAAAAGATGCAATTCCAGAAATGTATGTGATTGCTGATGTGTGCAATTGCGAATATACTACGCACGGCCACTGCGGCACCATCGTAAACAATGATGTTGATAATGACCTTACGCTGGAAACCCTGGCAACGCAATCCCTTGCATTTGCCAAAGCCGGAGTGGACATGGTTGCCCCCAGCGATATGATGGACGGCAGGGTGGCATACATTCGCGAAGCACTTGACGATGAAGGTTTCAGTCATATTCCCATCATGGCCTACTCAGCTAAATATGCATCTGCCTTTTACGGACCCTTCCGTGAAGCTGCCGAAAGTGCGCCCCAATTCGGCGATCGCCAGACCTACCAGATGAACCCGGCCAACAGCAACGAAGCCATGCGCGAAATAGAACTGGATATTGAAGAAGGTGCAGATATCATCATGGTAAAACCGGCCTTATCTTATCTGGATGTCATTCGCCGGGCAAAGGATGAGTTTAACATAACCATTGCTGCATATAACGTTAGCGGTGAGTTTTCCATGGTTAAGGCAGCCGCTGAAAAAGGCTGGATTGACGGTCAGCGCATCACCAAAGAAATACTCAAATCTATACGCCGTGCCGGTGCGGATATAATAATAACTTATCATGCTAAGGAAGTAGCACAATGGTTGAAGGGGGAAAGGTACTTTTAAAAATTCGAAATTCGAAAAACTGAATTAACCACCGAACTATTCCCCCTTTGAAGGGGGTTAGGGGGATGTTTAAACAAAAAAATGAAACACAACAAAATCATCCCATACAACCCAAAACTAAAAGAACTTGCCCGAATTCTAAGAAAACAAAGCACTCTTTCAGAAATACTTTTATGGAAAGAAATAAAAGGAAAGGCATATGGTGTTGAATTTCACAGACAATTACCCATGCTAAATTATATTGTTGATTTTTATTGCCATGAATTAAAACTTGCCATTGAAATTGATGGTATTAGCCATGATCACAAAGTTGATTATGATAGTGAGAGACAGAAGGAACTTGAAGAGTATAGAATTACCTTTTTGCGTTTTCCGGATATGCAGGTTAAAAATGATATGTTTAATGTTTTAAGGGCATTGGAAATAACTATTGATGAATTAAAACGAAAAACATCCCCCCCGCCCCCTTCAAAGGGGGAGTAGGTCAGCGGAAATTCATAAGTTTGCAAATTAAAAAAAATGAAATCGTTATTACGAACGCAACTTTAAATTGAAAAAATAAATTTTTATACATGAACTTCACCAACAGCATTAACGAATTCAACAGAGCCAAAAAAAGCATTCCCGGCGGTGTTAACAGCCCGGCAAGGGCATTCAGAAGCGTGGGAGGCAATCCTGTTTTTATTGCCAAAGCCAAAGGGGCCAAAATGTGGGATATTGATGGCAATGAATACATCGATTACGTTTCATCCTGGGGCCCCATGATAGTGGGACATGCCGATGACCGCGTTATCAAAGCCATTACCGATACCGCCCGTAACGGTACAAGTTATGGTGCGCCAACCGTTGCAGAAACTGAATTGGCTGAGCAGATTAAAAAAATGAAGCCTTCCATGGATATTGTGCGCATGGTAAACTCAGGCACCGAAGCCTGCATGAGCGCCCTTCGCCTGGCAAGAGGATATACCGGCAGAGATAAATTCATCAAATTCGAAGGTTGCTACCACGGCCATGCCGACAGTTTCCTTATAAAAGCAGGTTCAGGAGCACTTACCCTGGGTCTGCCCGACAGTCCGGGTGTTACAAAGGGAACTGCCCAGGATACGCTTACAGCCAGGTACAACGATCTGGAAGATGTTACACGGCTATTTGAAAATCACGGAAATGATATAGCTGCCGTAATTCTCGAACCTGTTGTAGGAAATATGGGTGTGGTAATTCCTGATAAGGAATTTCTTGAAGGCCTCAGGGAACTTACCCAAAAATATGGTGCTTTGCTCATTTTTGATGAAGTAATGACCTGCTTTCGCCTTGCAAAAGGGGGCGCACAGGAATACTTCGGCATTACACCTGATATTACTTGTTTGGGTAAGATCATTGGTGGCGGACTTCCCGTTGGTGCATATGGTGGTCCCAAAGAAATTATGGAAAAACTTGCCCCGGCCGGACCTATTTACCAGGCCGGTACCCTTTCGGGTAATCCGCTGGCCATGGCAGCAGGACTTGCAACCCTTAAAATCATTGATGAAACGCCCGGTTTCCACAAAAACCTGGAAGAAAAATCAGCCCGCTTAGAAAAAGGTTTGCGTGAAAACCTGAAACAAACCGGTCATAAAGGTGTTATAAACAGGGTTGGTTCTATGATCACGCTGTTTTTCACCGAGCTGGACGCTGTAAAATCATTTGATGATGCCAATCAATCCGACACGGAAAAATTCAGCAGGTATTTCAGGGCCATGCTTAACCAGGGTATTTATTTACCGCCTTCGCAGTTCGAAGCAGCTTTTATTCC
>REDJ01000021.1 GCA_007693555.1 Bacteroidota bacterium
CTTCAGGAAGATAAAGGGCGTGGTACAAAACCTCTTTAAGGATGAGATAGTCTGACTTTTCGATTTGTTGAGTTCTCATATTAGGTTATTTAAGATTTAATTCAACCCATTACAAATAAATGCATGTGCTTTCTCTGAAATATTTTTATTCACTTTGCGTAAAGTAATCCCAGGCAGCTTTCGCAATATCAGCTATGATCTGCTCATTGGTCTGAAAGTCTTCTTTTGAGTCAGTGACAAAAACACTAATATAGAAGTGGGAATCATCTGGCAGAAAAACAATACCAATATTATTTACTGCGGCAGTAATTCCTGATGTTTTATGAGTCCCTGACCAACCGGTTTTATGGGCCACATCGGTTGAATGGGGTAATTTCCCTCTGATGCGATTTCTGCCGGTAATAGTTTCTCCCATTATTCTCCATATAAATTCATGGCTGGCTTGAGAAAGCAAATGGTCTGTATTTTCAAAGAATGCCCTTAATATCTGATTACTAGCCATAGGGGTTGTCCAATTTTTGAACTGCAGATCCCAATTGCTTTGCATTTCTTCTTCATTAATTTTTATTGAAATGTCTGCAAATCCATTATCAGCAAAAAAACATTCAACTCTCAAAGGTCCTCCAAGCAAACGCAGCAATGCATCGGATGCTACATTATCGCTTAGAGCAACTGCATATTTTGATAATTCAGCAATGGTAAGATTGGCGCCTTCAGGGTGTTTATCTCTTAAAGGGCTGTATAAACCAGGTAATAAATCATCCTTTTTAATCCTCACTTTCTGTTCAGGAGAGAAGTTTCCTTTGTCTATTTCTGCCATCATGGCTAAAGCAATGTGGAACTTAAAAACACTTTGCATTGGGAATTGCAAATTACCATTTAAGGAAAGTGTGTCCTTCCCATCATGTCCTGCAATGGCAACACCGGTAAGAGCATTTTTTGATGAAATAATCTGGTTTATACTCTCTCGAAGATCATGGGTCGACTGCGCTCCCAACGGTAGATAAGCAGCAAAAACAAGACAAACAGCGCACAGAATACATTTTTTCATTATACTTAAAATAAAAGTTATGAGATTACTTGTCAGTCGGTTCAGCATTTAACCGCATCATACAAATAAGTTCTTTTGATGATTTATAAAATTCTACACTGGGGCTTTGCGGGTCAACTGTCGGCGATTCGGCAAGCCGATCAAATGCAACTTCGATTTTTTCCAAATGCTTTTCCCAGTTTGAAAGGGTAATGGACAGATAATCTCCAGGCTTTAAAAAGTAATATTTACAGTTATACTTTTCTGCTTCACCAGGATAGAGCTCTTCCACTGCTGCCCGGTATATAACCTGGCCATCCTGTTCTTCATATATTCCATAGAATTTCCTGCCACGGCGCGTGGGCAATAAGCTTTCCAGCTTCAGGAATGCATCTTTTACCCCTTTAGGGAAAGATTCAGCCTGAATATAAAAAAGAACAATTTCTGTTGGCATTGAAATGATTTTCATGGCAAACATGTTTTACTTAATATATTAAGGGATATTGAATCAATTAGTGCTTGACTATACTTTTTTGCTTTTCAGTAAATATTGACATATACTTTAGGCAAATCTATTCGGCGTAAAGAACTTTTGCAGGATTACTCATGGAAGCACGCAGCCCATGCCATGTAACAACCGGCATTACAAACAAAATACTGAGGATTGCAGTAAGCAGGACATTAAGCCAGTTGAAGCTTATACCATAGTGAAATGTGGCAAGCCATTGGTCCATAAAATACCATACCAACGGAATTGCAACAATCAATGCTAACAAGTAAAGTGCAATGTATTCTTTGTAAAGCCTGAAAAGAATAGCATCCACACTTGCTCCGAAAACCTTACGAATAGCTATTTCTTTTTCACTTTGCTTTGCCACAAATGATGACAATCCGATAATTCCTATGAGAGATAAGCCAATTGCAATAAAGGTTAAAAGCATGAATAAGCGAAGGGCTATTTTTTCGTTTATATACAATTGCTCCATTTCCCATTCAATAAAGCGGTAATCCATTGGCAATTCGGGGAAAACATCAGAATAAACACTTCGTATGGCATTAAGCGCATATTGCGGGTTCTCAGCCGAATATCTGATTTTTATCGTTCTCAGCATCTCATCTGAATCAATTAGTATAAAAACCATAGGCTCAATTGGAGTATGGAGAGATTTGTAGTGAAAATCTTTCAACACACCAATTACCTCGCCGAAGTTTGTAGGCATCATGTTTTCGTCATATCCCCAATCTATCTTTTTCCCCAGGGGGTCATCGCCCCAGCCCATTTCTCTGACAAAAGACTCATTTACTATTGCAGCAAAATGGTTATCCTCCCTGTTTGAGCGTTCAAAATCTCGTCCTACGCTTAAATCAAGTCCCATGGTTGAAATAAACTCATGTGTTACAAACATAACCCTAAACAATCGTTCACTTCGGCCTCCATCAGCTCTCTCCGCTTGAAGAATCATCTTAATATGGCTGGTTGTAAGACCTTCATGGCTTGCGGCTGCATGTTTAACCTCAGGCAGGTTATTGATTTCGTTCAAAAAACTAATTGTACGGGTATGCTGCTGGTTTTGCCAAAAGGAAAGCTGTATGATATTGGTTGGGTCAAATCCGGGGTCTTTGTTTACCATATATCTTACCTGCTGAGAAATCAGCAGGCTGGACAAGATCATACCCACCGATATAGCCAGCTGAGCAGTAACCAATACTTTGCGTGAAAGAAAGGATCTCCTTGCACCCCTTTTCTCCATGGTAAAAGTTTCTGCGGGGTTAAACCGTGAAACGACATAGGCGGGGTAGCCAGCAGAAAATAATGCCACAAATACCAGTACAGTAGCAAAATATAACAAGAAACCCGTATCAAAAACCATTAAGGGATTTAACTCCACATGTGCAATGCTCTTAATCAACTGAAAAACAACTGGCAGCAATCCAAGTGCAAGTATCACAGAAAACAGAACCAGAGCCAATGATTCAACAATAAATTGGGCCGAAAGCTGAAAATTATTTGCCCCCAGCACTTTTTTCAGAGCAGCTTCCTTTAACCTCCTTCGGGCCATTGCTGTTGCAAGATTGATATAATTCAGAACAGCAATGAGCATAATGAGAGTTCCTACCAGAAGAAAAATATACAAATATCTGGTATTGCCTGAGGCAAAATCATAATCTGCATGGCTACTCAGATATATCTCACCAAGAGGGGTAAATTCAATTTCCATTTCTCCCTGCAAATCCCCCATAGATTGTGAAAGATACTTTTCATAAAAGCCGGGGAGCCCCTCTTCAATTTCCACAATATCTGCATTCTCGTGAAGCAACAAAAAAGAATAGTAACTTAAGCTCCAGAAATGCATAGGATGAAAACTGTTAAACTCATCGGGGCCATGGATCATTGCCAAGGTTGACATGGAAATCAATCCTGAGTATCTCAAATGGGTATTAGACGGTACATCCTCAATAATGCCGGTAACCTTAAGCGTAGGCAATCCACTGATATGAAAATCCTTTCCGTAAGGGTTTTCGTCAGGAAAATATTTATCTGCAAGGGATTGGGTTAACACAATAGAATTGGGTTCGGTAAGGGCAAAGTCAGGGTTTCCTGATATAAATTGCGCTGAAAACACATCAAAAAAGGTAGAATCTGCATAAAGTATTTCTCTTTCCCTGATCTGTTCACGATTATGAGTGACAAACAGATCCATAGGAAATTG
>REDJ01000123.1 GCA_007693555.1 Bacteroidota bacterium
GAAAGGCTACCCTGTTCTATTTCATAGAAACCCACATCTTCTCCGGCTTCGCGCTCCAGTTCACCTGTGAATGTATCATCCCCGATTAGTTCGGGAGCGAAACCAAATGTCAGTTCCGGATCAACATCGCCATAAGTTTTACTCAAGGCATCGGCTGTGACGTTTATGGTAAGTGGGGTGATCTGAAGAGTACCATTCGCCTCTCCTTCATAGTTATCATCATCAACCGTAGCAACTAATGCATAGGTACCTGCATCAATTGGGATTGTTTCTAATCCATCATACGTAACTACAACGGAAAGTCCTATAGGATCGGTAGTAACAGTTACCGGTTTTTCTGTTCCATCATATGTCTGAACCAGGTCCGAAAGTGTTACTGTAGCTGTGGCTTTCTGAATGACCAGGTTATCACTGGCTGTGCCTTCATAATTCGTATCATTAACCGTAGCAACTACTGCATAGGTTCCCACATTTACAGGTTCGTCTTCCAAACCGTCATAGGTTATGATTAGAGCAAGTCCTTCAGGATCAGTGGTAACGGTTACAGGTTTTTCTGTTCCGTCGTAGGTCTGAACCAGGTCGGAAAGTGTTACTGTAGCTGTAGCCTTCTGAATGACCAAGTTATCACTGGCTGTACCTTCATAATTATTATCGACAATTGTAGCTTCTACTAAATAGGTGTCCGCATTAATAGGAATAGTTGGAGAACCATCATAGGTTATGGTTACTGCCAAGCCTTCCGGGATGGTAGTAACTGTTACTGGCTTTTCATCTCCGTCGTAGGTCTGAAGCAGGTTGGAGAGTTCAACTTTGGCCGGGGCTTTGTTCACTAACAATTCTATTGTTGAACTCACAGTTTCATAGGTTTCCTGATCATCCGGAATAAAATTAATTGGAGCATCATAAGTATCAGCATCGGGCTCAAAATCGGGATCATCAAAAGGTGAATCAAATACAAACTCACCTGCGACCGTCTCACCTTCGTCTTGCGCCGATCCTCCTGTTAAGATGACATCTGACATTTTCTGTCCATAAACTATTGAAGAGGCTTCTGGCCATGTAACTTCCGGAGTAACTTGTCCATAAATGGACCCGTTTAAAACAAAGAAAATAATTACAAATAAGCTTAAATACTTTTTTTCCCCTTTCATTTTGTTAACTATTGGTGTGGTAATTTAATATCAGTAAATTGATATTAAAAATTTATTCAATTGAAAAAAATTGAGAATTCTATTATTTTTTTGCTGAAAATCAATAAAAAAACAACTTTCATTAAAAGTATTAAATTTTTCAGCATAATTAATTCATTTGTTTTTTAACAATATTCATCGGTATAATAACTTTGTTCATAATAATCTCTCAAAAATAATCAATAAATGCAACCTATCAAAAGATATCTTTATTTTACTTAAAAAAAATACTAAATTCAATAGCTATTCTATATTTAAACAATGAGTAATAAAAAGTTTTGATTAAATACTTTAAAATTCCCCATTCTCCTTTTAACAAAAATTAATACCGCCCCTCATCCCATTTATTTTTCATCAAAGCTGAAATTTTCAAAAACTTATCGTCAATTCAGAAAATTTGGGATTTTGAAATGTGGCAGGATGGATTTTATATAAGCTCCAAATAATTACATATGCATATATTTGGGCGATTTTTCAAACATGTATCCTTCACTTTTACCAATACTATGAATAATCTGCTTTCTAGGACACAATTGCACATACTTGTGTTCTGTATTTTTCTGTTTACCGGAATAACGTATTCCCAATCGCAGTCACACCGTCAGCTGGGTTTACGCGATAATACTCCTGAAGTTTATGCTTTTACCGGTGCTCGTGTGGTCACCAAACCGGGTGTTATCATTGACAATGCCACCCTGGTTATCCGAAACGGTTTCATTGAGGCCGTGGGGCAAAATATTCAGATACCGGCCGAAGCTTGGCAAATCGACCTTTCGGGTAAAACCATCTATCCGGGTTTCATCGAAAGTTATTCAAACCTGGGTATGCCCGACGCCAAAACCATTGCGGAATCGGCAGAAAAGCTTCCGAAGGACGGCAGGCACTGGAACCCGCAGGTAAGAAGTCATTTCAGCAGTTCGCTTGCTTTTAACTATGATGATAAGAAAGCTGCTACATTACGTTCCATGGGATTTGTGGCTGCACACACCATGGCTGATGCCGGTATTTTCCGCGGAAGCGGATCAGTGGTAAAACTTGCAGAAGATGTGCCTTCCCGTATGATCATAAGCACGGATATCTCTCAGGGCCTCTCCTTCCAAAGGTCCAATGAACTGGAAAGGGGGTATCCCACCTCCGTAATGGGTGCCATAGCACTTCTGAGGCAAACCTTTTATGATGCACAGTGGTATAGTCAGAAGCATGAAGCATTAAGCCGGTCCGGTGATTTGCTCACAAAAAAGGAAATCAATCCTTCTCTGGGATTCATTGCACGGGCCATGCAAAACAGCGCCCCCTTTTTGATTGAGTCGGAAGATGAACAATATGTTTTGCGTGCTGCAAATATCGCCAATGAGTTTTCACTGAACCTGTGGGTAATAGGCAGCGGGCATGAATACCGCCGAAGCGAACAGGTAAAAAATTCGGGAGTATCGCTGATCCTTCCAATAAACTTCCCCGACAAACCGGAGGTGCAAAAACCGGAGCAAAGCCTGAATATCTCCCTGGAAGACCTGCGGCACTGGTACCTGGCTCCCGAAAATCCTGCATTACTGGTAAGTGAGGGCATTTCTTTCTCCCTTTCTTCTCATGGAATTGACAAACCCGACAATTTTCTGAAGAACCTGAGAGTTGCTGCTAGCAGGGGCTTGCCCAAAGAAAAGGCACTGGAAGGACTTACTGTCATTCCTGCAACTAAGCTGGGAATTGATCATCTTTACGGAAGCCTGGAAAAAGGCAAATCAGCCGGTTTCATTATTACAAACGGTGACATTTTTGATGACGAAACAAAAATCGAGGAAGTGTGGGTGGCAGGAAAGCAGCATAAAATTGAAGATACCGATCGGACTCTTAAAGGGAAATGGCTCACGTCGGGCGGTTCCATTGAAAATGTTATCCTTGCTATCAACTACAGAAATAACCGGCTGCAGGGCGAACTTCAGAACCGGCAAGAGGAAACCCTGGCAAAACTGGAGAATATGAAGTTTGAAAACGGCCGATTTTCCTTCAGCATACCCCGTGATACTGTATGGAGCGGGATGCGCCTTTCTGCAACGGTTTCAGATGGTGAAATGCTGGGATTCGGTGAAACTGCCTCAGGAAATCTTTTCAGTTGGAAGGCAGAAAAACAGACTGAAGAACCATCTGACAAGGAAGAGAAGGAGCCCGGGAAAACAGCAAAATTGCTTGATTTACCCGTGTTATTTCCTTCCATGGAATACGGCATTGAACGCAAGCCGGAGCAACCCCGGACATTGCTGGTGCAAAACGCTACCATCTGGACCCAGGGCGCTGATGGGATCCTGGAAAATGCGGATATGCTGGTGAGAAACGGTAAGATAGAGGCCGTAGGTCGAAATCTTACAATTCCTTCCGGAGCAGTGGTTATTGATGCTGCAGGCAGGCATGTTACCCCCGGGCTCATTGACCCCCACCTGCACACCAGTATTGCAGGCAACGTAAACGAAACGGGCGATGCCATCACATCTGAAACACGCATATCGGATGTAATTGATGCCAACAATGTATGGTTATATCGTTTGCTTGCCGGTGGGCTGACTACGGCCAATCTTTTTCATGGTTCGGCCAATCCCATTGGCGGACAAAGTGCTGTAATTAAAATGCGCTGGGGTGGACTACCCGATGACCTGTGGGTTCAGGATGCCATGCCCGGACTGAAATTTGCCCTGGGAGAAAACGTGAAACGCTCCCCGGGTCGCTATCCCAATTCACGCATGGGTACAGCGCAAATCATTGAAGATTCTTTCCTGGCCGCTTTGCAATATGAGAAAGAAAAGGCGGCAAGCCAGGGCAGGCGCAGGCGCGATGCAAAACCTTTCCGCAAAGACCTGCAACTGGAACCCATTCTTGAAGTGCTGCAGGGCAAAAGGCTGGCACATGTGCATGCCTACCGTCAGGACGAAATGCTCATGATCATGCGGCTGGCTGAAAAATACGGCTTTACCGTGGCTTCATTCGAACATACGGTTGAAGGTTACAAAATTGCCGATGAGCTTCGCGAGCACGGAGCTGCTGCAATCGTCTGGACCGACTGGTCATCCTTTAAAATGGAAGCATACGATGCCATACACCAGAATGCAAAACTGCTGCTCGATGCAGGTGTGCTTACCAGTCTGCATTCCGACAATACCCAGCTTGCCACCCGCATGAACTGGGAAGCCGGCAAAATATTACGCTCAGGTGTCAGTGAAGAAGACGCCATGAATCTTCTCACTATGAATCCGGCACGAATTCTCAGGCTCGACCACCGTATCGGTTCGCTGGAACCCGGCAAGGATGGCGATTTTGTCATTTGGAACGGGCACCCGTTGTCGGCTTTTACCACTGCCGACCAGACATGGATAGAAGGCAGAAAATACTTCGACAAGGAAGATGATCAGAAATTGCAGCAACAGGTGATAAACGAAAGGGCCCTGATTATTCAACAAGTCATTAACAGTAAGTAAATAACAGGTTCTGATTGAATAAAAACTTTAAACAGAAAACGATGAACTCAAAATATAATCAATGGATTCCGAAAGTAATGAGAAACCTTACTTTTTTTGTCTTGTTTGCAGGAATTCTCTGCTCAACATCTGCGCAGGTGCCTGCTCCCCAGCAGGCCAAACCCATATTACTGAAAGGAGCCACTATACACACCCAAACCGGTCACACCATTGAGAATGGAATGTTACTCATGGAAAACGGTAAGATTACAGAAGTGGGAAACAATGTTCAGATACCGGATAATGCCATTGTTAAAGAACTGGATGGCAGGCACATCTACCCTGCCCTTATTCACGGGCGAAACCTCATGGGACTTACCGAGATTGGCCAGGTGCAGGTAACTTCCGATTTCAGCGAACTTGGTAATGTCAATCCCAATGTAAGAGCCGAAACGGCTTATCATTCGGCAAGTACCCATATTGGTGTGGCTGCTGCCGGCGGTATAGGAGTTACTGTTACCACGCCCACAGGTGGACTGATATCAGGGTTATCAGCCGCCATGCTTACCGATGGCTGGACCTGGGATCAGATGACGCTGAAAGCTCCTGTCGGCCTGGTTGTAAACTGGCCCAATATGCTCAACAACAGAAATCTGAGTGAACAACTTAATGAACTTCAGAAAGCATTTGACAAGGCACGCAGGTATCATCATGCGCGCAACGCATCCGCTAACCAGCCTGTTGACATTCGATGGGAAGCCATGCGACCGGTTTTTGATGGTGAGTTGCCCGTCTTTATCCAGGCCAATGAAATCAGCCAGATACAGGCTGCGGTAAGCTGGGCAGAAAAAGAAAACATCCGCATGGTGCTCACCGGAGCAAGAGATGCAGGATACATTGCCGAACAACTGGCTGAAAAGAATATTCCTGTAATGGTTGGCGGTGTAATCGGAGGACCGGCAAGGCAGTGGGAATTTTATGGTGAGGCATATGCCCTGCCCGCAAAACTGCATCGCGCAGGAGTGAATTTTTTCATTGCCGGTGATATGGGTGCAGCATCCGCATACCGGCTTCCACATCATGCTGCGGCTGCAGTGGCTTTTGGCCTGCCAAAAGACGAAGCCATGAAAACCATTACACTTTATGCAGCTCAAATACTCGGACTGGATGACAAAATGGGCAGCCTGGAGCCCGGCAAAGATGCCAGTATTATTATAACCAACGGTAATCCCATTGAATTCTCCACACAGGTTGAGATGATGTTTCTTCAAGGCAGGCAAATCGACCTCAACAGCAAGCACCGGCAGCTTTACGATTTGTATCAGATAAAGCTGGAGCAGGTGAGGTAGAATTCTATTTTACGGAAGCTTCCAATTCCTTCGGAAGTTGGAAGTTCCTGCCTCACCAGGAACTGGAAACTTCGAAGAATTTCCAGCTTCCATGTTCTACCCCCGGAAGCTTCCAATTCCTTTGGAAGTTGGAAGTTCCTGCGGCGGGATGCAATCCCTTTAAACACTGCGGACAAAATTATAATACTACGTTTTTAGGGATGGCATCCCTTAACCTATCAAAATATTCGGAAACTTCCAATTCCTTTGGAAGTTGGAAGTTCCTGCGATGGGATGCAATCCCTTTACCATAACAGACGGAATCAAAATACAAAATTTACAGGGATGGCATCCCTTTATTACGATTTATGGTTTTGTTGTTAAAAACTTCCAGTAGTTTTCAATATGAACTACATTGAATGTATAATTCTTATAATGCTTCTCAAAGTCCTTAGGGATAACTGCTTTTTTCTTTGCATTATATTTACATTCAAACAGATCGTAGGTGTTGTTTTGTTCTTCAATGTAATCGACTTCCTTTTTTTGATAATTACGCCAGAACCAGCTGTTTACATATCTCATGTGATTGAAATTAATCTTTCGCCTCTCCGAAACAATAAAATTCTCCCAAAGCTGACCTATATCGTTCCGAAGGCTTAAAGGATTATAATTTCGAATTAAAGCATTGCGAATGCCGCAATCATAAAAATATATTTTTTGGCTTTTTCCAATCTCATTTCTCGGATTGTTGCTCAATGCGTGCAACCGAAAAATAACATAGTTCTGTTCCAATAATTCAATGTATCGCTTTACGGTATTTACGTGAACACCGGTTTTATTAGACAATTCGTTAAGTGACACCTCGCTTCCTATTTGAAAAGCCAATGCCCTGATCAAATTATAAAGCACATCGGGTTTCTTGAGATTTTCAAATTGCAATATATCTTTAAAAAGATAACTGGATGCAATATTCTCAAGCTCATCCATTGCAAAGTTCTCGCTTTTCCCATAAATTTCAGGATACAATCCAAACCTTAGAATGTTTTCCATTCTGGCATGTGCAGTGATCATATCTTCGAATTCAACAACTTCTTCAAAGCTCAATGGGGTCATTATAAACTCCCGGGAACGGCCGGTTAAAGGTTCGCCTGACTTTTGCCGCAGATGAAATGATGATGAACCTGTGGCGATGATCTTTTTATCTGGAAAGGTGTCGTGAATGATCTTAAGTATCAGACCAATATTGGTAATACTTTGTGCCTCATCAAATACCAGGTACTTGTATTTTCCCAGAAAAGCTGCCAATAATTCAGAATTTGTGGTTTCCAGCGCTTCCTTATTTTGAAGCAGTTCACAGTTAAAGTACTTTGCATCAGGCAAATTTTCAATAATGGCCTTTACAAGGGTAGTTTTCCCCACTCTCCTTGCACCCCAGATCAAAATGACTTTGTTGAGGTCTAAAGCTTCAGTAATTTGCTTGCGGATGGTTCGATGGATCATGTAATTGTTTCTTGCAAATTTATTAAATTTTTTACTTAACTGCACATTTTTATTTAAAATTATGCAGTTGAATGCATATATCTACTCATACGTTTCCAATTCACATGGAAGCTGGAATTTCCTGCGGCGAGATGCAATCCCTTTACCATACATAATGTAAAGTTTTCAGGGATGGCATTCCTTAACCTATCAAAATATTCGGAAGCTTCCAATTCCTTCGGAAGTTGGAAATTCCTGCCCCACCAGGAACTGGAAACTTGCGGAGCAATTTCCAGCTTCCGGGTTATTCCAATAAAAAACGGGAACAGCCCAAAACCGTTCCCGTTTTTTTTGGATTAACTGATTTTACTTCAACCCGCTCTGCCTTAAAAAGTGGTCAATATCGGGCTCCTGTCCGCGGAAGCTTACATAAGCTTCCATACCTTCATACAAGGCATTATTGGCAAGAATGTAATAACGGAAACGCTCTGCCAGTTCCTGGTTAAACAGATCACCTGATTCTTTGAACGCCATAAATGCATCGGCATCCAGTACACCGGCCCAGCGGTACACATAATAGCCTGCAGCATAACCTGGTCCGAAAATATGCCCGAAATAGGTCGTTCTCCACCTTGGTATGATCTCATCAGGCAACCCTATCCTTCTCATCGACTCTTCTTCAAATCCTATCACATCGATATCATCACCATGGTCTGTGGTATGCCAATCCATATCCAGGAAGGCCGAAGCCAGGTATTCAACATTTATGAAACCCTGGTTGAAATGCTCTGCTCTGCGAAGGCGGCTAATAAGCTCATCGGGAATGGGTTCGCCTGTTTCATAATGTATTGCATAGGTTTTCAGCAATTCAGGCTCCCCTGCCCAGTTTTCGAGTATCTGCGATGGCAGCTCCACAAAGTCTCTTGGCACACTGCGGCTGGTTCTTCTGAAATTGCCTTTGGCAAAGAAATTATGAACTGCATGGCCAAACTCATGGAAATAGGTGGTGGTTTCATCCCAACTGAGCATGGCAGGCTTACCGCCGGAAGGCCGGCTGAAATTCATAACGATGGTAACAATGGGCGAAACCCACTCACCATCTTCCCATCCTCCGCTGCGGTATGTACCGCACCAGGCTCCCTGCCGTTTACCCGGACGGGGATGCGGGTCAATGAAAAGGATAGCCAGATGCGATCCGTCATTGTCGAACACTTCATATACCTCAACCTCTTCATGATATACCGGTACCTCGGGGCGTGGCTCAAAGGTGAGTCCCCAAAGCTTATTGGCAAGCATAAAGTTTCCGCGTTTAACATTTTCAATGGTGAAATAGGGATTTACCTCATCATCGTCAAGATCGTACCTTTCCTGGCGAAGTATTTCAGCATAATACCACCAGTCCCAAGCCTCCAGTTTGAAATCTCCACCTTCCCGGTCTATTATAGCCTGCTTCATATCTCTTTCTCTCTTTGCCCTTGCCACAGCCGGGTCCCAGACCTGATTCAGAAAATCGTAAACATTATCCGGATTCTCAGCCATCTGTATATCCAGGAAGTATTCTGCATAATTATTGAAGCCAAGCAACCTGGCCATCTGCAGCCTGAGCTGCATCAGTTCAGCAAACAGCTCCTTGTTATCATTTTCGTTGTCATTGTTACCACGTTCTCCATAAGCTGTAAGAACCTTTTCCCGTAGATCTCTTCTTTCGGAAAATTGCAGGAATGGGAGTCTGCTGGGATTGTGCAGGGTAATCAGCCATTTGCCTTCGTGACCGGCTCGTTCGGCTGCCTCTGCAGCAGCAGAAACAACTCCCGCTGGGAGTCCTGCCAGATCATCCTCATCCTCCAGTATAAGCTCAAAGGCATTGGTCTCTGCAAGCATATTCTCACCAAGCTCGAGGGATATCATGGACATCCTTTCCCTCAAACGGGCCAGTTCTTCACGTTTCTCTTCAGGCAGTGCCGCCCCGTTGCGTTCGAAATCCCTGTAATACATTTCAACTACTCTGAGTTGCTCGGGATTAAGGTTCTTCTCAAACCTGTTTTCATAAACGGTTTGTATCCTGGCAAAGAGATCCTGGTTCATGCTTATCTCGTTGCTGTGGGCTGATAGAAGGGGTGTGGTCTCCCTTGCTATCTCCTGCAGTTGTGGATTTGTCTCCGCACCGCGCAAATTTCCGAATACCAGACTGATCCGCCTTAACAAACTACCTGCCTGATCATAAGCAACAATGGTATTTTCAAAAGTTGGTGCTTCAGGGTTGTTTACGATGGCGTCAATCTCAGCCTGGTGCTGACGTATCCCTTCCTCATAGGCGGGAATATAATGTTCTTCATCTATCAGATGAAATGGCGGTGAACCAAAGGGTGTATCCCATTCCACAAAAAACGGGTTTTCCTCTGTGGTTTTACATGCACTCAATATCATGCTCATTGAAATAAAAATTAACAGCAATCTTCTCATTTTGTTGATGTTTGGTTAGAATTTTTAAAATGGTTTTGAAATAATAAAGCAAATAAAATACTTTGCTGAATTTTAACTTTCAAATATACAAGCTTTAAGGTATTTCAGCTTATAAAATGTGTTATTTTTTAAGGATTTTGTTTATAAAATGAAAGTTTGCATTAAAGCCCGGATTTGGCAACAAAAAAACTTCTCGTCATGCCTGACACATCTATAAAAATAAAATGACAAATTCTTTGTCAATAAAAAACATTATTGTATCTTTGCCAGCCTGAAAACAGACAGTAATATAAATTTAGTTGATATTCAAACTTATTCATTATCATGTACATCAGTCCGGAGATAAAAAAAGATATTTTTAAAAACTACGGCAGTTCAGAAGCCGATACAGGTTCCGCTGAAAGCCAGATAGCTCTTTTTACCCACCGCATTAAGCATTTAACTGGGCATCTTAAGAAAAACAAAAAAGACAAAGGTACACAAAGAGCTCTCATTAACCTCGTAGGTAAAAGAAGAAGACTGCTTGATTATCTGAAGCAAACCGAAATTAACAGGTATCGCGAGATCATTAAGAAATTGAACTTGAGAAAATAATTTTTTCTCAAAATAAAAAAGGGCAATTAAAAAATTAATTGCCCTTTTTTATAAATCTGTGATTAAAAAAATCACTGTAATCTTTAAACTAAAGAAAACAACTCCGTTTTCAAAATTCCCGAACAACTTACAATACAGCCTGTTACTATAACAGCAAACTTAATATCAAAATAAATTGCTCAGCACTCAACTCCGAGACACAAATTCATATTAATTTTAATGCTTTAAGATTTGTCTGACGACCAGATGAAAGAATTGATGAAACAAAAAAAAGAAGAATTATGACGAACACGAAATTAGGAATCCAGAAGAACATTGAAATGGGTAATGGACAGACCATTACCATCGAAACCGGCAAACTTGCCAAGCAGGCAGACGGTTCAGTAGTACTGCGTATGGGTAACACCATGTTGCTTGCAACAGTGGTATCAAAAAAAGAAGCATCAGAAAATCAGGACTTTTTCCCCCTTTCTGTTGATTATCAGGAGAAATATGCTGCAGCGGGACGCTTCCCGGGTGGTTTTTTCAAGAGAGAAGCACGACCCTCTGAATATGAAATTATTATATCACGATTGGTTGACAGGGCGTTGCGTCCCATGTTTCCCGATGGATATAAAAACGAAACCCAGGTTTTGATTTCTCTCATTTCCGCAGAGAAAAATGTTTTACCCGATGCACTTGCAGGCCTGGCAGCTTCAGCAGCCATTATGGTTTCTGATATTCCTTTCAACGGACCTATTTCCGAAGTAAGAGTGGCCAGGATCAATGGCGAATTCCAGGTAAATCCTACCATCTCAGATCTGGAGAATGCTGATATTGAAATGATCATTGCAGGTACCATTGAAAACATCGTTATGGTAGAAGGTGAGATGAAAGAGGTAGCAGAAAAAGATATGCTTGAAGCTATCAAAATTGCCCATGACGCCATTAAACTGCAATGCCAGGCTCAGATAGAACTTGCTGAACAGGTGGAGAAGGCAAAAGTAAAACGCGAGATTGAACCTGAAGTAAAAGATGATGAACTGCTTGAAAGAATGCGTTCAGAACTTTACAAGAAGATATATGATACTGCGCGTGCTATCATCTCAAATAAACATGAAAGATATGATGCTTTCAGAGCTATTCGTGATGAGTTCATGGAAAGTTTCAGTGAAGAGGAACTTGTAGAAAAAGAAAAGTTGATTAAAACCTATTATCACGACCTTGAAAAAGAAGCGATAAGAGAGATGGTTGTTAACGAGCAAATTCGTCTTGACGGGCGCAAGCCCGATGAGATCCGCGCTATCTGGTCAGAAGTAGATTATCTGCCTATGGCACATGGCTCTGCAGTCTTTACACGTGGCGAAACCCAGTCTCTTACAACCGTTACCCTGGGAACCAAAATGGACGAGCAAATTTTGGATGGCGCTGTTGTGGAAGGAAAAAGCAAATTCATGCTGCATTATAATTTTCCTCCATTTTGCACCGGTGAAGCCAAATTCCTGCGTGGTACCAGCCGCCGGGAAATAGGACACGGTAACCTCGCGTTACGAGCTCTTAAGCCCGTTTTGCCCAACGGTAATGACAACCCTTATACTATACGTGTAGTTTCGGATATTCTTGAATCTAACGGTTCTTCATCCATGGCTACAGTTTGTGCAGGCACCCTGGCACTTATGGATGCAGGTGTAAAAATCAACAAACCTGTATCAGGAATTGCCATGGGTTTAATATCTAATCCTGAAACCGGAAAATATGCTGTGCTTTCTGATATTTTAGGTGATGAAGATCACCTGGGTGATATGGACTTTAAAGTTACAGGCACCCGCGATGGAATTACTGCATGCCAGATGGATATTAAAATTGAAGGACTCAGCTTTGAATTGCTTGAAAAAGCTCTTGATCAGGCCAGAACCGGCAGGTTACACATCCTTGATGAAATGCAGAAAACACTTTCTGAACCGCGTGAAGACTACAAATCTCACGTACCCAGAATAGTAAAAATGTCCATTCCCAAAGAATTCATTGGTGCTATCATCGGACCCGGAGGGAAGGTGATCCAGGAAATGCAGAAAGAAAGCGGATGTACTATCGTTATTGAAGAAATCGGCGATTATGGTGTGATTGATATCGTTTCTGATGATAAAGAATCTATCGACTTTGTGATCAACAAAATCAAAAATATCACTGCTGTTCCCGAAATCGGTGAAGTTTACACAGGTACTGTAAAAAGTGTTGTTCCCTTCGGAGTATTTGTTGAGATTATCCCCGGAAAAGAAGGGCTTCTTCACATTTCCGAAATCGAATGGAAACGTCTGGAAACCATTGAAGAAAGTAACATCAAGGCTGGTGATGTCATTGATGTGAAACTTCTGGATGTGGACAAGAAGACAGGTAAACTCAAACTTTCGCGCAAAGCTTTGCTACCTAGAGACAAATCAGATTCTCAGGATACCGGCAGCGATGAAAGAAGAGACAACAGGCGCGATGACAGACGTGGTGACAGACGTGGTGACAGACGCGACGACAGAAGAAATCGCAGATCATAATTTAGCAGAATAGCAAAACCCCAAGGCCGCATGGACAATATATTACCTATCCATGCGGTTTTTTATTGTATTATTGTAACAGTTGAAAAGCAGTCAATAAAAAATTCTTGTTAATTTTGACTTTCTTTGTTTCGGTCAAATAACTATTTTAATCTTTATCATTTATGGCACACCTGCTAGCCCCATCACTTCTCGCTGCAAACTTTCTGAACCTGGAAAAAGATATCAAAATGGTAAATGACAGCCAGGCCGACTGGTTTCATGTGGATGTAATGGACGGACATTTTGTACCCAATATCAGCTTTGGGTTTTCCATTATCTCACAAATCAAATCCATTGCAACAAAGCCACTGGATGTGCATCTTATGATTTCGGAGCCCGACCGGTATATTGCCGATTTCAAAAACAGCGGTGCCGACCATCTTACAGTACACTACGAGACTTGCCCGCATTTGCAAAGCAGTATACATACAATCAAAAAACATGACATGAAAGCCGGTGTTGTTATCAACCCGCATAATCCGGTTTGCCTGCTGGCAGATATTGTAGCTGATGTGGATATCGTGCTTATTATGTCGGTGAACCCGGGTTTTGGCGGCCAGAAGTTTATTCCCTCCACATACAATAGAATTTCGGAATTGAAAGAGCTTTTACTGAAGAAAAACAGTAAGGCATTGATTGAAGTGGATGGCGGTGTGGATGCAACCAATGCAGAAAAACTTTTAAAAGCCGGTGCTGATATACTTGTTGCAGGAACTTTTGTTTTTGGAGCAGATAATCCCACAAAAACCATTTCTGAACTCAAAAAAATCTAAAACCTGGTCATGCAAAAACTCAAAATATATTTTTACATCTTACCTGTCTTTTTTGTATTCTTATCTTGTGGCATCATAGGTTCTGATAATCCATGCCGAAAATATATCGGAAAACAGGATATGATTGATATTCTTACTGAGGTTTTTTTACTGGAAGCTCATATCAGTCATCAGCAAAACATAACCAATATAAGGGATTCCGTACCTTACCTTTATGCCGGTGTTTTTCAGAAATATGACATTACAGCTGAAGAATTTGAAATGGCATTTGAGTGCTATTTGCTTGACAGGGACCTTATGAACTCAGTGTTTGATGAGGTATTAAGCAAAGTGAGTATTGCCAGAAGCAAGGCAGATGAAAAAAGAGAAGGGGAAACTCAAACCATTTCCCCGCACAATTAAGCTATTACTTTTTTAAGGCTTGTAAAATCTTCCGGTAAAATTCTCCAGTGTTGCCCCATCATTGGTAGAATAGTTAAAATTGATCTGGCCATTGCTGTATGTTCCGCTTCCCTGGATTTCTATTGTATCATCACAAATCAATTGCCTGGGTATGGTCATTGTGTTTCCGGTGACTAATGCCCTCGCCCTTTCAGAGTTGCCCTGAAGATTAAAGTTCTGAATGAGAATTTCTGCGGAATTTGCAGGATTTCTTGTGATTACTACCTGGTAGTTCCAGCCTCCGCCTGAAATACTTCCTTCTTCCTCACACTGCCAGGTTCCCAGAAATTTTTCAACCGGATCACCGAAAAGGTCATCCAGATCCTCATCGATACATGAAGTAAAAGAGATTAAAAATCCGAAAAGGATTAATAGCAGGAGTTTGGAATTTCTTTTCATTGCAGTATATTTTTAGATTATAACTTTCAGATGCTGCATAAAATGTTTTGTTTCGCATTCTGTTTCTGAAATAATCAAATACCAAACCAATTTACACAAAGTTGTCTAAAATTTTATCATCTGCTATATTTGGCAACGTAACTTTTAGCAGAGGTTCCTTTTCCATGGCGCGTTTGATAGTAAAAATGGCCTCATCATTTCTTGCCCAGCTTCTTCGGGCAATACCGTTGTTTACATCCCAGTGGAGCATGGAACGAAGTCTGCGGTCAGAATCTTCGCTGCCATCGATTACCATTCCGAATCCTCCGTTTATTACTTCACCCCAGCCAACACCACCGCCATTGTGGATGGAAACCCAGGTTGCTCCGCGGAAACTGTCGCCGATAACGTTATGAATGGCCATATCGGAAGTAAACTGTGAACCATCGTAGATATTGGAGGTTTCCCTGTATGGAGAATCCGTTCCCGACACATCGTGGTGATCGCGGCCCAGAATTACCGGTGCAGAGATTATTCCTTCTTTGATGGCTTTATTGAATGCAGCTGCAATCCGGATACGACCCTCAGCATCGGCATACAGAATGCGAGCCTGTGACCCCACTACCAGCTTGTTTTCTTCTGCCTGGCGTATCCACAAAAGATTATCAGCAAGCTGTTGTTTGATCTCTTCAGGGGCTTCCAGCATCATTTCTTCAAGTACATCTCCGGCAATTTTATCGGTTACTTTTAAATCTTCAGGATCAGAAGAGGCACAAACCCAGCGGAAGGGACCAAACCCGTAATCGAAACACATGGGTCCCATGATATCCTGCACATAAGAAGGATACTTATATTTGCCGTCCTCTTTAAAAATATCAGCTCCTGCCCTGCCCGCTTCCAGCAGGAATGCGTTGCCGTAATCCCAGAAATACATACCCCGGGCGGTAAGCTCATTCACAGCATTTACATGCCTTACCAGCGATTCCTGTACTTTCTCTTTAAATTGTTCAGGATCATTGGCCATCATTTCATTGGCTTCATCAAAACCTAAACCCACAGGGTAATAACCACCGGCCCAGGGATTATGAAGAGATGTCTGGTCAGAACCCAGTTCTACCATAACATTATGTTTTACGAAAGCTTCCCACAAATCAACCACATTGCCCTGATAGGCGATAGAAACCGCTTCTTTGCCGGCTTTAGCCAGTTTAATCCGTTCCATAATTTTGTCCAGGTCATCATAAACTTCATCCACCCAACCTTGTGAATGCCTTATATGTGTTGCTTTGGGATTTACTTCTGCAATAACACACACAGCGCCTGCAATAACCGCTGCTTTGGGTTGTGCGCCCGACATACCCCCCAGTCCACTGGTAACAAAAAGCTTACCTGCAAGACCATGTTCTCCCGGACTGAATTTTCTGCCTGCATTAAGCACGGTAATAGTAGTTCCGTGCACAATTCCCTGCGGCCCAATATACATAAAAGAACCAGCTGTCATTTGTCCGTACTGGGTTACTCCTAAAGCATTAAACCGTTCCAGGTCATCGGCTCTGGAGTAATTGGGTATCATCATGCCATTGGTAACCACTACTCTTGGGGCATCTTTTTGGGATGGAAAGAGACCCATGGGATGTCCGGAATACAAAACAAGGGTTTGTTCATCCGTCATTTCGGCCAGGTACTTCATGGTGATTAGATACTGGGCCCAGTTCTGGAAAACCGCACCATTGCCGCCATAAGTTATGAGCTCATGGGGATGTTGAGCCACAGCATGGTCAAGGTTATTGCTGAGCATGAGCATAATGGCTGCAGCTTGTATTGAACGGTGGGGAAAATCATCATACTTTCTGGCAAAAATCTTATAATCCGGACGAAAACGATGCATATAAATCCTGCCATATTCCTTCAGTTCATTGGCAAATTCAGTTGCCAGCACTTCATGATGACGGGCCGAAAAATAGCGCAATGCATTTTTAAGAGCCAGTTTCTTTTCTTCCCTGTTGAGGATATCTTTTCTCTTTGGTGCATGATTCAGACCAGGGTCCCAGGGTTTTGGGTCAGGCAATTCATTTGGTATTCCCTGTAAAATTTGTTGACGAAACTCTTCCGCACTGATTTGTTTTTCCATTATGGCTGCTAAATATTTTAGGATGATAGTGAATATTATTGTCACTGAACCTGTTGAAGTGACTATAATGACAAGATTGTTTCGACAAGCTCAACGACCTGTAAAATTACGAATATTTTAAGGACATAGCATCCAAAACCTAATGGAATTGGAGCCTTTCTAACGGCAACTCTCTACCTCTTCCACATCAAATTCAATGAAGTCCCAGTCAAAGTTTTCTTGTTCTACATCCACCAGCTTTACACCATCTACTGAAAATCTTAACCCGGCCAGCCCTCCCCTGCGGCTCTGACCCTTAAGCAGGCACAATTCATAGATTTCACTCTGGTAAACCAGTAATCCATCTCTGTAAAACCCTACACCGTAAGTCCATTTTACCGAGGTTTCATTATTGTTTGTAACACGGAGGCTTAATACAGCATCACTTTCAGGATTGAAAATGGATGCACGCTGCCAGCGATACATTATGCGGAGGTTTTCCTCATTGTCAAATTCCGTAAATCCGCTCTGAGCCTCAGCTTTAAGTGAAACCAGAGAAAAAATTATTGCAGTCAGAAAATAAAAGATTGTTGTTTTCATGTAAAAGAAATTTTAAAGTTTTTAATTGATTTCAGGGATGACATCTCTGTTTTAAGCCTTATTTGTCGTTTGTTATTCGGATAAGAGATGTCATCC
>REDJ01000103.1 GCA_007693555.1 Bacteroidota bacterium
AGCTTTAACCCCACAAGGTCGCTCATCGCTGATGTTACACCACCCGGGCAACCCCGAACAAAAGGTTATACCTGGATGCAGTTTATCTCCGGTTTTTTTGGTGTGGTGGCTTATGTTGTAAGCGCTACCCTGGGTAACTACGTTTTGCTTTACAGTTCGGTTTTAATCGTTCTTGCTTTTAGCATAATTCCCCCTCTTTTTATCAAGGAACCACGATATCTTGATACATCGGAAAAGAAAATAAGGGCAAAGCGCGACCCGTTGCTGGCCTCAACCGTCTCTTTGCTTATACCGGGGTTCGGGCATTTGTATGCCAGACTATGGAAAAAAGGAGGTGCATTATTGGCTATCACCGGTTTGGCCTATTGGTTTGCAATTGCAAATCTTCATGTATTCTGGATTACTCTGCCTCTTTTCATAATAGCAGTTGGCACACACCTTTACAGTATTTACGATGCATTTATAACAATAAGGAATAAAAATCTTGAAGATCCTGAATATGCAAGGGTTTACCATGAAGATAAGACAGACTGGCCTCAGCTTTTCAGGCTTTATTTTGCACATGGATTTTCGTGGTTGGGCATTCAGTCCATGTTTGTTTACATCATTTTCTTTCTTGAAGACCAGCTTGTTCCCTTAGGCTTTTTAAATACAGAACGCATGATTGGAATTTCATTTGCAATATTGAATACAGTGGGCTTCCTACTTCCTGTTCTGTTATTTGAACCGCTGGCCAAAAGATTTGGCCGTGTAGTGATCCATACGACCGCGATAGCCACCATGGCAGTGGCATACATCCTAATGGGCCTGGTTGTAAGAAATCCTTACCAACTTTATGTATTAATGGCAATTGCAGGTATTGGCTGGGGAGCAGTAGTGAGCCTGCCCTTTGCAATAATGTCAGAAAAGGTTGACCCTAAACGCATGGGCTTCTTTATGGGAGTATTTAATCTTTCTGTAGTTATTCCCCATCTTGTTGTAAGCTTTGTATTTAGTTGGGTTATTGATTGGTTTCCCACCAAAGACCTTTTATTTATCCTTTGCGGAGTAATGTTAACCATATCAACCATAGGCTGGTTTTTTGTAAAAGAAACAACTCTGCCCCTGACGAAGGAAAGTGAAAAAAATGCAGAAGAATGAAACCGGAGAACGCAGACCGAAGCTAAAGGCGACAGCCTTTAGTCCCGAGAGCCGCAGGCGATTCGGGAACCGGAGACCGAAGCTTCTGCGAACCAACTCCCCCTTTCAAGGGGGCTCAGTGAAGATAAATTAGAAAAACTGAATTCATATCATTTTATCAAGATTATTATTGAACGCAGATAACGCAGATGCAAAGCAACGCAGATTTTTTATGATTAAATGGTTTACATCATTGCTTTTAAGCCTTTTCAATAGGGATATTTGCTTAAAACAAACAACATTGGATCAAAAATCACAAATCATAAATCCAATATTTCTTCCGTTCTTATTTTCTCAGTAATTTAGTAAATTATAAATCTTTAAATCTTTAAATCTTTAAATCTTTAAACCTTTAAACTCATAAACCCATAAACCAAATTATCCTATGAAAAAATTATTTCTCATCCTGCTGCTTCCCTTGTTCATGGCCTGCAGCACTGTTGACAAAGAAACCGTAATCCTTACTTTAGACATCGAGAACCCCACCTTTGAGCAAGCTGAGCTTGTTTATATAACAGACTTTATATTATATAATCGCGAAACGCTAACTGCCACTGCCGGAGAAGACGGCACATTCCGGTTTGAGGTGAAGCCTCATGCTCCGGTTATTGCCAGTCTGACCCTGGGGGAGAAACGTATGGCTGTCTACCTTGAGAAGGGAAGAAAACTTATCGTAAAGGCCGACATGGAAGATTTTGATGATACCCTTGAATTTGACGGAACACTTGCCAGTGAAAACCAATATTACCGACTTTTCCAGAAAGAATTGGCACCCACATATGGCAGACAGGTCTTCTTTAGCAAGTTTCAAACTGCATCACCACAGGAGTTTGCTGCTTTTACCGCAGCAATGGAAGACGATTTTGCAGTACACATGAGGACATTTATGGAAAATAATACCATAAGCAGTACATTCCGCCGTTTTATGCAGACCGATGTGATTTATCAACTCTACAGCGGCAAACTTGTTTTTCCCATGTATCACAGGCATTTCAATCAGCTTGAGGAGTTACCTGAAATGCCGGCCGGCTATTTCGACTTTCTGGCAACGGCAAAAAACCTTAGCGATGAGCAGCTGCAGGTACAGTCGGCAGCAGGCTTTGTAACCGAGTATCTGCAGTACTTCCGCATGAACCATGAAGAAAAGATTCCGGAAGGACTGGGCTTTGCAGAAACCAATATGTGGATCGCAGAAAACCAGCTCAGCGGCAAGGCACAGGCTTTTGCAAAGGCTTATTCCATTAATTATATGCTGAACTTCGGTAACTTCCACGAAGCAGAGGAGATGTATGAGCAATTTACAGCAGAAAACCGCTGGCAGGGTTTGAATGATGTTCTTACCACAGCATACAACAATGCACTTCGTGTGAAGCCCGGCAATGAGGCACCCGAATTTACCCTTACCGATATCAATGGCGATGAAGTTTCGTTAAGCGACTTCCGTGGCAAAGTTGTGTACCTGGATTTCTGGGCCAGCTGGTGCGGACCCTGTATGCGTGAAGTACCATATGCAAAGGAGCTGAAAAAGCGCTTTGAAGGGGAAGAAGACCTCATTTTCCTATATGTTTCTGTAGATGAAGATGAGCATGCATGGCGCCGCACTGTGGAAGAGCGCGAAATTCAAGGTGTTCATCTGAGAATACACGGTATGCAGCACGAAATTGCCCAGGCCTACAATGTAAGGGGAGTACCATCCTTTTTTATCATTGACCGTGATGGAATCATTCACGATAACAACCCCAGCCGACCTTCAGGAGAAAATATTGATAATGAACTTTTGGCAGTTCTGAAACCTTCTGAATTATAAAACCACCAAGGGGTTAAATGAAAAAATCTGATTCCGGCTGATGACCGGAATAGCATTTTACTCATTTAACCCCTGTTTTTATTTTTAGCTTGTTCAGGCGTTTTTATCAAGAATTTTTTGAAGCTCAGCCTTTATTTCCGTAATGGCTGACATGCAAACTTCAGCAGTTTTGTCAATCAGTTGAGGTATATTATCTGTATTTCTTCTCTGAGCAGCGAATTGCTCGATGTTTTCAACATCCTGAAAAACCGATTTTATTCCCATAAAAGTAAGCTGCGGTTTAAATTTATGAGCTGCATTCCTGAGTGAATCCCATTCCTTTTCTTTATAGAATTTCTTCATTTCCTCAATCACTCCCGGAGTATTATCAATAAAATATGATAACATGCTTATAGTAAAATCGTCATCACCTTCGCTCAATTGCTCCAGATATTCCAGATCAATCAGAGATTCCTTATGTTTATCATTAACATCCATAGTAGTAGTATTAATTACAGGTTTTCTTTTGGAAATCCATTCTTCAATTTTTGATTTTAGTTCAAATGCATCATAGGGTTTGGAAACATAATCATCTGCACCTGCATCCAGACATTTCTGGTATGCCTGTCCCACAACACTAGCTGATATGGAAATGATTGGTATGTTTTTTAAAGGTTCGCTGAATTCGGAACGAATGGTTTTGATAGCTTCATAACCATCCATTACAGGCATTTGCATATCCATAAGAACAATATCGTAGCTTTCATTTTTAAGCTTTTCAAGCGCTGCTTTACCGTCATTTGCGAAATCTGCAAAAAAGCCAAACTTCTGCATATGTTTCCTGAGTACAATCTGATTGATGTCTGCATCTTCAGCAATAAGCACTTTTATATCGCATTTAGGTAATTTTACAGGTGTTTCCTTTGCAGAAGGCTTTTCCTCAGGGGTTTCTTCAGCCAGAGTATATGTGATACTGAACATAACCCGGGTACCCTGACCCGGAGCACTTTCCATATGAAAGGCACCCTCCTGTAAGTCAATAAGCCGCTTTACCAGAGAAAGACCCAAACCTGACCCACCAAAGTTGCGTAAGTTTAGCTGCCCACCTTGCTGCAGGTTTTCCATGATCATATTAAGATTTTCACTTGCAATCCCAACACCGGTATCTTCAACACTAAAATCAATTTTGATTTTACCGGATGTAGCTTCTCCGGCTTTACATTTTAACAGAATATAGCCTTCTCTGGTATATTTTACTGCATTTTCAAGCAATTGTGTGATTATCTGCTTCAACCGATGCGGGTCTCCCCATAAAAATTCAGGTGTGGAAGGATCAAAATCCAGAAACAGTTTAAGCCCTTTTTCATCTGCCTTGGGAAGGTACATTCTGTGAAGCACATTCAGCAGTTCATGAGGTTTAAATATAGTATTTTCAAGGCGTACCTGACCAGCTTCAATTTTATTCAGTTCGAGTAAATCGCCAACCATCTGAACCAAAATCCCGGTGGCTTTTAAAATATTATCAAGGTAATCATTTTGTTCAGAGTTCAGTTCGGTTTCTGACAACAGATTTCCAATACTATAAATGGTGTGCAAAGGCGTTCTTAATTCATGGCTGATATTAGACAAAAAAAGGTTCTTTAACTGAACCGCCTCCTTAAATCGGGTGATATCTGATCCGGTAAATACAAAGTGATGAAGGGAAGTATCTTTTTTACTGATGGGATGAACAACCACCTGCTGCCAGAAAAAACCATCTCCTTTTTTACGGTTTTTTATTTCCCCTTTCCAGGTTTCACCTTTTTTTAATTTTTCCCATAAATCCATTCTGAATTCCTGGCCATGAAAATCCGACAGGACATTGTCAAAGGAAGTGTTTATAATTTCTTCAGGAGTAAAACCTGATAATTCATAAAATTTTTGATTGGCATACCTGATTATTCCAGAAGTATCCGCAACAATAATAATAACAGAATTATCAATTACTTGCTGATAATTGCTCAAATCACCTTCCGGAAGCATGGATCTCAATTCGTCTAAATTATCATTCATCGATAAATTATATTATCATAACCACAGGCAGCAAAAAACTCGTGCTAAAATATAGAAAAAAAACGAGTTAGTATCTGTTTTAATCTTATTTTCAGCGCAGAAAGTCATAATTAACCTTTTTTTTTTCTGAAAAAGCTGTCATAGTTGACTTTTAAAACAACAAAGGAAATTAACAACCTTAAAATAACAACTATCATTATTCTTCCAAAAAATCCTTAGTTTTGAAAACGTTTATTTTCATAAATTAAAACAATTATGGGAAAAATATTTACGATTTCACTTATACTTTCATTTCTTTTTTACGCTAAATGTGAGGCTCAAAGATTTAGTGGTGGTCTTAGGGCAGGTTTTGTGGCATCAGAAGTTTCAGGCGACAACCTGGGAGGGCCCAATAAACTTGGATGGCATGCATCTGCGTTTACTTTTACACCTGTAGCTGAAAATATCAGTCTGCAACTTGAGATCATGTATATTACCAAGGGCAGTCGCTCGGTACCAAGTGAAAGAAACAACTTTTTCGAATATACATTCCATCTGGAGTATGTTGAAGTACCGGTTTTGATGCTTATGGATGTGTCTCATTTTTCTCAGACACCTGTTCTTGAAAATTTAATCCTTCACGCAGGACTGTCGGGTTCAGTGCTTGTAAGTTATCGCGAAGAGGAAGATGGAGCTCCCATACCTCCACCGGGAGGGCAGGAATTTCATCCGGCAGAATTGAATATTATTCTGGGATTTGCCTATCCGCTGGCAGAGAAATTGAATTTTCAGCTCTCGTTTTCCAATTCTCTTACACCGATAAGGCCGCATGCCAGTGGTGAAACCATTTGGTACAACTGGGGACAATACAACACCCTCTGGACTTTTAGTATTGCCTATATTTTTTGGTAAAATCCTGAAAAAAACAATTGTCTTTTAATGTTTTTTTTGCAGTTTTCAAGCATGATAAGGTAAGTTGATAATCCTTAACAATATCAAAATGTTAAATATTGTTAATTCTCAAAATCTTGTATTGGTCTTTCTAATACGTATTTTCGCTTGCAATTATCAACAAAATTTCGCTCAAGGCAAATTTTTATGTCATAAATGGAATTTTTTTTCTGCCTACAAACTGCCCGTAGAAAACCATTGTTTAAAGCGGGTTATTTTAACTGTACAGATATACAGAACCACGTATGGATTGCCTGTTATGATTTGACTATTTTTGTTAAGCTTCAAGTGAATTTTACTTTTTCTATTGTTTATGACAGCTGTTTATTACAATACTATCCGGTTTTTAACATCTTTACGGCATTTGATCTTCCTGCCGCTTTTTCTGTTTATTGGAAATTTCCATCAGGCTCTTGAAAAATACGACAATGACTGGATGCATGACACTGATTTTGCTTTTTTATACAGGCCGATTGTGTCATTTCATCCTGAATATGCCTCTTATTTAGAAAAAGAAGTTGATCATCTGCTAAGAAGACGAGGGTTTAACGGAAGTGTAATGATTGCTCATAAAGGAAAGGCAGTTTATAACAAAACGTTTGGGTTTGCCCATCGCCCCTCAGGAACCGAATTCAATGAAAATAACAATGTTTTTCAACTTGCCTCAGTGGGTAAACAATTCACTGCTATAGCTACTCTTATGCTTTATGAAAGGGGGATGTTCGATCTTGACGACCCTGTATACCTGCATATTGAAGGTTTCCCGTATGAAGAAATAACAATACGTCATCTGCTTAATCATACTTCAGGTTTACAAAACTACATGTATCTTTTCGATCGTTACTGGAGAAATGACAGGTTACCTGACTTTGATGATATGCTTGATATGATGGTCTCACGGTCACTCCCACTTAATTTTGCACCTGGAAGGAGATTCAGCTATTCCAATACAGGCTATGTTTTTCTTGCCATGCTAATTGAGAAGGTCAGTGGTGAGAAATTTGCCGGATTTATGAAAAATAACATTTTCAATCCCTTGGGGATGCAGCATTCATTTGTATTTGAATCTTCTATGGATATGAGGGATGCCCATCAAAGGGGCATTGCTGCAGGCCACGAGAGAACTGGCAGATTTATGAGAGTAATTCCTGTGGATCATGTTGATGGTGTTACAGGTGACAAGGGTATTTTCTCCACCACCGAAGACCTGCTGAAATGGGATAATGCCCTTGAAATGAATTTGCTAATCTCTGGGGAAACTCTGCAAATGGCTTTTGAAAGAGGAAGACTGAGAAGCGGATATGCTGTAAGTTATGGTTTTGGCTTCAGATTACGCAGACAGGGCAACCACGATATTGCTTATCATAATGGCTGGTGGAGAGGATTCAGAAGTACCTATGTCAGATTACCTGAAAATACCCTCATTGTAATTCTCAATAATACAAATTCTTCCATTAACGGGCTTGACAGGCAATTGCAAAATATAATCAACCGAAGTCCCTGGCCTAAATTTAATGATTCGGAAGAAATGCTTGCCAACAGGTGATATAAAAGAAATTATCAGAAAGTTTGTCTGTTTAGTAACTCCTCCTGATACTCACTCATAATATTTTTCATCAAAGGAAGATAGTAGGCGTAGAAAAATCCACTCTTATCGGTGGGGTCTGTCAGATCTGCAAGGAAAAGTTCAGCAAAACGCGAACCTTTAAACCTCACAAATCTTTGTTTCAAAGGACTGTATCCAAAATCAGCTGCAAAATAGTATACATTATTTGATCCTTTATGCTTGATAACCGCAGGATATCTTTCCGGCAAGTCAAATTTTCTAAGCAATGCTCTTCCTTCACTTGTAAGATCAAACTCAAACCAGGATATTACTTCCATATTATCATTTTTGGGAAGTGATATATCAAACCATCCCGGATAAGGAATCCGGTTACTTACCCCATATTTTCTTCTGTACTTCCTATCGGTCATGATATGCGGATGGGGTGTATTCAAATGCCTTGGATATTCAAGAACTACCAGCGTTTCGTCTTCATGAACCATGATTGTTCCCTGCCCGTTTTCCGACCATTTTCTGCCATTTTGTTTTTCATATAGTACAGGCGTCCATGGCGGCACGCTCTTTTCTTCCCTTGGGTTGAAAGTATGAAAAAATTTTCCTGTCCACCCCTGCCATTGCATCCCAAGTAATTTTTCAGCTTCATGTCTTTGAGATTTCTTTGTGGGAGGTGCCATGAAAATAAATTCCACAATGACCAAACGATCCTTGTCAATCATGTGCTGCAGAAAAAGTAAATCCTCGTCGTGCAAGCCTCCGTATATATTTTCCACAACAGATACTTCCGGGTTTTCTTCCGGCCATACATCTGTATAAACTCCGTAGCTATCAGTAAAATAAGCCATGTGATAATTGATAGCTAACCTTTGTATATCCGTTGAATTTAATCCTCTTAGATCATTGGTATTATAGTTACCTGCATCTCCGGGAAAGAAACCGTAATAGTCATTAACAGGATCATAGATACTGCCATTGGGTTTTACAAAACGATAATGGGTAAGTACCCAGTTGATTGCCCTGTTCTGGGCTCTTTCAACAGAGTAGCTGGTTTTATCCATAATGAAGACAGAAATGGGCTTAGGCGTGGTTAAAAGCCACGCCAGCCAAAGCATGAGAGGTATTCCAATAATAATACTGAAAATTATCAGTAATGCTTTGTGTCTCGTTTTCACAATAGATGGAAAAGTTTTGATTTGGGAGACACAAATTAATAATATTATTCCGGAATATTCTTCAGTGTTTCTACGGTAAGTTTCCAGAATTTTTCTACGGTCGGGATATGGAGTCGTTCATCGGGAGAGTGAGCACCTTTGATCGTGGGCCCGTAAGAAATCATATCTATTCCCGGATATTTTTCTCCAATAAGGCCGCACTCGAGGCCTGCATGAATGGCCAGCACTTTGGGTTCTTCACCAAACAACTCCTTATATTTGGTGCGCATAATGTAGAGTATTTCTGATTTCATATTGGGCGTCCATCCCGGATAACCATCTCCATGTTTTACTCTTGCACCCGCAAGTTGAAAGACACTGCTTACCATATCAGCAATATCCCTTTTCAAGGTATCAACGGAGCTTCTCTGGCTTGTAGCAACAATAATTTCTTTCCCACTCATTTTTATCGATGCAAGGTTGGTGGATGTCTCAACCAAATCGGGGATATCCGGTGACATTGCAATAACACCGTGCGGACATGCATACAGTGCATTCAGCAGTTTATTCTGGGTTACAAAATCCACAAGGCACTGTGGCATTGCTGTTTCATGCATTGATATTTTCAGATCAGGTTCGTTGGTTTTTTGTTCCTCTTTGATGTTTTTTGAAAACTCCTTGAGGCTCAATTCCATATCCTTTTGAAATCTTTTGGGAACTGTGATCACAGCAAAAGCTTCTCTGGCTATGGCATTGCGTAAATTTCCACCATCTATCTGCCCCATTCTCATTTCATACATCCGCTCAAAATTCCATAAAATACGTGTCAGAATTTTATTTGCATTGCCCCTGCCTTTGTTAATATCATCGCCTGAGTGTCCACCTTTGAGCCCACTTACAGAAATTTTAAAAGCTACGTGGTCGGTTTCGTTATTTACCCTTTCATAATGAAATGTTGCTGTGGTATCAATTCCACCGGCACATCCTATAAAAAGCTCTCCGTCATCTTCTGAGTCAAGATTCAGTAGTATGCGCCCTTTTAAGAAATCTTTTTCCAGGCCAAAGGCTCCTGTAAGCCCGGTCTCTTCATCCACTGTAAAAAGGCATTCCAGCGGCCCGTGCTCTATTTCATCACTGGCCAGAATTGCCAGTTGCAAAGCCATCCCGATACCATCATCGGCACCAAGGGTTGTACCTGTACCTTTTACCCATTCACCATCAATGCGTGGCACAATGGGGTCTTTGTCAAAATCATGCTTTACATCAGAGTTCTTTTCGCAAACCATATCCACATGGCTTTGCAATACAACGGTTTTTTTCTTCTCATTGCCAGGTGTTGCAGGCTTAATGATCACAAGATTACCAATTTTATCACTTCTGTAATCCAGATTATGTTCCTTTGCAAAATCTGTGAGATACTTTAAAATTTTGCCTTCCTTTTTTGAAGGACGGGGAACCTGGCAAATACTCTCAAAATAATCCCATAGGGGTTGCGGATTTAAATGACTTAATATCTTTTTCATATTGATGCTTTTATACTTGTTATTTTATTTTTTTGGAAGAATTGTAAATATAGCGTAAATCATGTAATTGAAGAAATTTTTACCAATCACAAAATACCTAAATTACGTGAAAATGCAGGTTTTTTTTATTTGAGGAAAATATAAAAGTAATTTTCCGCAACGGATGTGTTATAAATCAGACTGCACTATACCAAATTGCTGAAAGTCGTGGACTACGATAATAGAATTCAATGTCTTTTAGTTAAGAGATGGAACACGTATAAAGCTTATTTTCAAACGCAGATTAAATAGATTAAATCATTGGCAACCCGCGGTGTTCCGCATCTGTGTTATCAGCGTTCTGATTTCAAAATACTTGTTTAAATGACATTATAATAGATTTATTCATCTTTCATAAAAAAGGATTGTTCCGTTTCTCCTCTCCTATTGTGGTGGCCGGGCCATGGCCGCAATGTACCACTGTATTATCAGGCAATACCATCAATTTGGTTTGTATTGAATTTATGAGCTTATCAAAATCTCCTGTAGGCAAATCCGTGCGCCCGATACTGTTTTGAAACAACACATCACCTGCAATAACAAGATTTTCTTTCTCATGATAAAAACAGACACTCCCGTCAGCATGCCCGGGAGCCTCAAGCACTTTAAGTTCCTGATTGCCAAACACTACAACCTGATTTTCAGTAAGATATTTGTCCGGCATCACAGGTTTTTTAACATCAAAACCAAATGTTTGCCCATACTCAACCGCATTTTCCAGGAATGAAATACAGTCTTTTTGTGTCATGGGTTTTAAGCCCCAGGTTTGTGAAACAAAATTATTCCCCAGTATATGATCAATGTGGCAATGCGTATTCAACAGCAATACGGGTTTTAAATTGTTTTCTTCAATAAAAGATTTGAGTTGAATTTCTTCGTGATTTCCATAGCAGGCGGCATCAATGATGGCACAATCGCCTGTTTCATCATACAACACATAAGTGTTTACCTGGAAAGGGTTGAATGGAAATATTTTGATTTTCAGCATTTTTATTAATTATTAAGTTGCTACTTCTTTGAAAAACACAAACCTACGAATTTTTTAAAATATAATCGGGGATGGCATCCCTTGACACAATTCTCATTCTACATATCATTCCCAAAATAGCCTTTGATGATCTTTGCTTTTGCCATTCCAGTTTCTGCGGCAAGTTCTTCCAGTTCTGCATTTTTAATTCCTTGCACTGATTTGAATTTGCGCAAGAGTTGTGTTATGGTTTTCTCACCAATTCCCTTGATATCCATTAGTTCAGATTTCAAACTTCCCTTTTGCCGGCGGCTGCGGTGATGAGTTATACCAAACCTGTGTGCCTCATCCCGCAAATGCTGAATGACTTTGAGGGTTTCTGATTTTTTGTCAATATATACAGGTATACTGTCTCCTGGAAAATATATCTCCTCCAGCCTTTTGGCAATACCAATTATTGGAACTTTACCACGGAGATTTAATTTTTCAAGTGCATACACAGCTGAGCTTAGCTGCCCCTTGCCTCCGTCAACAACTACCAATTGAGGCAAAGCCTGTTTCTCATCCAGCATTCTTTTGTATCTGCGATAAACTACCTCCTGCATGGATGCAAAATCATCAGGACCCTCTACGCTCTTAATATTATAGTGTCTATACTCCTTTTTCGAAGGGCGGGCTTCCCTGAAAACCACCATGGCAGCTACAGGATAACTTCCCTGTGTATTGCTGTTGTCAAAGCATTCAATATGCTCAGGTAATGCAGGCAATCCGAGGTCCTTCTGCATCTTTTCAAGAATTCTCAGGCTATGCCTTCTGGGGTCTACCAGTTCTTTTTGCTTAAGTTTTTCAAGCCTGTAATACTTTGCATTGCGTTCAGAAAGCTCAAGCAACTTTTTTTTATCTCCCTTTCGAGGCAATGTATATTGCACATCCGGCAATTGGGTTTCGGGCGATAAGGGTACTATAATTTCCGGAGCTCCGCTTTCAAATCGCTGACGGATTTCCGTAATGGCCATTTCCAGTAGTTGTGCATCACTCTCTTCCAGACGTTTTTTCATTTCCAGGGTATGAGACTGCACTATAGCGCCGTTCATCACTTTCAAAAAGTTCACATAACCGGATTCTTCATCCGAAACCACGGAGAAAACATCAACATTACTTACCGAGGCATTTACCACCATGGATTTAGCCTGAAATTTTTCCAGTAAATCCAGCTTGTCCTTTAGCACCTGCGCTTTTTCATAGGAATATTCATCTGCATATTTACGCATAAGGTTTTTTAGCTGTTGCATAACCGTATTGAGGTTTCCTTTTAGAATATCGGTTATTTGTTCCATGGTCTGCTCGTAGTCTTCAGCACTTTGTTTTCCCTCGCAGGGTCCCAGGCAATTACCCAGATGATATTCCAGGCAAACCTTAAACTTACCTGCTTTGATATTGGCATCGGTTAGCTGCAGCCGGCAGGTACGGTAATGAAAAAGTTGCCTTATAAGCCCCAGTAAGGTATTCATCATCTTAACCGATGCGTAGGGGCCGAAATACCTGCTGCCGTCCCTGATAACGGTGCGGGTGGGAAACACCCTCGGGAAAGGCTCGTTCTTTATGCAAATCCATGGAAAAGTTTTATCATCCTTTAGCATAACATTGTAACGTGGCTGGTACTTTTTAATGAGATTGTTTTCCAGCAGCAATGCATCAATTTCTGTATCCACGATTATATGCCGGATATCGTGTATGCGCCTTACCATGACCATTGTCCGGCCACTTTGTGAAGTATCGCGGTTGAAGTAGGAAGAAACCCGCTTTTTCAGGCTGATAGCCTTACCAATGTAAATGATATTCCCCTTCTCATCATAAAACTGATATACCCCCGGCTTGTCTGGCAGCGTTTTCAGCATTAGCTGGAGTTTTTCGGGGGTTTTTATCAGTTGCATTGATGGTTAGGTTGATGGGTTGATGGGTTGAAAAGTTTAAAAGGTTTGGATTTCAGATTTCGGATTTCAGATTTAGCTTCGCTGAAATCTGCTACGGCTCTGTTCGGATTTTTACATCCCCCCAACCCCCTTGAAAGGGGGAGTTGGTCCGCAGAAGCTTCGGTCTCCGGTCTTCGGTCTCCGGTCTCCGGTCTTCCGTCTCCGTTTTCCGTTTTCCGTTCATACTATCGGATGATGCTCATGAAATTTCTTCAGCCTGTATTCCAGGTCAGGGAACTGAGCCCGGCTTACCAGCGAAACACATGCTCTAAGTCCCTCGCTTCGTTCACTACCCGTAATAGCAAGCGATATGGCACTTATACCGTAATAAACGAATTTTTCAATCAATTCAGTACCTTCCAATCCGGGATAGGATATGGTAAAGAAAAAACCATCTGCCAGGGGTTTATCCTCATCCTTGTCATATACAATCTTAAAACCATTATCGGTAAACATTTTTTTCATGATCCTGGCCTTCTCACCATATTCCTTAACGATTTCCCAGAAATTAAAAGCTCCTTCATTGGCAGCTTTCAGCATTGCCATCAATGCATATTGTGCCGAATGAGAAGTACCTGCGCTGAGGGCGTAAACAGTGCCAAAAACCATAGCTCTGCCAAACATATCCGAACTGTAATACCTGCAAAGTCCTTCTGCCCGTGTTTCAAACAATTTATCAGAGATAACCATCATCCCAACGCGTTGTCCGGCATAACTGAATAACTTGGAGCTGGATATGAACAGCATGAAGTTCTCAGTAAACTGCGACACTGAGGGCTGAAAAGGAGCCTGACCGGGTTTTGAAAAATCCTGCCTGAAATCCATCCCAAAGTAAGCCAGGTCTTCCATAACCACAACATCGTACTTATCGGCAAGCTCACCAATAATCTTAAGTTCGGTTTCTGTAAAGCAAATCCAGGTAGGATTGTTGGGATTGGAGTAAAGAATACCTGCAACATTTCCTTTTTTCAGATGACTTTCCAGCTTATCGCGCAATTTTTCTCCCCTGTAATTGTACACATCAAAAGCATCAAACGGTATCCCCTGAACTTTGCATTGCTGCTTATGTACAGGAAATCCGGGATCAAGAAAAAGAATGGAATCCTTACCGGGATACATACGTGTAAGTGTTAAAAAAGCAGCATAACTACCCTGCATGCTTCCTACGGTAGGGATACACCCTTTAGGTGAAACTTCCGTATTCATAAATAACTTCACAAACCTGGAAATCTCTTCCTTCAAAGGTTTGATTCCGTCAATATCGGGGTAAATGGCTGCAACCCCTTTTTGGAGAGCTTCAATTTCGGCCTCTACCCCGATTTGTGCCGGTGGCAAACCAGGTATCCCCATTTCCATACGGACAAAGCGTTCTCCGGTTGCATGTTCAATATTATCAACCAATCGCTTGATCTCACGGATGGAGGCAGTTCCTACATTTGACAGGCTCATCAACTCAATTTGCTTCTGTACTTCCTTAAAATCTATAGGTGTATCTTCGCGCATTTTTATATATTTTTTTGTGTTTTGAAAATTGGATAAAAGGGCTGAATTTGCTGCTTTTTTACATAGCAGCATTCAGCCCGCAAAATAGCAAATCTTTGCTGATTTTAAAAGAAAACACAGATGATTATTTTATACCATTCTGCAGCATATGTATATACAATATTCCCCCTGTGACTTGGTAAAATCGGGGAAATTTCATCTCACATCATTAAATAATTCACTGTTTATTAACAATTATTCATTTTTTCATGAGCCATTTTATCTTTTTTCTTGTAATTAAGGTAACAGGAAAAAACATCAATCATTACATTAATTTTTAAAACCTGAAACTATGCGAAACCTTTTATTGATTTCTTTATTTATTTCTGGATTTGCATTTGCAAATACTGTTTATGCATCGATGCAACCAGATGATCAGATATCGGACAGGCAGGTATCTGAAAACCCGCGAAATATCATATACATTGATATCAGTATTTCCCAGCCTAATGTGGAAGAATGCTTTGCTACGTCAATGCAGGACGAATTTACTGATGACCAGATGATGCATATTTTTCCCAATCCGAACTCCGGGATATTTACACTTGATTTAAACCTCAACCGCGGTGAAAGAATGCTTAACATTATGGTATATGACATTTCCGGAAAACTGGTTTACCAGTCTGAAAAACCAGCTCGTAACAAAAATTTCAATTCAGAATTGGATCTGAGCTTTCTTAAAAAAGGTGTCTACTTTATTCGGGTAAGCACTTCCGGCCAATCGTATGTAAATCAATTTATCATTAAATAACAGGAGGATAATTATGAAATATACATATAGAACTTTTCTTTTCTCTGTTGCTCTGATTTTTTCTGTTTATCATGCTTCGGCAGATACTCCCCTTCTTTCAGAGCCAGATGCAACGGTCAATGAAAATGACTCAGTGGTAATCCGCCTTAATGATTATGTCGGAGATATTCAATGGCAAAAATCGTTTGATACTGAACTATGGGAAGATTTGGCCGGAGAAACACATGATACATTGCTATTCATAGCAGATAATTCTGCTTTTTTCCGGGCAGAGGTAATTGCGGGCGACTGCGATCCTTTTTATTCTGATACTACTTTCATAATTGTTTTACCTGATGAGGATACATTTATTTGTGAAGGAACTATTACCGATCCACGTGATGGAAATGTTTACAGCATGGTTCAGATTGGTTCTCAATGCTGGCTTTCAGAAAATCTGAAGTATTTACCTGCAGTTTCTCCTTCCACAACAGATAATTTAACTCAACCCGTATATTACGTTTATGGTTATCAGGGGACAGATGTAAATGAGGCGATGGAATCTGACAATTATCATAATTACGGCGTATTATATAACTGGCCGGCAGCCCTTGAAGCATGTCCTGCGGGCTGGCATCTCCCCGAAGATGAAGAATGGACACAAATGACTTCATATCTTATTGATAACTATGAAGATGTTACTACCAATAATATTGGAAACAAACTAAAATCCTGCAGACAGGTAAATTCACCTTTAGGTGGTGATTGCGATACTTCTGATCATCCGCGATGGGACGCGCATGGCACGCATTACGGAACAGATGATTTCGGGTTTTCGGCATTACCCCCGGGAGTAAGATCCACAAGTGGTACATTTTTCTGGAAAGGAGAATTTGCTGATTTCTGGACTGCTACTGAAGCATCATCATTGAATGCTATCGGAAGAGGTATATATTATATGGATGGTTCCGTTACTCCTTATAGTAACGGGATCAAATCTTTCGGATTCAGTGTAAGATGCATCCGTAACCTGGATTAAATAAGATACTCAAATTAAAAAAAAGGGCGGGTACTTCCTAAAAATTCTAAAACCTGCCCTTTGCTTTTTTTATTTAACCCCCCAATTACCCCAAAGATTTTATCTTTACTCTCCAAAAAAGTCAATGTTAATTAGGCATTGACAATATACCATTCATAAATCATAAATCATAAATGAAGCGTTACAAAAACACGTTAATCTATGCACTTGCAATGCTCATAGGCGTTGCCGTTTACAGCCAGGAACCCCTTGGGTTTCAACTGCCCCCGCAGGAAATCATTGACCTTGTAGATGCCCCTGCCACACCATCAACATCCATTTCACCGGATAACACTACCATTGCATTCATTGGCAATCCGGGTTTACCATCTCTTGAAGACCTGGCCAGGGAAGAATTAAGACTTGGCGGGTTGCGCATTGACCCTCATAACAATGGCCCAAGTCGAAGATCTTACGGTATTTCAATAAGTCTGACCAATATACGAGGTGAAAATGAGCGGGTGGTCACCGGTTTACCAAAAAGTCCGCAAATCAGCAATGTCAGATGGTCTCCCGACTCCCGGCATATGGCATTTTTAAACACAACTTACAACAAAATTGAATTGTGGGTGCTGGAGGTGCGAACTGCCCAGGCCCGCAAAATTACCCAACAAGCCATAAGCAATGTGATGGGCAATGCTTTTTCATGGAGCTCTGATAATCAGACAATTCTTTTTACTGCAGTTCCTGAAAACCGCGGGGATGTACCGGAAAGGCCCAGGGTAGCCGATGGACCTGTTATCCAGGAAAATATCGGCCGCCGTGCAGCAGTTCGTACTTTCCAGGATATGCTAACTAATCGCCATGATGAAGAGCTTTTTGATTATTATGCCATGAGTCA
>REDJ01000107.1 GCA_007693555.1 Bacteroidota bacterium
AGTTTTCAATGATGGTTTGCTTTTCGTGGAAAAGGGTTTCCTGTATGCGCTGGCTCTCTTTGCTATTGGGGTTGTATTCAAACAGTTCGCCTTCTTCGTCCGTTACAATCAATTCATCGTTTACCACTTCCACCTGGTATTCTTTCAGGCGTTTCCCGTTGCGGTCCTGCAGAATTTTCAGGTCGTTTTTTACGGCAATCATCTCGTTTAAAGACGAAACCAGGAAGTGTCCGGAACCCACAGCAGGGTCACAGATTTTGATGCTGTTTACTATTTCATTGGCTTCCCTGGTGTCCTCAATTTTGTTGTAGAGTTCATTGAGGTCGCGGCAATTCCAGTTTTTGGTTTCGTTGAATTTCTGCACAACGGCTTTGCGGATGGTTTCGCGGCACATATACATGGTGATGAAACCCGGCGTAAAAAACGAACCGTCTTTGTAGCCGTTGATTTTTTCGAAAATCAATCCCAGAACCGAGGCATTGATAAGGGCTTTGTTATCTTCCTGTATCTCTTCGCTTCCTTCACTTGAAAAATCATAAGCATCCAGGAACTTAAAAAGGTATTGAAGTGTGCTCAACGCACCTGAAAGGCGCTTCCCCTTTTCGTCCTTTAAAACGGTATGGGCATAAACGGGAATGGTTTTGTCATCCCGCAGGTTGCTGATTAAAATCGTGGTATGCTCAATATTTGTGGGTTCGAAAAGTGAGCTGTTCAGAAACGGAACTTTTTCAAACAGGGTTTTTACGTCTTCATTGCGTTCATCATGTTTGCGGGCCAGTACCTGGAAAAACAAACTGTTAAGGTCGTCGTAATTCTGAATTTTCCCTTCATTGAGGAATTCATAGCTTTTGTCGCCTTTATGATAGGTAATAAGCTGGCCTTCCAGGAGTTTTAAGAACAAAATGCGGTTCATCCATGTAATGCTTAATTCGAGAGCCACATTAAAAAGTCTTTCCTGCGTATTAGCTCCGAATTGGCCCGGATTATCAAGCCTTGATATTTTATCCAGACTGTCTAACTGTATAATGGCGTTTTCAATGAATGAGCCGTAGTTTCTGTTGCCTTCCTTGTTTCGCTCAATCAGTTTTTTGCTGCCCTCTTTGGTTTCGGTTAAACCGATAATGTGAAGCAACTCCTTGTAAAATTCTTTATCAAGGCTGTTGCTGTCGTTTGCAAATGGAAGTTTTAAAAGATGTTCGGGCGATAGTAACTTGAAAAGAGCAATCAGTCTGGTATCGTCAGCCTTGTCATTATTCCGCAAGGGTTTTTGATAATCCTGCAAATGGAAGTGGGTAAATTCAATTTCGGTGGTAATTGCTGCAATAAACGGTTCGGCAATCTGCCTGTAGAAAAAGTCCGTTCTGGTGTCGGCCAGCCGTCCGCCTTCAAAGTCGTTGAATTGCTTTACAAGGTTTTTATTCTGGGCAAAAAGCCTGTCAAAGGTAGTAGCATCAAAAATGAACCATTCATGGATGTTGGTAATGACCAGATGTTTTACTTCAAGGTTTTTATGGGTAATTCTTTCTCTCAGGTAGTACAGCACCAGTTCCTGAAACGCCTTCCTGTTGAGGTCATTGACAGATGTCATTTCAGCCTTGTTGGTGGGCTTTTTGGCTTCAAGTATAACACCCACTGAACTTTTCGCTTTGTCACCGTTGTGTATTACCAGGTCGTTCCTTCCCTTGGTGTTGATAAAATGATTGGGGTCATAATACGTCTTTTTCAGGAAATCAATAACCAGGTTTTTATGAAACTCTTCCGATTCCATATCATTACTCCTATCAAGCAACTGGATAAGATTCGCCTTGAAACGCTCAATTTCAGTCCTGTTGGGCTTTACTTTCAGGAAGGCTTTGTTGAGGGATTTTCGGGGTTTGAGGGGGAGTGGGGTCATATGGGGAGTGTTTGGTATTTTTTAGATTGGGTTTTGGTGGGGGTGGTTTGAGGTGATACATTGAAGCCGAAGCAAATCAGTAAACCTGATTATTAGCACCGAAACCGAACTTAATTATATATGCTTTGACCAACTGGCCTTTATTAGTTCTTTTATCATCTCTATATTTATTGGACGTTTCTACCCGCGTGTCCGAGTGAAACGGGTTTGAAGGCTCTTTTGGCATTTTTGGATTGAGGGCAAGCCTTGTGGTAATACCAAATGTGCCTGAAAGCGAAGGGATGGTGCGTGTTGGATTGGTTCTCATACTATAATTTTTAATAAATCTGTCATTATGTTCTGCCATTCTTGATTTAGGTTTACCGACATAACCCTTATTCTATGGTTCTCATATTTATATGAGTGCACAAAATCATTTTGGATTGATGGATAAAGTAATATCCCTTCACAATTTAGTGTAAGTTTAGAATCAGTCTCTTGATTTTTTAAATATGAAAAGAGCTGATATAAATTACTCGAATTTATTTTTTGCAGGGAAATCTGTTTTGAAATATTCCTATATAATAGCACCCCTGCAGTACAGTTTAAAAATACAGAAACAGCTGACAAAAATACGTTTTTTAAGGTCTCTGTGGTAAAGTAATTTTTGTTCTGCCTGTTTAAAAAACAGAAAACCCGGGTGATAAGTTTAAAACTCATTCAGGCCGAAAAAGACATTATACTGTACTTTTATAAAATAATTCTCAGTACGTTACTTTTTTATAATAACACCCCGAAATTTAATGAGAACTGGTTATTCCTGAAACGGAGCATCTGGTTAAGATCCATTGACTGGGAGTGTTCAAATATTAATTCAACCAGCAGGTTTACAGAATTATTCATTGGAATTGTTGTTCCGGTTTTTGCCATGAACCCCATAAGATAACCGGGGATCAATTTATTGTATCTTCTGTTAAAATAATGATAATACATTTCGTCGGTCTGGCTTAAAACTATCATATTCGACATACCAATTCCTGCAAAAGGGGATATATTTCTGCGGGGAAAACGATACAATGCGACAACGGGAATATTAATCAATGTTGTGTTGAGGTTAACTCTGGCAGATGTTACTGAAGGGTTTAGCCAACTCAGCCGTTCAAGAATTATGTGGTCACCTTTATACCTGAACCATTCCGGTTGTCTTATATTTATTTTACCTGCAGATAATGTATACTGAGAAAACCGGTGCAAATTTAATCCCGTTTCTAAAATAATATTTTCGTTCCACGCAATCATATTTTCGAATCTAAGCCGAAACCCGATATTAAAATTCGCACCGAAATCAGAATCTAAACGTCGTCCAAAGCTTATTCTGTTGGAAGTAAAACCTGCATGAAACCCGGGTATTATTTTAACACGAAGCAAACTCTTTGAATAAACTATACATTCTTCATCCGGGCAAACCTGGGCCTGATAGGTTTCGGCAAGATTGATGAGAGATCTGGGTGTAAGATTCGCCCTGTTAATTTCCTTCATCATATTAGCATCCTTGAGATAATAACTGAGCATACCCCTGAAATCTTTTCGCGTGAAAGCATATTCCCGGCCTTCTTGAGTAAAAGTATCCGTGGTAATTGTAAGTTCAGTAAATACTCCATCATTTAGGATGAAATATCGGCTGCCCGAATCGAAATAGTGATAAAAGCTTATCTCTCCCTGCACAAGGAACTCCAGAAAAACAGGACGACCCTGCCCTAAACCATCCACATACATAGAGATAAAATATCGTCCGTCAGAAAATCTGTAACCTAAAATATCTCCTGGAGAAAAAATCCTGGTTTCTGCTGATTCACTCACTCTGAAATGACAATTCCTGGAAAGGCTTCTGGTTTCCAGGTTTTCAATATAGCCATATATTGTATCAGCATTCTGCGTAATAACGAAACCCGGTTTCCATTCAATCTGAGCCGGCAAAAAATTTGGGAATAATAAAAGAAAAAAACAAACGCAAGTGATTTTTTTTATCATGTCAATGGATTCTTTAAGTCAATTCTATTATGCAATATGCAAACGACTTCAATCTCATTTTTTTATTCATTATAAGCATCGGTTGCGATATACTAAATTTTTTTCATACCAGGCAATCAAAATTTGTGTTGCCAGTCAAACCAATCCCAAATTCAACATGAAAACATAACTCACGCTGATTATCTATTTTTTTTTTAAATATAGACAAAAAGATTAAATATTTAAGGATTTTAACAGAATAAAACAAATGGATGTGGTTTAATCAGGTATTGAAAGCTTTAATGGGGTCTTATTTGAGAGGTTTATCCCCATAGCCCGCCGTTTATGCCGTGGGCTATGTAATATGCGCCATGTTAAATGTAATGGATTTATCCATTTCCTATCATTTTAAGCTCAATGTTCTTAGCTACCTCCAAGCCCCGCTATTGTTGGCTATGCCATGTTGGTATTTCGTTGGGTTTCATCATTACGAATTTTTCAAGGTTTATTTGTTTCATATCTTTCATTACCCCTATAGTTAAATGAATTACTTCTATTTGCTCTCGGGCAATTTGAAGAACATCGGTTTTTTGATGCCTTGTATTGGCTCTGTAGAGTAATAATCAAATAGTCAAATGAATCGAATAAATTAATCCCTGACGCAACGGACAGAAAAACCCGACTCCTTATCGCTTGGGTCAAAATTCACATGGCTGAGACTGTAATAAATGCTCCGGCGCCAAGCACGATCGGTATTGGCCTCGGTAGCACTCCACCAGTAACCACTGTGGCCAACGAAGAATAATGCCCCACCCCAGCTACATTCGCCGCCCGGAAGGGCTGTAAAACCATAGTCATCGGATCCGTTGCCATTGTCGCTCCACCCGCTTTTGGCCTTAAGCTTTTTGACCGAATCGAAAAACCCCACAAAAGTGGTGAGTTCTTTCCATTCATTATCACTCGGCAAATGCCAACCGACAGGGCAAACATTTAAGGCTGTTTGCCAATTATACAGGTAACCATAAGTTTCCACATTACTTTTGTCATTATCAGAAGCGCAATAGTTGCCACTGGTGGGTTCATAAGCAAGGTTTTCTGCCATCCAAACTTGGTTGCCTATAGTTACGGTTTCGTAGGACTTGCCATCACGTGGGTCGGTAAAACTACCATTGCCACTATCACTATCATTACCGCTATCACCACCTTTGCCGCTATCACTAACAATACCGCTATCACTACCTTTGCCGCTATCACAACTAACTGTTACAAATAAAAATACACCCATTAACAGTAATGGTAATCGCAAAAAATTTGTTTGCTTTTCATTTTGTAAACTTTAATTGTTAATAATGATTCTAATTTATTTTTTTTATTAATTGTTTCAAGCTTTTAGGGTCTTTAACAATGAACGCCAAAGTTTTGCGTGTATGTGCAGTAGCTGATTAAAAGCGATTACTTGTCCCTTTATCAAAAAAGTTTTTTAGAAGCACAATCCTTCAGTTTTTCGCTGCACCTGCTATTGCCACATAACTGCTGTTATGCAAAGGTTTTATTTTTCTTCTTTTGTCTTTTCAATCGCAGTCTGAACTCTATTAGGTAGAACGAATAGGAATTCCCCTAATGCAATTGCAAACTCAACAACTCTTTTTACATCTACTTCAGTTGGTAGGCTAGCATTGTCATCTGCATGTCTTTGGTCATTCGCTTCTAGTCTTATTTGGTGAGCCCACTGAGACATTTATTCTGTAATTAAGTGGTCTTTAGCAGCCTTTTCAATTCTAGAATATAGACTTTCTTCTTTGTAGCCTTTCTCTTTCAACATCGAGTCAATTGAACTAGCTGAAAGCATAATTGATCCTGCAGGGGCATGAATAGTTTCTAATGACTGACTCAGATATTGTTTGGCTCGATCTGGAATACTCTCGTCAACTATCTTTGGAGTAGGAAAAATCTCATGTGCAGTAGCATTTTGGAGAGTCCTACTACCTATAATGGCTCCTCCACAGCTTTGACAAGCATAGGTTACCCATTTCCTATGATTGTTTCTGTTTGCACTATTTGTATCAAATTCATAAATTTCTCTAATGGTTGGACTCGCTATGTTACAATGCGGACACCTTTTCATATTTAGTTGTTGAGTTAATTCCATTTTATCCTTTTTTTTTCAGCTTGTGCATAACTAGTTCATACCAACATATATATATCACTTTTTTAATTTCAATAGATATTTCTTAAATTTATTCTTCTCAGTATAGCTATTATTAGATTTTTTTCTACTGGCATGAGAATTTTCAATGCCAGACTCACCATCCCAAAATCACGCGTAATTTGGCGCAAAAGTTCATCAGATAATTATTTCCAGGCGGAAAATTTGGGTAAGTAAATTTTTGCCGGTTTTAACATGAAACCCCAGGTCTTGCAGACCGCTCATATTCCTGTTATATTGGCGGCTGGTTTATTTGAATATTCTCTTATCAAAGGGAAATTTTTCGATTCTTGTGATTTTAATCTTACCAAAGTCCTTATGATTAGGATTTATAAGCACGTTATAGTCCCCTTGTGTAACAACAGAAGGTATAATCAGAATACAAAATTTGTTTTCATTCACGAAGTCATCCCCAATTTTCTGAGTAGACGGGGGGTGTGGGAAGTCTTTCCAACCTGTCGGCAAGTCAGCTACTTCCAGTTGCTTTGTTTCAATGTTATCAGGAATATCAATGGTTATCATTACATAATCTTCTGGCATGGTTGCTAATGTAAAATGAACTGCAACTTCAGCCATTGCTAAAGACCTGTTTCTGGCTGTATAAATTAGTTCAATGCCAATAGAATTCCAACGAGCACCTTTAATGGCAGACCCTTTCCCTGACAATGGAGTTGCATACTTCTCTCTTGCGAGCCTAAAAACTTCCATTTATACAAGTATGCCGTGATTGATTCGGGTTAATTCACTAATGACCAACTCTTTCCCATATGAATCTTTTAGCAATTCTATTGGCTTTAAATTGCCTAGTGCATAACTTGGGGTATTAAGCCATTGCCTGAGCTTCTCCATGCTTCCAAACACATCAAGCCCAACTTTTGTAACCTCCGCCATTTCAATAATCTTTTCAGAATGGATAGGTTTGAAGTGGTGCTCAGATGATGCTTTGTATCGATGCAGGGATTTTGTCGAAATGTCAAGAAAATTAGCCCAGTCATTCTCTGTAAATGGGGTAGAGTCCTTTATTAAATTAAAAAGTGAATATGGAATACCAGCCCTTATAGCAACTATAATAAGCATTTTATCTTCTAAGAAGCTTCTATATGTTATATGCTTGCTTAATTTTACCTGATACTCCCTAAATCTTCTATTATGAAAAAAAGAAGCAATTTCTTTGTCAAGCCTTCCTTCTATTTTTGATATTGTTGTCGTCATAATGTTTGATTTTAGACAATTGTCCGTAAATATAGGACAAATATCTGATAAAATCAAGTTTTTTTTTAATGCATCATCGCAAAAAACTTACATTCAACGTCACTTCGTCTCATAACACCGCCGGGATTCTCAATTTATATCCAAAAATAAACGTATTGAGCAAATACTTTATGTTTTTTGTGTGAATAGAAAGTGTGGTTTTGAGACAGTTTGATGTTCCTGATATGGCCACAGTAGCGGATTTATTCCGCTTCACTTAATGAGAGCTTCGCCGTTGCAGGCTTTCCCGCATGCGCGGGACTACAAAAGCCCACACGGAGCAGTTCCGCACGTGCGGGATAAAACTACTGCCAGGCCCTGCGCCACGAAGTAGCAGCGAAGCTAATTGTTGGCTACCATGCTTTCTTGTTTTGTATAAATTCTTTTGTGTCAATGTTGGCAACAATTTCTTTGGCAGACGCATCACCAAGCAAACGGAAAATCAAATCAAGGTCAGTATTTAAATCTCGTAATTTTTGACACTGCAGACCTTTAATTTTCTTATATTCTGAAAGCGTAATACCCAATGTTGCATTTGCAATCTCTGCTTTTAGAAAAGCGTATTCTTTTTGTTCTTTTGCAGCCCTACTCTTCAAAACTTTCGTAAGCCTTTTTGGAATCTTAATGCTTTGCATTTTTTTTTCAATCCATTGGCAAGGATGATATCCTTTTTTCATGTATAATTTTTTTGTTCGTTGAGTCAACAGTTCAGAATTTTCTATTTCGTTGAATCTTACTGACTCCACTTTGGCAAGCCATATTTGAAATGGTACTGCCTTTTGCGATGTAATTGATTGAATTATCATCAAAAGTCCTTGTGCATCAGCACAATTAAAAGTTTGCTTTCCTCCATTAGTTTCTAACGAAAGGGGTGTGACAATCTGGCCCCACTGTTGAGAAAACTGTTCATCAAATTTTCTCCTTTTCTTAATATATTCTCTTGGTTTGGGAGTATTAGTAAACACCTTAACTATATCAGCGATTACAAAGTACCTTTTCTGAACACTCTCATTCCAAACTGTTCTAATTGGTCTGCTCTCCAAAGGTTTTAACATAAGTCAGAAATCAAATAGTTAATAAACGAAAATAATAAAAAAGTGGTACGAGGAAGTTTATAAGTCATTTTAGAATCGATTAACAATCATTTTTTATTTTAATCTGCTTGTAAGAATGTTAATTCAGGAAGGTCTTCCTGGCTTGCTGGTAACACATTTATAACTACGAATATATAATACTTTCCCAAACATTAACATATTTTCCGGCATTTATTTGCTTCGAATGTATTTTGAATGTCGGGCAACTGAAGTTGATGTAAGATTTGTTATGGGAAAAGAGAAGATTGAAGTTTTGTGCTGATTTCCCATCCCAAAAAATCGCGTAATTTGGCGCAAAAGCTCATCAGGGTATTATTTGCAGGCGGAAAATCCGGGTAAGTCGAATGCCGGGAAGCTGCTTTTCGGGAATATCAGTTTTGATATTTAGCTGGGCCAGAAGGTGGGTTTAATAGCCAGTAACGGGGCGGGAAAAATCACCCGGCGAAGTCCTTATTGCAGGTATGTCAATAACCGGACGCAATTTCACTTTTTGAATAGTTTTTTTTCGGACATATTGCACACAATATTTTTTTTAATACTTTTGAACCTTGTAATAAACACATGTACAAAATGCCTGCTTAAATTTACCTGGCAAAAACAAAAGGGCTTTACAACTATCATTCACCGAAAAAGAAACAACGTGGAATCAGAAGACTACAAAATCAGTTTTTTCAGGCCGACCACACAACGTGCACTGATTAACAGAAACCTTACAATCAAACTATTTATCGTATGGGCCGTTGCAATATTCGGCTTTCAGGTATTGCTCAAGATCTTTGAGAAGCCTGTTCCGGAGGAGGCCCTGGTTCGTTTCACACCTGCCTGGAACAATGTGCTATCGGGCCAGGCCAGTGAGAAAGATTTCCAGGTAGCTGGTCAATCTATGGTACAGGTTATGGGCAAGTTAACCCTAAGCCGTGCTGAGTTCGCAGCCATTCAGGACGGTGTTGGCTGGATGCTTTCAAATGTATATCCTGACGACGAACTTTCCGGTCTTCAGCAGGATGTTCAAAAATTCAATTCTCTTCGTGAGCAGATCACTTCCCTTCAGGACAGCGAATACCTGGCCGCCAGGGAGCTGGTCATAGCAAGGGCGGCGCCGGCGCTGGGCATTGACGAGGGCTCCCTGCTCGCACAGCTGCTTCCGATGGGTCTCACCGACAATATGGCCGGCATTGCTGAGGAAAATAAGCAGAAAATACCGGAGATCATGTATTTATACATGACGCACAACCGTTCATTCCTTACCGATACAGTATTTCTGGGATTCCCTTTTCATTACTTTTACACGGCGGTGTTTCTGCTAATCCTGTTCATTGCCCTTTGCTGGTATTACTGCTACAAAATTGACAGGCTTCATGCAAGACTCAATTTCGCAGAAAAAACTGATTAACGCCAACCATTCAAACCGAAAAACTATCATGAAAAAACTGTTCATATTTCTTTTTGTCTTTTTACCATTTACCGTATTAGCGGCAACCGATGTTACCCAACTGGAGGGTGGTTTCAAGGTTGGCCCCGCCATTATCCTCATCTTCATTCTTACGCTATTTGTTTTAGTGGGTATTGTTTTCAGGGCCAAAGACACCACCGATTATTATGCCGCAGGCCGGGGTGTTTCACGTGTCGGCTCAGGTATGGCCATTGCCTCGAACTGGATGAGCGCCGCCTCCTTTCTCGGGATGGCCGCCCTGATGTACGGCTCAGGTTACCATGGTCTTTCCTATGTTGTTGGCTGGACAGGCGGGTATGTGCTGTTGCTCATCCTGATGGCCGGTCAGATACGCAGGTACGGCAAATACACGGCCGCCGACTTCATTGGCGACAGGTATTATTCTCAGTCTCTGCGCGCCATTGGTGCGATAATTGCCATTGTCATTTCCATTGCTTATGCCGTGGGTCAGTTTGGTGGGATAGGTTTGATGTTCAGCTGGATCCTGGGTTTGAACTACACCATGTCCGTCATCATTGGCGGATCTGTGGTGCTTGCCTACACCCTGATATCAGGAATGCTGGGGGTCACCAAGAACATGCAGATTCAGTATGTGATCATCATCAGCTCTTTTATGATCCCGCTCTTTATCCTGACCGCCAAATTTGATTATTTCTGGCTGCTTCCGCAGATTGGTTATGGTGCTGCTGTTCAGGATGTGGTTGATGGTGTGATGATTTCAGAAAAGTCGGGGCTGTTCAATTCACTGGGGCACCATTTTGCCATTGTGCCCAGTCCGGAATACGCAATGCCATGGGCGCTATCCAGCGGGCAAACTATGTTTCACTGGGTTGCCATTGCCTTTTCGCTCATGATCGGAACAGCCGGATTGCCGCATGTGATCCAGCGTTTTTACGTGGTTCCGAAAGCCAGTGATGCCAGGTGGTCGGTTGTTTGGGGTTTATTCTTTATTTGTTTGCTCTACTGGAGCGCACCGGTTTATTCTGTTTTTGGCATGATGCTTTCTGCCAACCCTGAGGTAGGACAGCTGGCAAAAGATGCCATCGTGGTCTATACTGCACAGCTTGGTGATGTGAATCCTTTGATTGTCGGGTTGCTGGCGGCAGGCGGTGTCTCTGCGGCCTTCTCAACCACTTCAGGGCTACTGGTAGCCGGGTCTTCGGCTTTTGCACACGACCTGTATGTAAAGGTGATCAATCCCGAAGCAAAACCAAAAACACAAATCAACATTGCCAGGCTGAGCACCATCCTGATGGCGGTTATTATTGCAGCGATTGCAATGTTAGACCTGGCCCTGATCGCCCAACTGGTTGCCATTGCCTTCTCCATGGCCGGCTGCACCATTTTCCCACTTTTTCTGCTGGGAATCTGGTGGAGTGGTTCCAATCGCGCAGGCGCCAAAGCCGGTCTAATCGTCGGTAGTATCGTGACCATTATTTCGTTAACCTATTTGATAGGAGAAAGGTACGAGTGGGTATTGCCTTACAGCGATTTTATCAGCTACTATCTTGGTGCCTGGTACTTCGCATGGATCGGTGCACCACTGGCCATCCTTACCAATATTATAGTATCTAACCTAACCGGAGAAACCCCTATAGAGATCAGGAAGTTCCTCATTGAAAAAGTACACTCATAGCATTGGGCATCATACCGACAAATAAAGGAACAAGGGTAATCATTCTGGTAATGGTTGTCCTTGCTCTTGTTGGCCTGGCCATTGCATGGATATATTACTCCGGCATAAACAGGTCGACCGACCCCCGTGTCAGGGATGCCAGAACCATGTACGGCAGGTTTAATGTGTATGCAGCCACCAATGAACAAGATAAGATCCTTTCGCTGCTCGACAGTATCTACGGGGTTTTCAAATCTGTTCCACATTACAAAAACTCTTATGAGATTGGCGTGGTTTTGAACAACCGCGCCACGATATACCTGACCTGGGCTATCTCTGACACGCTTGTTGATGAGGTGAAGCTGCAATATTTAGCCATGGCCGAACGTGAGCTTCACCAGGGAATTGAATATTACCAGGGGTGGATCAATACATTTGAAGCGCTTGATGAGTCAGGTATACATGATATGGTTTATAGCGACTTCATGGCTGACCCGGTCATAGCCAATGACAAACGAGCCGGGTTGTATATAGGGCAAAGGGTGAAAGACATCATGACGGCCCGTGCAGAGATGCCAAGAAGGTTGTCGGTGAGCTATACCAATATGGGAATTATCAGGCGTCATGAAAACCGTCCTGAGGAGGCCGTTGAATATTATGTCAAGGCGCTGGAACTTTGGGAGGATAACCTGGCAGCCAAAAACAACCTGAACATCATATTTGGAAGGCCTTTGGAGAAGCATGGGCTTTTGCGGAGACTATTCCCGCCGCGAAGAAGCCCTTAGAAGCATTGAAAACCATCAGATGCCATTGTAAAACCATCAAACACCAGGAGGTGATTATGAAACGAGCATGTTTTGTCAAACACAACCGAGCTTGCGAGCTCAACGAAGTTAAATACGGTAGAAATAAAATATTCAACATGCGAGTTCCATCTGACCTATTTAATAAAATTATAAACAGATGAAAAAAAACTTGATGCTGTATTTTCTTTTTCTGCCGTTGCTGGCTGTCACACAGGAAGGTGACCAGGATTCATTTGCAGTGAAATTCGGGGGCTTTATCAAAAACGATTTTTTTTACGATACGCGTCAGGTGGTGGCAGCCAGGGAAGGTCATTTTCTTTTGTGGCCGGCTAAACCGTCATTAGACCAGGATGGCCATGATATCAATGATGTTCCGTCGCTCAACTTCTTGTCGATACAGACCCGTTTAAATGCCGCTTTTACTGCGCCTGATGTCAAAGGGTTCAAGATCACAGGAATGGTTGAGGGCGCTTTTTTCGGGCATACCAACCCCGACATCAACGGTTTCAGGCTACGTCACGCTTTTGTGAGGCTGCAACGCAATTCTTCTGAGTTTTTATTCGGTCAGTTCTGGAATCCGCTGTTTATTACCTCTACGTTTCCTGATGTTGTATCATTCAATACCGGTGTACCTTTTCAGCCATTTTCCAGGAACCCACAGATACGCTACACTTTTAGTACCAATGGCATCAGCCTGGTGGCGGCTGCACTATCGCAGCGCGATTTTGCCAATGTCGGCCCGGCCGGCGCCAGCTCTGTCTACCTGAGAAATGCAGCCACCCCCGATCTCCACCTGCAACTGCATTATAAACTGTCAAAACCTGACAATCCCGTCTCGTTGACAACCGGGGCGGCTATCGCCTGGAAGAAAATAGTGCCCGAACTTGTTACACCCCAGGGATACAAGACAAATGCAAGCGTTTCGGGCACCAGCTTCAGCGGATATGCCAGACTTGATCTCCCGTCATTGATTGTAAAAGCACAGTATGTACTGGGCCAGAATGCCAATGACCTCCTGATGATTGGTGGATATGGCGTGTTACGGGAAACAGACCAGGTAAGGGGCATCCGGGAATATGCGCCACTGAAAACGCAACAGTTATGGTTGGAGGCACATACCACAGGCAAAGTTTTTCAATCCGGTATTTTCATAGCCGTTTCGGAGAACCTTGGGGCAACCACCGATCTTCTGCCAGGTACCACAGTTACTGGTTTGGGAACAGATATCAAATCCCTTTTCAGGGTGTCGCCCCGTATTTTTTATAACCTCGGCAAAGCCCGGTTCGCGCTGGAATGTGAATATACAAGGGCTTCCTTCGGCACGGTCGATATCGATCAACAAAGAAGGGGAATACCGGTTGATGTCGAAAACGTAACCAACTTACGGCTGCTATTTGCGGTTTATTATTTTATTTGATATGATCCTGGGATTTATTTCTGATATACACGAAGACATTGTTTCACTGAGGAGGGCTCTCGACCAACTCGAAAGGGAAAAATGCGACCAAATAATCTGCACGGGTGATATCATAGGTTTCAGCCCGCTGTATTATCCCTATGCGGATACCCGCGATGCCAATGCCTGTGTTGATCTTGTCAGACAAAGCTGCACGCATGTGGTGGCCGGCAACCATGACCTTTTCTCCGCCGGCCTGGTGCCAAGAAATAATGCCGGTATCCCTTATCCGGAAGATTGGTTTTCACTTGACCTGGCCGAGAGGATAAAGCTGATGAAAGGAAGGATATGGCTGTACGAGAGTGAGTTACTTCCAGAGTTGACCGATGAAAACATAGCTTATTTACAGTCTTTGCCTGAATGGGCGGTGATTGAAACCAAAGAGCTCCATATACTTGCTTCACATTTTATGTTTCCCGATGCAACCGGTTCTCTGAGAAAAAGAATTGACGATATTTGCGATTACAGGGAGCATTTTTGGCAAATGCGTAAAAATAATTGTATCTTGTCATTCGCAGGACATATGCACAAAGAGGGTTTTGAGGTGGTGAACGGCTTTGGATACCGGGAGCATGGTTTCCGGAAGAAAAAGATCCGTCAAACTGAAACTTTCATTGGCTTGCCTGCAATTGCCAGTGGAAGAAATAAAAGTGGTGCTGCTGTGTTTAACACCGTAAATTTTGAATTCAAGGCATTCAGGGTTTAAACGCTAACTCATTCCATGAAAAGCTTTTTTATAATCAGGATCATCATACCCGCCATACTGGTAATCCTGCTCTATGTTGTCTCCTTCTCGCTGATTTTTCTGCCCATGGTGGAGAGGGGTTTTATGGATCGAAAAAAGGAGATGATCATGGAGTTGACGAATTCGACCTGGAGTGTGATAGATGAATTTCACCGGGAAGCTAAGCGGGGCGTGCTGGATGAGGAGGTTGCGAAACAGATGGCTATCAACAAAGTGGAAGCCATTCGATACGGAGATGAGGCCAAGGATTATTTCTGGATCACTGACATGACTCCGGTGATGATCATGCATCCTTACCGTCAGGATCTGAACCGGCAAAATGTATCGGATTACGCTGATCCGGAGGGTACCCGCTTGTTTATAGAAGCCGTTAAAACAGTAAAGGAGACAGGTGAGGGATACATTGATTACTGGTGGCAATGGAAAGATGACAGTACACGAATTGTTCCCAAGCTTTCTTACGTAAGAGGTTTTGAACCATGGGGCTGGATCATCGGTACAGGTATTTATCTTGAAGATGTTAAGGAAGAGATCAAAGTGATCAGGAGCAGACTCATCCGCATTACCGTTTTATTTATGTTGTTGGTCAGCTTTATTGTTTTTTACATCATGCGGCAGAGCCTGAGGATAGAAAACCGACGTCTTGATGTTGAAGAGAAGTTGAAGCAATCACGCATGAAATACAAAAAACTGGTGGATGCTTCAACCGAAAGCACTATTATGTGGCTTAACGGGAGGCTGACCTATTACAACCAGCCCATTATTGATCTGACAGGCTATTCAAGGATGGAAATGATGGACATATCTATTGATAAGCTGCTGGAGATTCCCGGCGAATCATTGGATAGCATCCTTACTGACCTGGAACAGACCCGCAATCTTGAAGCCCTCCTGATAACAAAATCGGGGCATAAGATCGACATTGTACTTACCGTTTCAAATATCGCTATTGACAACCAACACGGTTTTATTTTCATCATCAAGGAGGTCAGTCGTCATCTGATCAGGGACAAATCAGCCGAAATGCTGCAGGAAGACTTAAGGACTTCGCTGTTGATGATGAACACATCTCTCAAATCATATGTTCGTCATGCGGCCCATGTTGACATGGATCAGAACTTACAGTCTGTGGCCAGGCTGATGATGGCCAAGCAAACCGATCTGTTATTTGTCACCAAGGGCAGAAATGAGGTAGTGGGTGTGTTGCACAGGGATCAGTTTGCATTACAGGCAATTTCGGGCCAGGCAGATCCTGATGCCAGGGTGTATCAGTTCATGAAATCGCCGGTCATATTTCTGGATGAAAGCCGTTTGCTGTTTGAGGCCTTGTTTCTTATGGAACAGCAGGGTATCGGATATCTGGCCGTAAGGGACAGCAGGATGCAGATTAGCGGTTATGTGGAAAAAAATGACCTGCTTGTGGCTCAGCAAAATGCTTCGCTGCTGCTGGTGAGAAAAATTGAAAAAGCGCAACTGCTTTCTCAGCTGCAGTCATTATATGACAAATTGCCTGGTATATTATCCATCTTGCTCAGCACGGACTCCAATTGCCGGAATATTGCACAGATTTCCACAGCGATCTCTGATGCCATCGAGAAACGGGTAGTGGAACTTTGTATCGAAATGCAGGGCGAACCACCAGGTCCCTTTTCTTTTATAGCTCTTGGCAGTAATGGCAGGGAAGAGCAAACACTAAAAACCGATCAGGATAATGCCATCATATACAGCGACGATATTCCGTCTGAAGGACGGGAATATTTCCTGGAGCTGGCCACAATGATTAACACCTGGCTGCATGATATTGGATATGAATTCTGTAAGGGAAAGATCATGGCACGAAACCCTGACTGGTGTCAGCCATTGTCGAAATGGAAGGAATACTTCAGCCAATGGGTTAGCAACAGCGATCCCGAGAGCATTCTTGACACTTCCATATTTTTTGACCTTCGTCATGTATATGGTGATGCCGGCATGGTGACTGAGTTGAGAAATGACATCTTTCGCCATATTGAGGCAAACAATGTGTTTTTCTCCAACCTTGCCCTTTCGGTGCACCGCATCAAGGCGGTTTCATTCTCAGAAAAGCAAGAAACCGTTGATCTCAAATTAGCGATGATGCCTGTGGTAGGGTTTGCCCGGCTATATTCATTGAAAAACAAAATCAATGAAACCAACACGGTTTACCGTCTCAAGGGCATCATGAACACCGGCAAAATCAATAAGGATTTTATCCGGGAAGTCATCAAAGCATATGAATTCCTGATGTTTTTGAGATACCGCCGTCAAACCACCAATATTATAGCCAACAACAATCCAGACAACAGGATCAAAATGGACAGCCTCACAAACATAGAGAAGGCTGCACTGAAGACCGCCCTGACTGACATATCGGAGCTGTACACCCAACTGGGGCTTGATTATGAAAGAAACGTTTAGGGTTTTTATAAACAAATAACTGATTATCAATAAATTACACAAACATATTAATAACCGTAGAATTTTTTATTCCGGAGATAGCAGGTAGGGTTTTGAGACAGTTTGACGTCGTTCCTGGTATAGCCACAGTAGCGGATTTGCGGGCCGCTCCCCTGTCCACCGCTGCAAAAGATAATGCGATGCAGAAAACTCGAAATCTGCACTGAACCCGTCCCGCAACAGCGGGATCAGATATAGCAAGTTGGCACCTGGCGATTTCTATTTCAGGGATTTCTCAACCAATTCTATCAATTTTTCAACTGGCTCAAAGTAGGGAGTTACTTTTTCTTCGGTAAAATCAAATAAATCAGCATAATCACCCTTTTGTCTCCATGTAAAAAGCTGAGAGTATATTCGTCCAAATT
>REDJ01000020.1 GCA_007693555.1 Bacteroidota bacterium
ACCCAGCCTTATTATGTGATTCTGAATCACGATGAAGAAATGCTGGCTCCACCCAGAGGTTATGATTTAAATATTGAAAGGTATATTGAGTTTCTGGAGGAGGGGAAAAGGAATTTTAGTGAGTAACCAGAAATAATTTAAAGCTCTTCAGCAGGTATTGTTGCCCTTCACCATCTCAAAGTGAAGGGTTTTTTTGTATTTGTCTCCAAACTTCCCAAAAACATTGGCAGTTAACTTTAATTTAAAACTATGGTAACTATTCCATAACAAAACCTTAACATTAAGACAATACGATTTAGGGCCCAAATTATCATTTTTGCACTTTCAAAACAAAAATGTAATTAAATTAATGAATCGATTTTTATTTTTATTTGTTTTATTGTTCATTTCTATTTCTTTCAATGTTTCTGCCGGATATAGTAGTTCAACATATACCATCCGTGGCTTCGTTTTCGACAATACCACATCAGAACCATTAACCGGTGCCACTGTAATCATTCCCAATACTAATTATTACGCTATATCAGGTTTAGATGGCAGTTTTATCATCCGAAACATTCCTGAAGGGAATTACCAGTTAAGGGTTTCCTTTATTTCTTTTGAAACCTTTTATAAGGATATCAAATTGACGCAAGATGAAAATCTGTCAATTTCGCTTGAAAATGTATCAGTTACCCTGGGAACGGTAGAAGTAGTTACTACCCGGCTGGCCAATACCGAAGCCAGTGCACGTGCTACTGAGCGTAATGCCATGAATGTGATGAATGTTATTTCGGCGAGGGAAATTGAGTTTTCGCCTGATGTGACAGTTGCCAACGTAGTTCAGCGTGTGTCTGGTGTGTCACTTGAGCGAAGTAGTAGTGGTGATGGCCAACACGCTATTGTAAGGGGAATGGATAAGCGTTATAATTACACACTGGTAAATGGGATAAAAATTCCCAGTCCTGACCCAAAGAACAGATATGTCCCCCTTGATATTTTTCCTTCAGAACTGCTCGATAGGCTGGAAGTGACAAAGGCGCTTACACCAAATATGGAAGGGGATGCCATTGGTGGTGTAATGGATATGAAAATGAAAGATGCCCCTGACAGATTTATGCTGAGTTTTAACGCCGGTACAGGGTATAGCCAGCTGTTTCTCGATCAGGATTTCCAGAGATTTGACCGTAACCTTACGGCTAAAAAATCTCCAAGAAGAGAATTGGGCAACGAGTACCGTGCAACCATTGATGACTTTTCGGTTGATAATTTGGATTTTGAGGATGTTAGAGCTCCATTAAACCAAACGTATGGGCTGGCAATTGGTGATCGTTTCTGGAATGGCCGTATGGGGGCAATTTTGGCTGCAAGCTATCATAATACCTATCGGGGTGCAAATAGTTTGTTTTTCGAGACGGATGTGGATCGTAATACCAATAACCCATTTTATGATGAGGTACAGGTAAGGCGAATCTCCACCCAGCAACAAAGGGCGGGAATACACTCTAAAATTGACTATCGCATAAATAGCCGTAACAAAATTGATTTATACAATGCATTAATAACGCTAACCGATATCCAGGCACGACATCGCATTGACACAAACCTACGCATTGGCAGGGGACAGGGGCCTGGAACCGGCCGTATTGCTGAACGTGACAGAGCCAGAATGCGCACACAACAAATCTTTAATACTACCCTACAAGGGAATCATGAAGTCATTGATCCCCTTTTGATAGACTGGTCAGCCGTTTATTCCAGGGCAACCAACGAAGAACCCGATCTGGCCGAGGTAATAAGACGATCAGGAACATCCAGAAATTCAGCCGGAGAGATAGTAAAAGAGATTGACTTACTTGATCGGGATTTGAACCGACGTTGGGTTAATAACTCTGATCAGGATTTGGCAGGGTACCTAAACCTAACCTATTTTCATGAATTTTCTCTGATTAAGGCTGAATATTCTGTGGGGGGCATGTACCGTCATAAAGAGCGTACAAATTTTTATGATAATTATCTGTTTAGGGCTTCCCCCATTTACCAGGAATGGGTAGGTAGTATTTTTGATCATTCCTGGAATCTATTTAATACCCAAGGCACTCCTACAGATCCTTTAAACTACGAATCGTACGAGAATGTTATGGCCTGGTACGCTATGGTAAAGGCTGACATTTCCCAATTTCAGATATTAGGAGGTGTGCGTGTTGAGAGTACTGACTTTGGATGGGAAAGCAATGCACCTGCCCAGACACCAGGTAGAACAGGATCAATAAGTTATCAGGATATTCTACCCAGTATTCACATTAAATACTCACCCTGGCGCAATACAAATGTTCGATCATCTTACTTCCGTTCATTAAGTCGTCCAAATTTCTATGAGGTAATTCCTTACGAGATCAATGAGGGTGATTATCGTGAGCGCGGAAATCCGTTTTTGCAAAGAACCACAGCTGATAATTTTGATTTGAGGTTCGAATATTTCCCTTCTCAACTGGATCAAATACTGGTAGGTGCTTTTTATAAGATTATTGATGATCCCATTGAAAGTGCTTTACAAATATCAGGGCAGGCAATATTCTTGCAGCCCAACAACTTTGGAACTGCCAACAATATGGGTGTTGAGGTAGATATCACAAGATATTTCAGAAACTTTGGTATCAGAGCATTTTATAATTTCACAGACTCTCGTATAACTACTACCAAAATATTCCGGTTTAGGGATGATAATGGACAGCTTACATCCAGAGAAGAACTACAAACCCGGCCTTTGCAGGGGCAGTCACGTCATATCAGCAATGTTTCCCTGCTTTACAAAGACCAAAGAAACAAACTTGATGTACAGTTGGCCATGGTTTATACAGGCCGTCGTATTATCAGTGTGTCTCCCTACCTGGACAATGATATCTGGCAACGAGGTTTCACACAGCTGGATCTTTCTGTGGAGAAGGGGTTTGGTAATCACTTTAAAGTATTTGTTAAGGTAAATAATTTGCTTAACACCCCAATGCGTGCCGATATTTTATTGCCCAACACCTTTAATCCTGAGCAGGTTCCTTATGTTGACCTTCAGGATGATTTACTGGTAAGAGAAGACTTTTACAAAATAAACGGTTCAATCGGACTAAAATATAATCTCTAATTATTTATTCTTTAAACTTTAAAAACAACTTAAAATGAAAACTAAAAATTTCCTGTACATTTTTGCTATGCTTTTCGCGGTAGCTTTTATTGCCTGCGATAAGGATGATTCAGAAGTAATTATTGATGATGGCGAACAAGATGATGTTGTAACTATTGACAACGAAACTACTGAACTTTCCGGCCCTATGCGTGGAACACTGCTTGCTGGTCGTACCTATACCGTTGTTGGCGACCTTGTAATTCCCGAAGGAGAAGAAATTGTTGCTGAGGCTGGTGTTACTTTGATTTTTGAAATGCCTGACGATGGCATTGGTTATGAAATTACCAATCATGGTGCTTTTATCAGTTTGGGAACCGAGCAAAATCCAAACCTGCTTTCTGTACCTGAATCATATCGTACCCTGGATAATGTTTTTGCTGGTTTGTGGGGTGGTATCCAATGCTCAGACAAAGCTGATGCTGTAGTTCTTAAATGGACACGTATGGAGTATGTAGGTGGTGAAGGTGGCCCCGGAACTCCCCGTGCCGGTAGCATCCGTTACGGCTTGTGGA
>REDJ01000137.1 GCA_007693555.1 Bacteroidota bacterium
TTGGGGGCATTATGTCGGCAGAGGATGCACTTGAAAAAATAAATGCCGGCGCAAGTCTGGTTCAGATTTATACCGGTTTTATTTACGAGGGTCCTTCACTTATCAGAAAAATAAATAAAGAATTGTTAAAGGCACTAACCTGATTTCACCTAAAGCATTCCTTTTCTTATCTTTAGCCTTTGTTTGAGTATCTTATTAAACAAACAATTTCTGCAGCAATTCGTTAATTTCCCAAAATATAAATAATACATGCTACATAGGATTTTCATACTTTTCCTTGTACTCTTTTCTTTCCCGGGATTTTTGCCCGGTATTAACATAGAAAACGGCGACCGAAAAGATGGGTTTGAGTTCTCGGTTAACCGTCGTTCTGTTTCCATACCGGCAAAAATAAGCAACAATCTTGTTGTTATTCCCATGCGAATCAACGATTCACCACCGCTTAATTTTATCCTTGACACAGGTGTAAATACTACCATTTTAACCGAACCAATGATTGCTTATATGTTCGACTTTATGCCCGAAGATTTGGTTTATGTGCTAGGACTGGGAGGTGAAGGAATAATAGAAGCAGGTATGTCAAGAAACTTAACATTTAATATAAGGGGCATTACAGGAGAAAATATGAACCTGGTTGTAATACCGGAAGGGATCCTTTCGTTTTCTGAATTGTTTGGATTTCCTGTTCATGGTATCATTGGAAATGACCTTTTCAGCAGATTTCCTGTCAGGATCAATTACAGAACCAACACCGTGAGAGTTTTTCGGGAGTCTACATACCGTATCAGAAGAAATAGTGAGATAATACCTCTTGAAATAGAAAATAACAAACCTTACGTTCATGTTCATGTAACCGGAGATACACCTGAAAAATCCGATTCATTGAAACTTCTTCTTGACATGGGTGCAACCAATCCTGTATTTTTAAGTCATTCATATACTCATCTTACAGAAGAACGAATACCTTCTTTTCTTGGAAAGGGTATCAGTGGCGAACTGGTTGGAGAAATGGGAAGGCTCGAAAAAATAACCCTGGGCGACTTCACATTGAAGAGACCCCTTGTGGCTTATCCCCAGAAAGAATTTATGGCAGCATCAAACTTAATGTTTGAATGGGAAGGCATATTAGGAGCTGGAATTTTAAGTCGCTTTCACATGATAATTGATTATAACAAAGAAAGAGTGATTCTTAGAAAAAACCGAAATTTCAATAAAGATTTTCGTGGCAACTTAAGCGGAATTGAAATCATTGCACAAGGTATAAGGTTCAATGAATACAAGGTAAACCATGTAAGGAAAAATTCAGTTGCTTATGAGCAGGATATCAGGCCCGGAGATAAAATTATTAATATTGACCGAATGGATATATCACGAATGGATATTGACGAAATAGTTGGAATTTTCAATCAATCACCTGGCACGGTAGTCAGCATGAATATACTGCGGGATAATGAAATTCTCAGGAAAAGAATACAATTGAGAGAAGATATCTGATTTTTTTATTCTTAAGTATATAATGTTGTAATATTTAGAAAAAAACCATTTCCCGGTTTAATCTTTTCTATAAGAACAATTATTCTTCCCGGTATTATTTTACACTAATCAAACAATAGTTTTCGGTCTCTATGTGCAGCTTCTCTGACCCAATTCAAGGGTACAACCTGCCAGTTGTTTCCCGGTAATGGGTTAATATAATCCTGACTTCCAATATATTCGGCAATATGACTGCGAAGATCTTTTTCAGAAACCCAGATTATTCTGTTTTCCAGCAATGAATGATCAATTCCTGCACCTTGTGTAATATGTCCTCCACCACCGCTACCACGGTATGAATTTATGGCAACTGTATATTTTTTATCTTCATGGAAAGGGTCTCCATTGGAAAATCCTTTAATATTGAGGCGATTACCGGGTTTTTTAGATACATCTACAGTATAGTCAATACCTGAAGCAGAGTCAAAATTGTAAAAAGCATTGGCCAAACGGATGGATTCATAAACAGATTGCCGTCCAGGTGAAACATCTCTGAAAAGTAATAGATGATCTTCGGGTCCTTCCATAGTATTGTACCACAATCCATAAGAATATTCAAGGAAATCAATGATTTCCCTCCCGGTCATTTCCATTTTATAGAGATAATTTTCAAAGGGATATAAATTGAACATGTCGCGCATGTAAATCGTGCCAGAACTCAGTGTGGCGTTAAATGAAAGAGGGGCTGCAAAAGAAACAGAGGCCCCGGTTAACTGCAATTGTATATTATGTATAAAATCCGTGAAAGCTGAATTACCCCAGTAACTATCTCTTGAGTGTAAATCATTTCTTAATGTTGTTAAGGGTTGATTTACAAAATTCATGACAGACTGTTTTTCGCTTTGAAATTGTTCTATAAACAAAGGACAAGGATCAAACTGCGACATTTCAACTACATTGCCATTCTTTTGTTTTAATACAAAATTACCTTCAGAAGTCTTTTCAAATAACAGATCTGCAATAGCGACCGATCTGCCAAAGGACCTGCCCGCAATCATCAAGACCTCATCTCCGCGGGCATTGATAATTTTTTCATTTCTTACCCTGTGATCATGCGCAGTAAACACAACATCAAATCCCGGTACGTACCTTGCCACATAGAGAGAAGCATTTTCAAGATAAATATCGTCGCCCGAATATTCAATATCAGGGCCGGCGCCACTGTGAAATAAACCTACTATTGCATCCACATTTTCATTTTGCCTGATATGTTGCATCCAGTATTTTGCGGCAGAATACATACTCACGAATTCAAGGCTTTCCCATAGTTTCCTGGGAAGCCAGTTTGGTACCGAAGGTGTTACCAGACCTAATACTGCTATTCTTACTCCTTCTCTTTCAATTACAGTGTAAGGCTCAAAAAAAGGCAAACCTGTTCTTATGTGCAGGACATTTGCAGCAAGCCAGGGAAAATCAAATTGTTTTTTAAGTTTATTGTATACTTCGGGTCCCATTTCTATATCATGATTACCAACCGTAGCTGCATCAAAGCCAACCCCGTTCATTACCCTTGCGAAAAAATGCTCATCATTTGCATCAATAAAGTTGAAGTAGTAACCTGTCGGTTGCCCCTGAAGCAAATCGCCATTATCCAGAAGTATAACCTGGTTACCCGGAATAGCCCTCTGCTTGTCAACAAATGTTTTCACATGAGCCAGGCTTCCTTCTAAAGACCTGTCATTAACAAAATCATGAGGAAAAACTGTTGCATGTAAATCGGCTACAGTAATTAGCTGTATTTTAACTTCCTGGGCAGTGACTGCCGAAAAACCCAGAATCAACAAAAAAAGAAATCCTGCCTTTAGTTTATTTGGAAATGCCATAACGGATAATTATTAAATTTTTACTGTAATATTCTAAAAAAAACGGTATCTGCAAAACTACAAATACCGTTTATTAAAACATTATAATTTGAAGAAATTATTGTCCCAGATAGGCTTTTAATAATTTGCTTCGTGAAGTGTGCTTCAATCTTCTGATAGCTTTTTCCTTTATCTGACGTACACGTTCGCGGGTAAGGTCAAATTTAGCACCGATTTCATCCAGGGTAAGCCCATGGTTCATACCAATGCCGAAATACAGGTTTATCACATCTCTTTCTTTCTCTGTAAGTGTAGCCAGTGATCTTTGAATTTCTCTGGCCAGAGATTCATGGATGAGGCTTGAGTCGGCATTCGGAGAATCCTGGTTGATATAGACATCCAGCAGGCTGGCGTCTTCTCCCTGAACAAGCGGGGCATCAACAGACACATGATGAGTGGAAATTCTGTAAGATTCTGTGATTTTATCTTCATTGATTTCCAGAGATTCAGCAAGTTCTTCAGTGGAGGGCGGACGTTCAAATTTTTGCTCGAGGCGCGAAGCTTCTTTTTTGATTTTGTTAAGCGAACCAACCTGGTTCAGAGGAAGCCTGACAATTCTTGACTGTTCGGCCAATGCCTGAAGAATAGACTGACGTATCCACCACACCGCATACGAGATAAATTTAAAACCACGGGTTTCGTCAAACCTTTTAGCGGCTTTTATTAAGCCAAGGTTTCCTTCGTTAATCAGGTCAGGAAGACTAAGACCCTGGTTTTGATACTGTTTTGCAACCGATACCACAAAACGAAGATTGGCTTTGGTAAGCTTTTCCAAAGCTGCCTGATCGCCTTGCTTAATTCGCTGAGCAAGCTGAACTTCTTCCTCAGCTGTGATAAGGGGTACCTTACCAATTTCCTGAAGATACTTGTCCAACGAAGCGGTATCACGATTGGTGATAGATTTTGAAATCTTTAATTGTCTCATAGTTTGAATTAAAGTTTTTAAAAATTGGGGTAGTGGAATATGAAGTCAATTTTCCTAAAGAAAAAGTTGCCAAAGGTACAAAATTTTTCTGACATGGAAAAGTTAATTCTTTTTGATTTAAAGATAAGGGAAACCACCTTCGCACAACATCATAACTTTAAACGAAACCTCTAAGTTGTGAGAAGGTGGTCCGCTTGCAAGAGACTTAAACTTTTACAAACCTACACCGTAATAAGCTCTTGTGCCGTTAGGATATAAACCTCCTATCAAAATTCCTCCGCTTTTGCCGGCCAGCATGCTTACCAATTCTCTGGCTGAAGCTACAGGTTGCCTGTCAATGTGTGTTATGATAAAACCCTCTCTTACTCCTGCACTGGCAAGCTTACCCTGCGACAAGGAGGTAACTTTTACTCCGTTCTCTATTCTCAATCGGCTGCGCTCACGTGCAGTAATATCCTCCAGCGTAGCTCCCAGCAATTCAATCACATCTCTTTCTCCTCTCTGAACGATAGAAGTGTCTCCGTGTATATTTTTAAGAACTGCTTTACTATCCATTGTACGACCATTACGTATAAAAGTTACGGTGATTTCGTCGCCAGGCCGCTTACGTCCAACTGTTTCCAGTAAATCGGACGTAGTATTAATAGTTCTGTCATTGATTCTTGTAATAACATCTCCTCGTTTGAGTCCGGCTGCTTCGCCTGCCCCTCCCTCAATAACATTTTCAATAAAAACGCCACGGTTTACATTCAAGTCATGTTCACGAACCAGCGCTGGAGTAACATCATTGATATTGATATTGAGGAAGCCACGTTGAACTTCTCCGTGTTCCATAAGGTCCATGGTTACCTTTTTAGCTATATTTGAAGGAATGGCAAAGGAATAACCTGCAAATGTACCGGTTGTAGAAGCTATAGCAGCATTTATACCTATAAGCTCACCATTGGTGTTTACCAAAGCTCCTCCGCTGTTGCCTCTGTTAACTGCCGCATCTGTCTGAATAAATGATTCAATTGCAGTGTTTCCGCCAAGGATATTAATCTGCCGTCCTTTTGCACTGACTATACCAGCAGTAACTGTAGAGGTAAGATTAAAAGGATTTCCTACGGCCAGAACCCACTCACCCACCTGTACTTTGTCAGAATCTCCAAAAACAGCATACGGAAGATCATTGCCATCAATTTTTAAAAGCGCCAGGTCGGTGGTAGGGTCTGTTCCAACTACTGTAGCATCAAAAACCCTATTATCATTCAATGTCACTTCAAGCTGCACTGCATCCTGCACCACGTGATTATTGGTAATAACATAACCGTCTTCACTCAGTATTACACCACTTCCTGCTCCCTGAACGCGTCTTTCAGGAGTTCTGCGCTGACGAGGTCCAAAAAACTCACGAAAAATATCTCCAGGCCCGAAGAATTCTTCATATATACTGCTGGGCCTTTCAAACTCTGCACGGATGTGCACTACTGTATTAACTGTCATTCCGGCCACTACAGTAAAATCAGGGAGATGAGTAGGTACATTAGATAAGTAATGTGCAAATGCTGAAGGTATGGAACGACCAGATTCCTTACCATCATATCTCATAAGTTGCTGCTCTGCAGTAGGAACAAACAACCTTTGCATAAATATTGCAGATAAGCCACCCAATATTGCTACCAGAAGCAGCGTGAGAAATTTTTTCATATCTTTAGTTTTAAAAGTTTTTTACTTATTTATACAATTAAGAGTGAGAAACGAACCTTTGAAAGGTTTTTTATCATTACATTTTTCTTCTCACAAATTATATACCTTTTTAAGTGAGATTTGTTCATGTAAATTGTACGATTTCTTAACAGCACCTAATTAACGTTCTCTTATTCAGTTAATTTTCAATGCGTTGTTAAAAATAGTTAAGCTTTAACAATATTTACTCACATACTCTACAGTAAAGAAATTATGACATGAATAAGATAAAAACAGGTAATTAATACCGGTGAAAATTGAAGAAATACTTCCTGCTTTTTTGTAATTTTACTTATCAGATTTTAATGGTTCTTTATCCTGGTGCATTTTATATTGTAATAATTATGCATCCGTTACTGAAACCAAAATAATTTGGTATCAGTAACACCCTGACAAAAAAAATTCAGATAGATGAAACGAAAACGTGAAAAAGAGTTTAGCCCGTTAAATCTAATATTTGGATTGCTCCTTGGATTTTTCCTGGGTAGCACACTGGTATACTGGCATTTAAACAGACAAAGTGACAGAAATATTCACGAAGCACTGGAAAAGATCATGGCTGTTTTTTCGGAAAATAATAATCGTGAAGTAAAACCTTCAGAAACTGTCAATATATTAAATGAATTCCTATCCGACGATTTAAAAACGGAAGCGCCCTATTCAGTAGATAGCGATTTGCAAAACCAAGGACCTGCTCCGGGTTTAAGCTCAACTTCCTATTCTATGGTCAGAGATAAACTATTACACAGAAAGTTTATATCGGTGCCTATAGAAAAAACCAAGCAATCCAATGCTACATTAATATTGGATTCGCTTCTTGGTAAAAGGGAAAAAGCTGCTGATGAACATATTTTCCAGGTTGAATTCTGGGAATCACCCCTAAATTCAGTAGGATACCTGATGGGAAAATCACGAATTATCCTGTATGGTATAAGCTTTTACGAACTTGCTGAAATATATAACGAAAAGGGAAATTTTTATTTGCGCTATATGAATAATACATACCCCATGAGTTTTACAAATACCTTCAAACCTCTTGTACCCATAGGACCAACATTTTCAATGGAAGAAGTTCAATGATTATGAGCTTACAATTTTACAAATATCATGGTGCCGGTAATGATTTCATCATCATTGATGAGATGCGAAAAAAAAATCCTGAATCAGAGACACTTGGTACTGAAATGATTGCCGCACTTTGCCACAGAAAATTCGGTATTGGTGCGGATGGTCTGATGCTGTTGCGCCCGCATCCGGAGAATGATTTTCGCATGATTTATTACAATAGTAATGGTTTGGAGGGAAGTATGTGTGGCAATGGAGGTCGTTGCCTGGTTGCTTTTGCTAAGTATCAGGGTTACATCAGTCAAGAAACCGATTTCATGGCTTCTGATGGAATTCACAAGGGAATAATCTGGAAAGACAATGGCATTAACTCAGACGTATCCATTAGCATGCAGAATATAGAGTACATTAAGGAAATGGATGAAGGTCTTTTCCTTGATACCGGCTCTCCTCATCTTGTTCGATTTGTTGAAAATCTGGAACACATCGATGTGTTCCTTGAAGGGAAAAAAATCCGTAATTCAGCTGTTTTTGCACCCGGGGGTACCAACGTTAATTTTGTTGAGGTAAAGCAAAACAAAATACATATTCGAACCTTTGAGAGAGGTGTAGAAAACGAAACGTTAGCATGCGGAACAGGGATTACAGCTGCTGCTATATCCACACACTATAAAAAACTTATAAATAACCGGGAAAGGTATTACGTAAATGCAAAAGGTGGTGAACTGGCAGTTTCTTTTACAACGGCTGACAATATGTACCGGAATGTTATGTTGCAAGGGCCGGTAGTCAGGGTATTCAAAGGTGAGATAGATTTACAGGGATAGTTTTCAACTGTAATTCATATCAATTTGTATATTACCGGACAAATCAATTCTAAAAAATACTTTAAAAATACTTTTTTATGAAAGTTTTACAGGGCAAAAATCTAAGTTTACGGGCAATGGAACCCGAAGATATAGATATCATGTATGAGTGGGAAAATGACCCTGGTATATGGAAATACAGCAATACCCACACACCTTTTTCAAGATTTTATCTTGAACAATATGTCATAAATTCGCATTGTGATATATACATGGATAAGCAACTGCGACTGATGATCAATGACGCAGAAAATAATACAGTGGGCTGTATTGACTTATTTGAGTTTGACCCTAAAAACAGGCGTGCCGGTATTGGCATATTGATTGCTAAGGCTCACCGTAAAAATGGATATGCTTCGGAGGCACTGGATATCATTATTGACTATGCAAAAAAAACATTAAATCTGCATCAGCTTTATTGCAGCATTACAACAGACAATAAAACCAGCCTTAAATTGTTTAAGAAAAAGGGATTTGGGGAAGTGGGGTTGAAAAAGCAATGGATATGGAATGAAAACAGCTGGCTGGATGAGTATCTCTTACAATTGATTTTTTGATAATTTGAATCAACCCATGACTCAAAAGAAAAAAAGAAAAAAAATAAAAAGAACTCCTTTCTGGATTAAAGTTATCATCTCACTTTTTTTAATTGTTATTATATCAGGAGGGATAGCTGCTTACAGGCTTTACCATGCTATTTATCAGCCCAATATTTTTTTGGGAGAAAGAAGAACCACCCATATATTCATTCCTACGGGAAGTAATTTCAATGATGTAAAAGCAATTCTTTATGAAAATGGGATGATTATCAATACCAATACTTTTGAATGGCTGGCTGAGAAAAAAAACTACAAAAACCTTGTCAAACCAGGTCGATACCTCATTCATGAAGATATGGGTAACAATGAACTCATTAATCTGTTACGTTCGGGGAACCAGGATCCTGTCAGACTTACTTTTAATAATATAAGAACAAAAGAAGAACTGGCTGGGAGCATTGCCAGACAAATAGAAGCGGATTCTGTATCCATTATCAGATTATTTAAAAATACTGAATTTCTTAGCAAGTATAATTTAACCTCCGAAACAGCAAAACTGCTTTTTATACCTAACACCTATGAGTTTTTCTGGAATACTTCTGCCGAGCAACTTTTTGAAAGAATGAACCGTGAATTTAATTCTTTCTGGAATGAAGAGCGATTGCGCAAAGCACAGAATATTAACCTTTCTCCACTTGAGGTAGGAACCCTTGCCTCAATTGTTCAGTCCGAAACATCCAGACCAGGTGAATTCAGCAAAGTTGCCGGAGTATATATTAACCGACTTAACAGAAATATGCCACTGCAGGCTGATCCTACTGTGATTTTTGCTGTAGGTGATTTCAGTATTCGCAGGGTTTTAAACCGCCATCTTGAAATTGACTCTCCTTACAATACCTATAAATATGCAGGTTTACCACCAGGCCCCATTAATCTTCCCGAAATGCGTGTACTGGATGGAGTACTTAATTATCAAAAACATGAATATCTCTTCTTTTGTGCGAGAGATGACTTCTCAGGTTATCATGCCTTTGCCAGAACCTATTCTCAGCACCTTGCCAATGCGCGAAGATATCAGAATGCATTGAACCAAAGAAGAATCATGCGATAGTATTTCGCCAACTTCAATTTATCTTCTTATTTTTGCTTTTCACTTTCGGTTGATATCGGATTCAGCCATTAAAATTTGTTATCATGAAAATAAAGTTCGGAACCGACGGATGGCGGGCTGTAATTGCTAAAGAATTTACGGTAGAAAACGTAGCCCGGGTAAGTGAGGCAGTAGCAAAATGGCTTCTGCAGAAAAAAGAAAACCCTGCAGTAATAATCGGGCACGACTGCCGCTTTGCAGGTGAACTTTTTACAGAAACCGTTGCCAAAGTAATGGCTGTAAACAACATTAAAGTATATATGGCAGATGGCTTTGTTTCTACACCCATGATCTCTCTGGGTGTTTTGAAATATGAATGCGATTTGGGTATTGTGATAACCGCAAGTCACAATCCACCTGAATATAACGGATACAAGCTCAAAGGATCCTTCGGTGGCCCACTTATGGAAAAAGAAATTCATGAAGTGGAAGAACTAATCCCTGAAGGTTTTGAGAAAAATCTGGATGATGTATCAATGGATGAGTTTACCAAAACAGGCAGAGTTGAAGTTACTGACCTGGAAACCTATTATTGTAAATATCTGGAGGAGAAATTCGACCTGGATGCCATCCGCAACTCTGACCTGGAGTTTGCTTTTGACGCTATGTATGGTTCCGGTCAGAACGTAATGCGCAGGCTTTTCCCCGATATAACATTGTTACATTGCGAGAGGCAGCCCTTGTTCGACGGAATTTCACCCGAACCCCTGCATCGCAACCTGCAGGAATTTTCTGAAATGATCAGAATGGCAGAAAATATTGATTGCGGACTTGCCGTTGATGGCGATGCCGACAGGATTGCTCTCTACGACCATCAGGGAAATTACGTTGACTCCCATCATACAATGCTCCTGCTGATCCATTATTTATACCATTACAAAAAACAAACAGGCAAGGTAGCAACCGGCTTCTCTTCCACAGTAAAAATCAACAAACTTTGCCAGGAATATAACCTCCCACTTGAAATTGTAAAAATCGGATTCAAACACATTTGTGAGCTCATGCTTACAGAAGATATCCTTATGGGGGGCGAAGAATCAGGGGGAATTGCCGTTGCAGGACATATTCCTGAGCGTGATGGTATTTACAACGGACTTATTATTTGGGAAGCCATGGTAAAAACCGGAAAATCCCTTCGCGAACTCATTCAGGAGATTTATGATATTACCGGTGCATTTGCCTTCGAAAGGCGCGATCTGAAAATTCCGCAGGAGGATAAAGAGCGTATTGTTGAGAATTGCGAAAACAACGTTTACAAATCGTTTGGTCCTTATAATGTAGAAAAAGTAGAAACTCTTGATGGTTTCAAATATTACTTCAACGATCATGAATGGCTTATGATAAGACCATCCGGAACAGAACCGGTACTCAGAACCTACGCTGAATCATCAAGCCAGGAAAAAGCTTTTGAAATCCTACAACACGGCTACGAGACTATCATGAAAAAATGATTTCTGACAGTGAAACCATAAACAAAATTTTTTCAAAAGGCTTTTTTCACTTTTGGATTGCAGAAAAGTACAGATTCTTTTCTGCAATCTTACTTTTTGCTTCCATAACATTTTCCCCAATAACAGGATACTCCGCCAGACCCTCAGGGCTTTCTGAAAATAAAAACAACTCCGGAGAATCATTAAATCCAGGCAGATTAAAATGGGTAACAGCTGCACATATTGCAGGATTCACAGGAAGTATGCTTCTTTTAAATGAAGCATGGTACAAAAACCATCCACGTTCCTCTTTTCATTTTCATGATGATCTTGCCGACTGGAAGCAGATGGATAAAGGAGGACATGTCGTATCAGCATATCACCTTAGCAGATTCAGTCATTACAGCTTCAGGTGGGCCGGCCTCAATAATCAACAAAGTGCTTTATGGGGAAGCATTTCGGCAAATCTTTTCCTGGCAACCATAGAGATACTGGATGGTTTTTCTGAAGAATGGGGAGCTTCATGGAGCGATTTTGCAGCGAATCTTACAGGATCTGCCAGCTTTTACTTTCAGCAGATTTACTGGCATGAACAAAAGATCACCTGGAAATACTCCTTTTCAAAAAGCGGGTTGCAGAAATACCGACCGGATTTACTGGGCTCAAACCTGCCTGAAAATATGCTGAAAGACTATAACGGAATCACATACTGGCTTTCCTTTAACATGCATTCATTGCTGGGCAAACCCGATAACATACCAACCTGGCTGAACATTTCTGCCGGTTATGGAGCTAATGGTATGCTGGGAAGCACAACCAATCCTTTATCACACAAAGGAGAACATCTCCCCTATTTTGACAGATACAGAAGCTTTTATCTGGCTCCTGATATTGATTACTCCCGCATTCAAACCAATTCTGAGATATTGCAATCCATTTTCACTGCATTGAATTTTATCAAGTTTCCGGCACCTGCCCTTGAATATAATCGTTTGCAAGGCTTTCGGTTTCACTGGATATTTTTTTAAGCTGCCCTTTTTTCCATCCTGAGTAAGTCTTCTTTTAAATTAATTTAATTGCATTGAATGCACTGATTAGTTAAATTTGTAGGTGGATGCAATAAATTTCTGACTTAAATACGGATATCATATGAGCAAAGAAAAGGAAAAAGAAAAGCAAAAAACTGAAAAGTGGCATTCCAAAGAAGCAGAAATGGTTCTAAAGGTAATGGAGAGCAATTCTGATGAAGGACTCAGCGATGATGATGTGTCGGAAAGGCTGGAAAAGTATGGTAAAAATGAACTTCCCAAAGGCAAAAAGCGAACCTGGTGGATGCGTCTGTTTATGCAATTCCACAATGTCCTGATCTATGTTTTAATTGCTGCAGCAGTTATTACTGCCCTTATGGAGCATTATATCGACATGTGGGTTATTCTTGCGGTAGTTATTGTTAATGCTCTGATTGGTTTTATCCAGGAAGGAAAAGCAGAGCAGGCAATGGAAAGCATACGTGAGATGCTTTCATTGGAAGCAGTTGTAATAAGAAACGGTAAGAAAAAAACAGTTGATGCAGAGGAACTGGTGCCCGGTGATATAGTTATGCTTAAATCCGGAGATAAGGTTCCTGCCGATTTACGTTTGATAAAAACCAAGGATTTACAGGTTGAAGAATCACCACTTACAGGAGAATCTACATCGGTGGATAAATCTACTGATCCTGTTGAGGAAGATGCGGTTATCGGAGATCAGTATTCAATGGCATTTTCAGGAACTGTGGTTACTTTCGGAAAAGGAACAGGAGTGGTAACCGCCACTGGTTTAAAGACTGAGTTGGGCAAAATCAAGGAAATGATGTCGGATGTGGAAGAAATAACTACTCCTCTTTTACAAAAAATCGACAAATTTGGAAAGTGGCTGTCATTAATAATACTGGGTATTACCGCTGCATTTTTTGCTTTTGGATATTTCTTCAGAGATTACACACTCGACGAATTATTCCTGGCAGCTATCGGTCTGATTGTGGCATCTATTCCGGAGGGTTTGCCTGCAATTATGACCATTACCCTTGCTATAGGAGTACAACGTATGGCCAGTCGCAATGCTATAATCCGCAGGCTGCCATCAGTTGAAACCCTTGGAGCGATAAATGTTATATGTTCTGACAAAACCGGTACTCTCACCCGCAATGAAATGACTGCCAGAACCATTGTTACTGCCGATAATGAGTATAAGGTTGAAGGAACCGGATACAAACCCGAAGGAAAAATCTTATTGGATGACAAGGAAGTTAATCCTGAAGATGACAAAGTTCTGCTTCAACTGTTAAAAACAATAAGAACCAGTAACAATTCTGAAATTGAAGAGGAGAACGGCGACTGGAAACTTACCGGCACCCCGACAGAAGGAGCCTTACTAACCCTGAGTTATAAGGCCGGCCTTGAAGATTTTAAGCCTGAACGAATAGACTCAATCCCCTTTGAATCTGACCATAAATACATGGCAACCCTCAATAAGGTTGATGATGATATGTATGTTTTTATGACCGGGGCACCTGAAAGGATCCTTGAAATGTGCGAGAAGCAATATACTAAGGATGGAGAAAAAGATCTGGATGAAAGTTTCTGGGAAGAAAAAACAAATGAAATAGCAGCTAAAGGTCAGCGGCTTTTAGGTGCAGCCTTCAGAAAAGTTGATAAAAATCGTAAAGACATTGAGAAAGACGATCTGAAAAAAAACAAAATATTCCTGGGAATTATTGGCATCATGGATCCACCCCGCGATGAAGTGATCGAATCTATCAAAGAATGTAAGGAAGCCGGTGTAGAAGTTAAAATGATCACAGGCGATCATGCCATTACTGCCAAAGCCATCGGGAAAGAGATTGGAATCGGTGATGGTGAAAAAGCTATTACAGGCAAGGAACTGGAAGAAAAGAGTGATGAAGACCTGCTGGAAGTTGTAAAAGAATATGATGTTTATGCCCGTACCAGTCCTGAACATAAGCTCAGGCTCGTTACCGCCCTACAGGAAAATGGAAAATTGGCTGCAATGACAGGTGATGGCGTGAATGACGCCCCCGCCCTCAAAAAGGCAAACATTGGTATTGCAATGGGCATAAAAGGCACAGAAGTAACAAAAGATGCATCAGAAATGGTACTGGCCGATGATAATTTTGCATCTATTGTAAATGCCATCGAAGAAGGCAGAACAGTGTATGACAACATTCGAAAAGCGATACTTTTTATTCTGCCTACCAATGGTGCCGAAGCGCTGGTTCTGATGACAGCAATTTTGCTGGGCATCATCATGCCAATAACACCGGTGCAGGTATTGTGGGTAAATATGGTTACGGCAGTTACACTCGCTTTGGCACTTTCATTTGAGCCCATGGAAGAGAAAGTAATGGAAAGGCCTCCACGAGAACCCGGTGAACCGATCCTTGGAGCTCATTTTATCTGGCGGATCATTTTTGTTTCATTCCTGATTGGTGGTCTTGTTTTTTTTGTTTTTAACTATGTACAGAACACACTGGAGCTCAGCGATGAAATAGCGCGTACTTTGGCGGTAAATACACTGGTAGCCGGGCAATTGTTCTATCTGTTCAATTGCCGTAAAATTAAATCACCCGGCATTGGAAAAGGATTTTTCAATAATAAGTATGCATTCATTGCTGCAGCAGCTCTCATTCTTCTGCAAATGGTGTTTGTTTATGCTCCGTTTATGAATACATTTTTTGGCACAGAAGCCATTGATGGAAATCTTTGGCTATATCCTTTGGTTGCTGGGGGAATTGTTTTTATTGTAGTAGAATTGGAAAAATTTATTGTAAGTAAGATCAGTGGCCAGGATTAAAAACTGCCCAAAATAAAACCAATTATCCGCATTTGTTTAAGAGATGCGTTCAATCAATTTCTGCACTCTTAAAATCACTTCCGACCTGATATGGTCGGAGGTAAACCTTGTTCTGAAGGTATCAATCCAGAAGCTTACGGTAACATCTACCCTTCCTGGAGCAATGGCTGTAACATACACTTCTGATTTACGCCTTCTTTTTATCACTCCTTCCACACTCTCAACTGCAATTTCAATTTCTTTCATTACCAGGTGATGATCTGTATTTGAAGGAAGGCTTACCAAAAAATCAAACCTCAGAAATCCATCAATGGTATAATTGATTAACGGGTTTTTTATTATGTTAGCGTTGGGCACATAAACGTCCTTACCATCGGGGGTTTTCAACTGGGTATCGCGAATGTTTAGCGCTACTACTCTTCCACGGATTGGCCCGGTTTCCACAAAATCACCTACCCGGAATGGCCTTTTAAACGCCATAAGAATACCTGCAAGAAAATTCTCACCTATATCGCGCAGGGCAAAACCAATGATAAAAGCCGTAATACCGGCTCCTGCCAGTATACTGGCAGTAACGCCACTCAAGCCCAATACTTTAAAAGCCAAAGAAATTCCTATGATAAAAATAACTGTTCGGGTCATGGTAGCGAGAAACTCAGCAAGTAAAGGATCTTCCATGCTTTTCTTGAGTTTCTTATCGGCCATATTCCTGATAAGACGTGCAATAAACCATGCCACAACAAGAACAATAGCTGCCATAAAGAATTTTGGAGCAAGTTCACCCACCCCATGAAAGTACAAGGCAAACTGATTTAAAACATCCTGAAAAAAAGTACGCATTATGTAAGATTAATTTAGTAACGACCTGGGGCTTAATAACTATTTATCATTTTGTTCTTCTTCGAATTTCTTTTGCTCTTTAGCCCGTTCCCTGCGCCAGAGAAAATAAAGCACCACAATTATGACAGGTATTACAATGAAAAAGATAATGTTCTCTGTAGATTCAAAAAAATCTGCAGGCGGAGTCCTTTCTCTGGGAATATGGGTTGGAGTTTGCGCCCATAAAGTCAAAACAAAAAGATTCACTAAGATGAACGTAATGAAGGAACTTACCTTTTTTAAAATATCTGATTTACGGTATTGCATGTCTTTCTCGATTTAAAGGTTTATACAGGTTAAACAAGCTAATTGATGGTTTGCTCAAAAATAATAAAAATATCATTCTTCTCTTAGGCTTATGCCATTATCATTGATACTTATGATCTTTTGCCTGTAAAGGTTTCCTGCTGATTTTTTAAAGTTCTTTTTACTCATTTGCAATACCTTGTATATTTCTTCAGGAGCACTTTTATCGGTAAGTGGTAAAAACCCATCATTGTTTTTCAAAACATCAAGCAGTTTTGATGTAAACTGATCAATATGTCCGTAACCACTTTTTTGAAGCTTCAGATCGATTTTTCCATCAGGCCGTATTTCCGAAATGTAACCCTTCATTTGCTGACCCGGAAAAACATCATGAAAAATCTCATTTGCATAAAGCAATCCGCTATGCTTTTGATTGATTATGGCTTTATATCCCAGGTCGGAGCGGGTCCATATGATCAAATCAACTTCCTGCCCTGCTTCGTAAGAAAGCGGTTCTATATCCAGGTATTTCTCCAGTTTGGCCGATGCTGCAATGCGTTTACTTCGCGGGTCAACATAAAGGTAAACAAGGTACGAACGGTCTTCTTCCATTTTGGCATTTTGCTCCTTAAAAGGAACAAGCAAATCCTTATCAAGCCCCCAGTCCAGAAATGCCCCTATCCGATTTACCGCTTTTACCTTCATAAGGGCAAACTCGCCTACCATGGCTTTGGGATTCAGGGTGGTTGCTATGGGACGGTCTTCTGAATCAAAGTAAATAAATACTTCCAGTTCATCATCCACCTTTGTGTTTGCCGGCACCCATTTGGTGGGCATAAGAATTTCTCCCATTTCACCACCATCAAGGTATACGCCGAAATCAAGGATTTTTACTACGCGAAGGGTGTTGTATTGTCCGATCTTTATTTCCATAGCAAACAAAGGTAAAGATTTATTTAATTGTTACCTTCTTCATCCCCCCCTGCTGAGCCGAAATTGTATTTTCGCTCTATTCATATGCTAGACCAACAAAAAATAAACTCGTACATTGACTTTGTCAAACTCAGCTACGCTTGGGTTCGTGGCTATAAAAATCCTGGTAGATCAAACTATTGAATTGCAAATTCAAAGAAGTTTCGAGCGGCATTTCAAATGCCGCTCAGCGGGGGTTCGTGGCTATAAAAATCCTGGTAGATCAAACTATTGAATTGCAAATTCAAAGAAGTTTCGAGCGGCATTTCAAATGCCGCTCAGCGGGGTTTAGTAAATTTTTCTGCAAAAATGCAAAAGCCACTTTCTCCCTGCTTTCACAGAATGAGAAAGTGGCAATAATGTATTGTAAATGATTTGTTTTCCTACAATGCCCCGCTAATAAGGAATGTTGCAGCAAATGCAACAATCGCATAAAGCTCGGGGAATACAGCAAGGATCAGTGTGTTACCAAATACGTTGTACCCAGAACCGATAGCGGCAATACCATTGGCACAAACCTGCCCCTGGCGGATACCTGACAACAAACCTACAAAGCCCAATGCCAGGCCGGCACCAAAAATAGCGGCTGCGGTGGTCCAGGTAATACCGGGTACCAGAAAATCAGCAAGGATAAAATATCCCATGAATCCATAAAGACCCTGGGTTCCTGGAAGTGCGCTAAGCACCAGATAGTTACCGAAAGCTTCGTCATTTTTCTTCAAAGCGCCTACCGAGGCATTACCTCCCATAGAAACTCCATATGCACTGCCGATGCCGGCTAATCCTATCATCAATCCGATTCCGATGTAAGCTAAAATAATAGGTTCCATAATGATTTAATATTTAATTTGAGTGAAACGTTAGGTTAATTTTTTAAATGGATGATATTTCTTTCCACCACCGGAAAAACCGGCATTTTTATAAAACTCTACAAAAGTAAGACGCATGGGGTGCACAAATGCTCCCAGTCCCGACATGAAAAGGTTAATTCCATGTCCGATAACCAGAATCACAACCATGATAAGGATACTGAGTACGGGTATATTACCACTCATAGACACCGCAAGACTGTTGAACACAAAGCCCAGAATGGCACTGGAAATACCCAGCGCAAACAAACGGATATAAGACAGCAGGTCGCCCAGAATACCCGTAACCATGTTGTAGGAATCCCAAAGGCCCACACCCAGATTCATAAATACATTGCGTGTAAGATTATTAAGCAGCAGGATCATGGTGCCGCTTACTCCAAGCAGTGCATACCATACAGGCGTTAATGAACTGCTTTCAATGACGGTAAATTCACCTATGGAATAAACAGAGATTGAACCCACCAGCAAAACTATCCAGCCCATGGTGCCAATAGCAAGTTTCCAGCCGTATTGGCGGGTTTCATTGATGGCCTTCAGGAATAATCCGAAAATAATCTGCACACCACCCAATGCAAGGGATAAATAAAACAACAGATTGTTTATATCGGTTCCCCGGGCATCCAGATCGGCTGCCAGTGTTGAATAAACAGGCAATGAAGTTTCATACAGCGGAATGCCGAAAAATGTACCTCCTATGATACCGAAAAGTATAGTAGACAAACCCAGGTAAAACACCAGACCCATAGCTTGTTTTAGTTCTTTGGGAACTTTTTTCTTGAGAACAATGGCGGCAATAGCCATCAAAATACCATAACCTACATCTCCCAGGCAAAATCCAAAGAAAACCATATAAAACGGAGCAAAGAAAGGTGTCAGGTCCAATTCACCGTATTTAGGTAAAGAGTAAAGCTCACCAAGCATTTCAAATTTCTTCGCAAACTTCTTGTTTTTGAGCTCAATGGGAATCTTATCCCCTTTGATTGCTTTCTGGCGGGTATACACCACAGACATCTGCTCAAGATATTCAACCATGTCGGCTTCACGGGGTTCAGGAACCCAGCCCTCAAGCAACATTACCTTTTCCTGTGCTTCGGGGCGGGTATGCATTATGGCCTGGTCGTACTCAACCGACTCAAGCATTTGCTTGTAATAGCCTTCAATAGCATCCATGCTTTCACGGCCATGCTTATCGAAAAGTTCATTAATGTTTGCTATTTCCTTTTCCAGTTTTTCTTTCGCCTCGAGTAAAACAGATAGAGGTTTTTCGGGCGCTCGCATTTCCTCGGCAGGAATTTCATCTGTCAGATAACCTTTTTCAACCACCACAAAATATACTTGTCCTGCATGGTAAGAAATTACTTCAATGGGATATTCAAACAGCCATTTCTCATCAAACTTTCGTTGCGCAACTGTATAAAAACGTAGTTTTAAACGATTCTCTTTGAGTGCTTCAATAGTATTAAGCGAAAAGTCGCCCCAGGGTTCCACAAGTGTAATCTCCTTTTTAAGTCCTGCCAGTTGCTGTTGCTTTTGCTCCAGCTCAACCATTGCTTCTTTAACAATATCGAAAGCTTCTGCTCCTGATATGCTGCAATCAGCATCGTTCCTTTCTATCTCCCTTTTGGCCAAAAACTTCAACACACCACCGATTTCCTTGATATGATCAAATTTATCTCTGATCTCTGAAGGCACTTCCCTTTCCTTCTCAATAATATGAACCACGCCAAGGCGACGCAATTCTTTAAGGAATCGGGTATAGTCCTTATGATAAACAAGGAAAGAATATTTTAACATGGGTACTATCATAAGCTTTCCTCCATTTCCTGAATTCGTGATTTCACAATTTTTTGTGCAGCCTTCGACAGGTTTTCTTCATCCTCCATATAACGCTTTATTTTGCGGATGGCATCCTGAAAACCAGGAATCTGTACTTTTTCATAGAGATTTACCTTTTGTGTTGTTTTGCGGCGGGCATGCTCCAGCAGTTTCATTTTCTGGTTAAAAACTTCGCTTTCAATGGCAATTTTGGCCAGCTCCTTGCTTATGGAAATACCGTCGAGATACCAGGAGGGTTTGTTAAAAACACTGAACTCTTTAACTGAAAATACTACGCCGTCGAGCACAGGTGTTTTCACTCCCGCAATTTTCTTTACTGATACTTCCACTTCATCCACTATCACGAGCTCATTATCAAACTCTCCCCACATCTCCACAACCTCTTCATATTTTGCAAGTTTTTTACGGAGCTCTTTTTCAAGGCGTTCTGCTTCTGTTTTGGCCTTCTTTACTTCAACCCTGAGCGCAGCTTCCTTATTCTTCAGGGTGGGCAAAGCCTTCTCCCTGATCTTGAGTTGCTTCTCAAGTTGCTGTAAAGACGTTTTGTTATATTGAAACTTTATAGCCATAAAAGAGGGTTTATGGGTTTAGGGTTTAGGGTTTAGGGTTTAGGGTTTAGGGTTTAGGGTTTAATTAAGTCTTGTTTGTTTCAAGTTATGAATTTCATGCCCCTTCACCCTTAAACTATGAACATTTATTTTAGTTTTCTTTCCAGTATTTTTCAACGAATTCTTTCTTCAAACCTACTTCAACAGGTGTGAAATGTTTTGCAAACAACTCGTAGGCTGTTTCCAGCATGGTATCAACTTCAATGTTGACATCAATAGCCAGAAGCTTTTCTGAGTATGCTTTGGCAAAATCCAGTGTACGCTCATCATAATCCGTAAGATCAAAACCGTTTTCCAGCTTGGTTTTGGCGTTGGCGGCATCGGCATACAGACGCACCGCAGCATTCATAACCTGCGGGTGGTCTTCGCGGGTTTTCTTGCCAATAACCAACTGCTTCAAACGTGACAAGGAGCGGAACGGGTCAACAATTACTTTTCCGATATCAGAATCCTTACGCAGGAAAAGCTGACCTTCGGTGATATACCCTGTATTATCGGGGATAGCATGAGTAATATCGCCACTGGAAAGTGTGGTTACCGCAATAATGGTAATGGAACCACCATCGGGGAACTGCACTGCTTTCTCATACAAACGGGCCAGGTCAGAATACAACGAACCGGGCATACTATCCTTTGAGGGTATCTGGTCCATACGGTTGGATACAATACTCAATGCATCTGCATACAGAGTAAGGTCGGTAAGCAGAACAAGTACCTTTTCACCTTTCTCTGCAGCGTAATATTCGGCGGCAGAAAGGGCCATATCAGGCACAAGCAAACGTTCAACGGGCGGATTTTCAGTAGTATTGATAAAACCTACAATACGGTCGAGAGCACCGGCATCGTCAAATACACTTTTGAAGTAAAGATAATCATCGTTTGTAAGACCTACACCTCCCAGAATGATCTTATCGGCCTGGGCCCTGAGAGCCACCATTGCCATAACCTGGTTGTAAGGCTGATCGGGGTCGGCAAAGAACGGGATCTTCTGTCCGGTAACCAGTGCATTATTAAGGTCGATACCTGCAATACCCGTTGCTATAAATTCTGATGGCTGCTTACGTCTTACCGGATTAACACTGGGACCACCGATCTCAAGTTCTTCACCCATGATCTCTCCTCCGTCTATGGGTTCGCCATAAGCGTTGAAGAAGCGGCCTGCCAGTCCTTCACCTACTTTCAGAGTAGGAGCTTTTCCGGTGAAGATAACCTCTGCATCGGTTGCAATACCTTCGGTACCGGCAAACACCTGCAGGGTAACAATATCTTCCATGATCTTCACCACCTGGGCCAAACGTCCGTCAACAATTGCAAGTTCTTCATTACCAATTCCTGTGGCATGCAAAGAAACTGTTGCCTTGGTAAGTTGAAACAGTTTGGTATATACGCGCTGAAATGCTTTTATGTCCTTTTCCATTACGCTACCTTTCTTTCTTGTATAATAGTTTCTAATTCTTTTTCATTCTTTTTAAACTCATCACTCTCATATTCAGAGTAATTCATTTGCTTGAACTGGTTGATAACCTTTTTGAAATAAGGGTTAACCTCTTCAAAAGAGTCAAATTTGAATTCATATTTTAATACATTCACAACTTTTTCAAGCATGTAACGCTGTCTTTCAAAACTCGACCTGCAATCGATTTTATCAAATGCATCCTGCTGGGAAATAACAAAATCAACTACTTCACCTTTCCAATAGGTAATATGATAATCGAGCGGAACTCCATCATCGCCCAGGATATTAATCTGCTCATATGACTCTTTGCTTCTGAGTAATACGTCCTTCACATAAAGTACATTGCTTGTCCAGTTCTCACCATTGTTTTTATTCAGATATTCCACAATTTCCGGATACTCAAGGTATTTAGAATAACTCTCGATGGGATCGATGGCCGGATACCTTTTACTGTCGGCTCTTTGCTGCGAAAGTGCATAGAAGCATCGTGCAGCTTTTTTGGTGGATTCGGTAACAGGTTCTTTCAGGTTACCCCCTGCCGGAGATACAGTACCGATAAAAGTAATTGACCCTGTTTCACCATTGTTAAGAAATACAAAACCTGCTCTGGAGTAAAAGTTAGAGATAATTGCCGGCAGGTCCATGGGGAAACCATCGGGTCCGGGGAGTTCTTCCATACGGTTCGACATTTCCCTGAGTGCCTGAGCCCAGCGCGATGTTGAGTCGGCAAGCAGCAACACTTTCAGCCCCATACAACGGTAGTATTCGGCTATGGTCATTGCGGTATAAACAGAGGCTTCACGTGCGGCTACCGGCATGTTTGATGTGTTGGCAATAATGGTTGTACGCTCCATGAGCTTACGTCCTGTGCGCGGGTCATCAAGTTCGGGAAACTCGGTAAATATCTCAACTACCTCGTTGGCTCTTTCACCGCAGGCAGCAATAACTACCAGGTCGGCCTCTGCCTGTTTTGACAATGCATGCTGCAATACGGTTTTTCCTGAGCCGAAAGGTCCGGGTATAAATCCTGTACCACCTTCAGCAATGGGGTTAAGAGTATCAAAAACCCTTACACCGGTTTCCAGAACCTTAAATGGTCGTGGTTTTTCGGTGTATGCCTTAATGGGAACCTTAACAGGCCATTTTTGTACCATGGTTACATTGTGCTCCTTACCCTCTGCATCAGTAAGTACTGCAATTTTCTCATTAATTTTGTAAGTTCCTTTTCCGGTAACATTTTTTACAGTGTAATCACCTTTAAAGATAAAAGGGACCATGATTTTATGGGCAATCCAGTTTTCTTTTACCTCGCCCAGCCAGTCACCGGCTTTTACGGTATCTCCTTTTTTTGCAATGGGCTCAAACTCATATTCCTTATCTTTATCCAAAGCTTCAGTGTATTCGCCTCTTTTAAGGAATATACCTGTCATCTTATCCAGGTCGTTTTGCAGTCCGTCAAAGTTTTTTGATAACAATCCGGGGCCGAGAGATACCTCGAGCATATGCCCGGCAAATTCAACTTCCGAACCAACCTTAAGCCCGCGTGTGCTTTCAAACACCTGAACATACACCTTACGGCCTATGATCTTTATCACCTCAGCCATAAGGCGGGTGCCTTCATGTTTGATAAAGCAGATTTCATTCTGAGCTACTCGCTCATCGGCTTCAACGATTACAAGGTTGGCAATAATTCCGGTTACCTTACCTATTGTGCTCATATATATTTATTTATCAGTAAATGTTTCGGGTAGTTTATAACTTGACTTCAGGTCCTGTAAAAGCTCTTCAAACAGCTGGCTTCCATGTTCTTTATCCAGTGCCAGCCATCTTTCAACCATGCCCAGTTTAAGGGCAAAAGCCAGGATCCTGTCTATGGTAAAATATTCAAAAAAGGTTACATCATCCAGATAGTTCCATCGCAGGCGATCAATCGCCTTTTCTCTTTCCTGTACATCCTCATCTTTGGCAATATTCAAAAGATCATCCATGTAAGAAATTTCGGCCGAAAGACCAAAATCGCGTGCATGGCTTTTGCGAATGGTTTGAGATACCTCGTCTCTTCCTATGATCTGATGCTCGTAAGGAACATCGTATTTGCGGCATATAAGGGCCGTTAGCAGGTTATTCAGATCGCGGTTAAACCGGAACCAATCACTTATAAACTTATCATCCAGTGATATAGCATATTCATAGAATAATGCCGTCAGTTGATTCTCAGGGCTCAAATCAGGAATTATCGGCTCATCCTCTTTGAAAGAAATAATAAACCGGTTCATATATTCGGGTAACTCACCAGTAATTTCTTTTATGTTCTGCTCAAGAACCTCACGCGAAAAATTTCCCTTTTCATCAAATGCTTCTTCTCTTTTTAAGAGGATATTCAAAAGGTTTTTGTTGTCATTGGGAAGAAAAAGAACCTCAGCCAATTTGTAATCATTGGGATGCAATTCCAGTTTTAGTTCCTGCCTGAATTCCAACTGCCCCATGGAAAGCTTATGTATATCAATTGTTATGTCCTGCAGGCCTGCTACCAGGCAATAGTAATTACGCTTCACTTGCTATCCTTTTTTTAATTCTTCATTATCATCATAAAGTGAGACTATGAGAAATATTTTGAAAAAAATGCGACTTATGATTTTGAATAATGCTCTGTTCTGATTGTTCTGTAATCTGAATTCAAATAATTATTTCGATTCATATAGCATTTCAACAAGCCTCGGACGCAAATAGGCGCGGAAGAAATTATCAAAGTCCTCATCAGTAAAACTGATGAGGTATCCTCCCTCTTTAGGCCCGATTTTAAAGCCACCTTTGATTTTTTCGCTGAAGGAAATCTCCAGACCTTTATTGAGGAGATTGCCGGCTTTTGCTTTGAAAGCCGTTTCAAAATCTTTTTGCTTGTTTTCGGGAAGCAATACTTTCAGATCTACCGGATCTTCACCTTTTGGGTTCCAGTTTTTTACAAGCTCAAGTATTACATCCCGGGTGAAATCAACACCTTTGAAGGCTTCTTTCACTTCCGGCTCAACCGCCTTGGCCTCAATGAGTTTTACAATTTTTTGCCGGGTATCGGAAATAAGCTGACGTGCGGTAAGCTGGAGCTCATTCATGGAGTTTTTCTTCAATTCCTCAGCTTCCTTACCAGCATCTTTTATAATATCCTCTGCTTCTTTTTTTGCCTTGGACACAATATGTTCTGCTTCCTTTTTTGCTGAATTCAAAATTTTATCAGCTTCCTCCTTTGCTTTATTGACCCCTTCCTGGTAAATCTTTTCGGTCAATTCCTGAAGTTTCGTTTGCATAATTATATATGGTTTAAATCACTGGAAATAATTTCCCTAAACTACATTTTTTCAAAGGGGTTAAAACCCGTTTAATGATAACTTTACTTGTTTTATCGATTACAGAAACCTATAATTGCCTTAACAGCCTTTATAAGTTTTTGGGTACGAAAGTATAAAAAAAAAATCCAAAATATATGATTCTCTGTATAGAAAAAATAAATTCTTTTCTCAGGTAGCAAAAATAAAAAAAATTCAGATGTTATTTGATTAACAACTCGAAAAAGCTGCAATTTTACCTGATTATCTTCATCGTTCGCTGAATGGAAAAAATTCTCTTTGAAAAGTTTAATACTTCTGAATGACTTTTTTCAAGAGATATGAAAGACTAACATTTATTAAATAAATAGTTTTCAGATTTGATATCCCTTTAATAGCAAGAAGTTTGGGAAAAAATTAAGATATTTTTGTATTTTCGCAAACAATTTGACAGGCAATTGTGTTTCCAAAAGCGTTTTTAAAAACTTTAGTTGACTAAACAATTGCAATGGGAATAATCCGGGTCAACCGGATTTTTTATGTAAAACTACTAACTCATGACCACGGGATTATTTCTGATAGTTTTGCTGGGTGTTTCTGCTTTAGCGCCATTCATAAGAAAATATTTAAAGAATTCTGCCGGCTGGATATATGCAATATGGCCTTTCACCGGCTTTCTTTATTACCTGAGTCTTCTTCCCCAGATCAACCAGGGGCATGTATTGATGGAATCTTATACCTGGTTACCTGCCCTGGGGATAAATTTCAGTTTTTACGTTGATGGATTCAGCGTGCTTTTCAGCTTGCTTGTATTGGGAATAGGAACCTTTATAATGATTTATGCAGGGTATTATATGAGGCCATACCCCATGAAGGGAAGATTTATGGGATATCTACTGCTTTTTATGACAGCCATGCAGGGTATTGTTGTATCAGGCAACCTTATTACAATGTTTGTATTCTGGGAGCTCACAAGTGTTAGCTCTTATTTACTTATCGGTTATTACCATGAAAAACCTGAAGCCCGTGCTTCTGCTTTGCAGGCACTTCTGATAACCGGCTTTGGAGGACTGGCGTTGCTTGGTGGTTTTGTATTGCTTGCCATTCCTTATGAGAGCTATGAACTTTCATATATTCTTTCAAATCCTGATTTGATAAAAAACAGCAACTTGTATCTTCCTGCATTTATTCTGGTAGCCATTGGGGCATTCACCAAATCAGCACAGTTTCCATTTCATTTCTGGTTGCCCGGAGCTATGACTGCTCCATCACCGGTGAGTGCATTCCTGCATTCAGCCACCATGGTAAAAGCAGGGGTGTTTTTACTCGCAAGACTGAATCCCGTATTGGGTGGTACTGAGCTCTGGAGTTACACTTTAACAATTGTAGGAGCAACAACAATGTTTACAGGAGCATGGCTTAGTATTACACAGGTTGATCTGAAACGGATACTGGCTTACACAACGGTTAGCGCATTGGGCACACTGGTTCTGCTTATCGGCACAGGTACCGAATATGCAATCAACGCAGCCATTATCTTTTTACTTGTGCATGCTTTGTACAAAGGCACCTTGTTTATGATGGCCGGTAATATTGAAAAGAAAACCGGAACAAGAGATATAAATCAATTGGGAGGATTGTTCAAATATATGCCCTTTGCTGCGGTGGTCATGATTTTGGCTTTGGTTTCCATGGCAGGTGTTCCACCTATGCTCGGATTCCTTGGTAAGGAACTGATATATGAAGCCAGTGTTGCAGCACCTAAGGCTCATCTGTTTATTTTAACCCTGGGGTTTCTTACCAATGTTATACTGGTTTTTCTATCTCTACGGCTTACCATTGATATTTTCTGGGGAAAAGAACCCGAATATGCCAAAACCCCTGCCGAGCCTAATCTTGCACTTGTCATAGGTCCGTTTTTCCTGGTTCTGGCCAGCTTTATACTGGGATTATTCCCTTCTGCAATGGCAAATCCTCTAACTTCAAGTGCTATTACATCAATCAGCCCGGAACTGGATGCCATCATTCTTAAACTGTGGCATGGTTTTAACCTTGTGCTGGCCCTCAGCGTGTTTACCCTTTTGAGCGGTTTATTTGTGTTTAAATACCGTCATAAAATCATTCCCGCCATTGACAGGTTTAACATAAAGTACTTCCGCAGGGAGTTTACCCGATTATTCTTTCAGATGATAGATGCCTTCCTCATCTTTACAAAGCTAAAAACCAAAACCCTGCAGCATGGGTATCACAGGTATTACCTGATGACACTTTTCGTTATTGCTTCCGTTTTGGTATGGATAATGATCTGGCGTGCAGATCCCATAATACTTGAATTGAATTTTTCGGATATGCCGCTTAACCTGGTTGCCGTAGTTATACTCATCATAGCAGCTGCCATATCTTCCATAGTATCAAATTCAAGGGTAGTAGCCCTCATATCCCTGGGGGTTATCGGGTTTGGGATCACTATTATATTTATTGCTTACAGCGGTGTGGATCTGGCAATTACCATGATTATGGTAGAGACACTTCTTGTAATTCTGGCCATGACCGTAGTTTATCATTTACCAAAATATCAGAACTTTTCCTCTACCGGGGCCCGAATGCGCGATGCACTTGTAGCTACCCTGGTAGGTTCTTTCTTTATCGTTCTGGTTTTACAGGCAGGTACTTCCACTTTGGATGCTCCCATTTCGGAGTTTTTCAAAGAAGCCAGTTATACCCAGGCTTTCGGACGTAATATTGTGAATGTTATCCTTGTTGATTTCAGGGCACTTGATACTCTTGGTGAAATAACGGTTATTTCCATTGCAGCCCTGGGAATTTATGCAATGATCCAGTTAAGCAAAAAACAATAAAAAAGAATATGGAGTCGATAATTTTACAAATTGCAGCACGTCATATGCGACCTTTACTTCTGGTACTTTCCCTCATTGTATTATACAGGGGCCACAATGAACCAGGCGGTGGCTTTATTGGAGGGTTGATGTTTGGTGCGGCATACATATTATATGCCATGGCATTCGGAGTAAAGAAAACCCAGAAGACGTTATTTTTTAATCCTATCAACCTGACTGCTCTCGGCCTTCTCGTTGCGCTTGCCAGTGGAATTCCAGCCATATTCGCAGGAGATTTATTTATGACAGGAGAATGGTATACTTTTTTTGAGCACACAGCTTTTGAACTGAAACTGGGCACGCCACTGCTGTTTGATGTCGGGGTATATTTTGCCGTTGCAGGAATGCTTATGATGGTAATGTTTTCATTAATGGAGGAATAATATATGCTTGTATTATTAGCCGTATTGATTGGAGTATTATATGGTTCTGCAGTGTATTTGTTGTTGCGCCGTAATATTTTTAAACTTATCCTGGGATTGATTTTCCTGGGGCATGCCACCAACCTATTACTGTTTGTGGCATCCGGCCTTACTTCCGGTAAGCCTGCTTTTTTGCGCGGATTAGAGGATGAAACTATCGGAATGTCAGATCCTCTTCCACAGGCATTGATACTTACTGCAATTGTCATCGGGTTGGGTGTTACAGCATTTGCACTGACACTTGTTTATAGATTTTATAAGGTTACTAAAACTGTTGATTTCGACGAACTTTCTGAAAACGAATAATTATGATACTGGTATTACCGATAATATTGCCATTACTCTTTATGGTGGTGCTTATGTTCACCCGCCGCTGGCTGTTATTCCAGCAAACTTTCAGTTTACTGGGAAGCATTGTTTTGACGTTTACCAGCTTTCTCATCCTTCTGGATGTGTATCAGAATGGTATCATGTCCCTTCAGCCGGGCTCATGGGAAGCTCCTTTCGGAATAACTCTCGTAGCTGATACTTTTTCGGCACTCATGATGGTTACTACTTCATTTGTTTCTATCGTAGTAATGATATTCTCACCCGGTTTTATTGATAAAGAAAGGCAAACTGCAGGTTATTATCCGCTTGTCTTCGGATTGCTCATGGGGGTTAACGGAGCATTTATCACCGGAGATATTTTTAACCTGTATGTCTGGTACGAGGTGATGCTTACTTCATCTTTTGTTCTGATTGCATTGGGTGGAAGTCCTGAACAATTGCGCGGTTCTATAAAATATGTCACCATTAATTTTGTTGCTTCCCTGTTTTTTGTGGGTGCAATAGGTATACTTTACGGGCAGGCCGGCACACTTAATATGGCCGATTTGGCTGCCAAGATGCGCATGTGGGAAGGAGGAAACTACATTAACGGAGCACTCATGTTGTTCTTTATAGCCTTTAGCGTAAAATCAGCCCTGGTGCCTTTCTTCTTCTGGCTACCGGCTTCCTATCATACTCCGCCCATAGCCATAACAGCATTATTTGCGGGTACACTAACAAAGGTGGGTGTGTATACAATGTTCCGTTTTTACAGCCTGTTTATAGTGTTTGATCAGCAGTTCTGGCAAATGTTCATCCTCATATTGGCCGGCCTCACAATGTTCATAGGTGTATTGATGGCTGCATCGCAGTTTGACATTCGAAAGATATTGTCTTTTCACATCATCAGCCAGGTGGGTTATATGATCATGGGTCTTGGAATTTTTACAGTTACAGGTATTGCAGGAGCGATTTATTTCACCATTCACAATATGCTTTCCAAAACCAATACCTTTCTGGCCGGGGGTTTGGTTTACCAAAGGTCGGGTAGTTATGACCTTAAATACCTGGGAGGATTGTATAAAGCCAGTCCGTTTCTGGCTTTGCTGTTTTTCATTCCGGCTATGTCGCTGGCAGGAATTCCGCCTTTACCAGGCTTTTTCGGAAAGTTTTTCCTTATCAAGGGAGGCTTTGAAGCTCAGCAGTATTTTATTACAGCTGTTGCAATTCTCACCGGTCTCTTCACACTTTTCTCAATGGTAAAAATCTGGAATGAAGCCTATTGGAAAAAAGAACCTGAGGAAGTGAAGCAAAGAGACGGAAAAGTGCATCCTTCCACATTTTTTGCTACAGCCCTGTTGGCTGTTGCGGTTATTTTGCTGGGAGTTTTTGCCGGACCGGTCATAGAGGTTTGTCTTGATGCAGGTCAGCAGATCGTAAATCCTGAAATGTATATCAATGCCGTTTTAGGCAGATAGGTTTATCAAATTCAAAATTGCAAAACATGCGTAAAATATTCAGTTTTATAGTCAGGATCATAAGGGCAGTGCTTTTTATCTTTTACTATCTCAAAGAATTGGTACTGTCAAGCTTGTATGTTGCTTATGATATTATAACACCCAAAGACCTTATGAAACCCGGTATAGTTGAGGTACCGGTAGACCTGAAGACTGATACAGCTATTATTGCTTTTGCCAATCTGATTTCTATGACACCAGGCAGCCTTACAATGGACATGAGCCCCGATAAAAAGAAAATTTATGTCCACGCCATGTATCTTCATGATAAGGAGGAGTTCATCCGTAAAATGAAGGGAGAACTTGAAAGGAAGATTGCAGAAATATTTGAATAGGGATTGAGAGGCTGAGCGATAGCAAAGTCCCGAGAGCGACGAGCGATTCGGGATTGAAAGGTTTATATGGTTAGAGGTTAATAAAAAATGAACATGAAACTACAAAGAGCCAAACGGAATTGATGAAAAAATTTACTTCGGTCTTCCGTCTTTGGTCTTCTGACAAAAAATAAATATATGGAATTACAAACATCACCGGTACTGACATTTGCGATTTACTTCAGCTTTTTCAGTCTGACAATCAGTCTGTTTATGGGGCTGTACAGATTGCTGACAGGACCTACCCTGCCCGACAGGATTGTAGTTATGGACCTTGTGGCATCATTGTCAATCGGGTTGATTATCACCTACATTATGGCCACCGGGCAGACGGTATTTCTCAATGTAGCTGTAGCCATAGCACTGCTGGTGTTTATGGGCAATATCGCTTTTGCAAAATATTTAATCAGGAGGATCAGAAAATGATAGAATGGATTGCTGCTTTTTTACTTATTTCAGGTTCGCTGTTTATGCTGGTAGCGGCCATTGGTACGGTAAAGCTATCAGATGTTTATATGCGAATGCACGCTATTACCAAGGCTGCCTCACTGGGCGCCATATTGATGCTTGCCTCTGTATCATTGATATACATGCAGTGGATAGTATGGATTGAAGCCCTGATGGTAGTAGTTTTTGTAATTTTCACAGCACCTATTGCCTCGCATATGATTGCCAAGGCAGCGCATAAAACAGGTATGCCCAAAGGGCCGGGATATATTATGGATGAAATGGAAGGAAAAGATACATATCTCCCTGAAGAGTAGTAAAATCAAATTTCTCTAAACCAGCTTGAGCCAGCTGACCTGGCGGTCAAATTTTAACCCCAGCTTGTTAAGCAGATTGATGGATTGCTTGTTGTGAGGCTCCACATTCACAAAAACCGACTTTTGCTTTTCTCTTTTACCCTGAATAAGCGACCTGAAAATATTTTCACCCAAACCCTGTCCCCTGTATTGAGATAAAACATTAAGAAAACCCAGTGAACTGTCGTCATGTGTAAGCCCCCATCCGGCCAGTTCATAATCAATCCACACTCCTGCCGAAATATCCTTCTTTATTCTTTCCCTTATATAAGCCTCAGAAGTGTAATCCTTGTATGGAGAATTCAAATAAATATAGTTGACAAGGTCCTTATTCAGGGCTCTGCAATCCAGTTCCGGTGCACCTGGCTCCACATTATCCGGAAGGTAATACCGATGTGTATTTAATCTCCATTCAATTCGATGGTTTCGGGTGAGATGGGGCAGCATCCATTCCTCAACATTGGCAAAGTAAAGAGATTTGAATTCGAACTTATCCAATAACGTACTCATCTCATTTTCGTCAGGAACAGCAAGATAGGCCCAGGTATAATCGCTTGTACCGGTCAGAATCATCGATTTGCCGTGAACTAATGTTTCTTCCAGAGGATAGTTTTCAAAAAAACCTATCACCGGCAAGTTTTGCAAAAGATTTTTACTGAGTTGCTCCCTTATTTCGTCTTGCATGCTTTGCACTTTTCAGGTATTAAAAATAAGCACATTAAGATTGAAAATCAACTATTTCAATTATAATACTATTCTATCTCATCCAGTGTTTCCAAAAGGATATTACAGGCTGTTTTCACCTCTTCTTCCTTTATTATAAGTGGAGGAGCGATACGCAGGCAATGGGGTGCAAACAGAAACCAGTCGGTAACAATACCCTTTTCAATGAGTCTATCAATTATACGCTTATTAACTTCGAAGGTTTCAAACTCCAGGGCCAGCATCAACCCTTTACCGTGTATGGATTTGATTTTGGGATGTGTCAGCAATTCTCTGAAAAGCATTTCCTGCCTTGCCGCATTTTCCCATAATTTTTCTCTTACGATTATATTGAGATTTGCCAAAGCAGCAGAAGCACAAATTGCGTTACCTCCGAAAGTGGTAATATGCCCCAGTATTGGTTCATGAGTAAGAGAATGCATTATCTGCCTCGAAGAAATAAAAGCTCCGATGGGTAAGCCTCCGCCCATTCCTTTGGCAAGGGTGAGAATATCGGGCACAATTCCAAATTGCTGAAATGCCCACATACTACCGCTCCTGCCACAGCCCGCCTGTATTTCATCCAATACAAGCAAAGACCCATTACGGTTACATGCCTCACGAACTTCTTTCAAGAAATCGGCTTCAGGCACCAGGGCTCCGGCTTCTCCCTGAATGGTTTCGGCCATGACGCAGGCTGTTGAAGAATTTATCTGATTCAAACCTTCCCTGTCATTGAAATCGAGAAAACGGATACCCGGTAACAATGGACGAAATGCATTCTTCATATTTTCATCACCCATAACACTCAGCGAACCTTGTGTGCTGCCATGGTAAGCATTTCTGAAAGCAATAATTTCACTGCGCCCTGTATAACGTTTTGCCAGTTTCATTGCTCCTTCAATTGCTTCAGAGCCTGAATTTACCAGGTAAACATTATTAAGAGTATCCGGTAATTGTGAAACAAGAAACTCTGCCAGCTTTACCTGCGGACTTTGCACAAACTCTCCATAAACCATCAGATGCATATAACGCTCTGCCTGCTGCTGAACAGCCTCAACAATTTCCGGATGGCAGTGTCCCACATTGCTGACACTTATACCGGATATCAAATCCATGTATTTTTTCCCATCTGGTCCATACATAAATATGCCTTCAGCCCGCTCAATCTCTATGGCAAGAGGAGTTTGTGATGTCTGACCCAGAAAATTATAGAAAAGCTGACGATTGTTCATTTATATCAGGTTAATCATGCAAAATTAGAGAAATTATCCGGTTTACATCTTTGGAATTTTTGAAATACCCGAGCATGGAAAAATCTAATAATATAATCAAAAAACATAGTTATATGTCATATTGGCATTACGAACGATAAATCATGTCACGATGACACCTTGCAGCTGTCTTTTTGTAAGAATTTTGTAATGGCATTTCATTTGATTCAGGTAGAGTTGAAAAGAATTTAAAGAAATAATATACAAACAAGATTGTTTAACCAAAAAATAAAGGAGGATCGAGTTATGCTACCAACACTGAGAAGCCGCTTTAACATGCCGAGCATTTTTGATGAATTTTTCGGCAGAGATTTCAACACAGGATTGTCAGAAGACCGTGCAAATATGACTATTCCGGCAGTAAATGTGCTGGAGGATCATGATAACTTCAAAATTGAAGTTGCAGCACCGGGTCTTGAAAAAAGGGATTTCAAGATTGACCTTGACAACAACATGCTAAGCATCTCTTCTGAGAAAGAGTTCAAGCATGAAGAAGAAAAAGACGGAAAATTTATGCGCAGGGAGTTTGCTTATGCAAGTTTCAAACGCTCCTTCACACTTCCTGAAAGTGTTGATGCCGACAAAATCAAGGCAAACTACAAGGAAGGTGTATTGCACATCACAATTCCCAAGCGCGAAGAAGCTAAGCAAAAACCCCCGAGACAAATAAGCATTTCATAAGCTTGATTGGGGCGAAATTTAAAGTAGAAAAGGCTGTACTGAGAAATTCAATACAGCCTTTTTTTATTTTTCAAGGATTTCAAACTCCGTTCTCCGGTTTTTCTGCCGACCTTCAGCAGTTTCATTGGAGGCAATGGGCCTTTCAAAACCGTAACCTTTATAGGTAAGACGTTCTCTGTCAATTCCACGTCCAATGAGAAAGTCCACAACTGACTGTGCCCGTCTTTCTGAAAGACGCTGATTGAGTGATGCAGAACCCACATTGTCGGTATGGCCTGAAATTTCTATTTTCAAAGAGGGATTATCCACCATCATCTTATACAGCACTCCCAGTTCCACATAGGATTCAGGTCTGAGGTCAGCTGACCCGGTATCAAAGAAGATATTATTGAGTACGATGGTTTGACCCACTTCCACCTTTTTCAACCGGATATCATTGATGATTTCACGTGCCACATCTGCATGCCTGATATTAATATTTTCCGAGTGGAAAAGATAATCTTCCACCTTAACGGCAATACCATAATTTTTTCCTCCGGGCAGTGATATGAGATATTCACCGGTTTCAGAATGAGAGTTGAATTCTGCCAACAGAGCCTCAGTTTCATTGTCATACAATTCTATTACTGCCAGCAGGGGTTCATCTGTTTCAGAATCCATAATCCTGCCGCGCAAAATTGTCATGGGCACCACAGCTACTTCCACCTCTCCTTCCATCAGAATATTTCTGAGGGGTCGGGCACGTGTTGCGATAAGATCTTCCATAATGGGTAAAACCAGGGGTTTCTCGGGTCCAAGGAAGGTTACCATATAAATGTCGCTTCCACCGTATCCTCCGGGCTTCACAGCAGAATAAAACCCTGTTTCACCATCGGGTGACATTACAAAGAAGAGATCATCACCGGGTGTATTAACGGGATAGCCAAGGTTTTCGGGACGAGTCCACCGGCCGTTACGAAATTCGGTTCGGAAAATATCAAATCCTCCCATGGTATTATGCCCCTGTGAGCTGAAATAAAGTGTAATATCATCAGGTGCCAGATATAATCCTTCTTCATCATATTCAGTATTGACGGTAGCACCAAGATTTGTTGGTTCACTCCATCGCCCTCTTTCATTTTTAACAGAAGTCCATATATCTTTTCCACCAAATCCTCCTTCCCTGTCACTTACAAAGAACACCTGTCTTCCATCGGAAGTATAGACAATACTGGTTTCTCTGCTGCCTCTGGTGCGCAAGCTGCGCGGCAGTTTGCCGGGTTTTGACCAGCGTTGTCGACTGCTGTTGAATTCGCTTTCCAGAATATCGCCCCCTTTATCTCCCCTATATATGTATAACGTTTGACCGTCAGCAGAAATACCTGCCGTGGCCTCATGGGTTTTAGTGTTTACACGTCCCTCCACAGGTTCAGCCGGTAGCCAGCGATCACCTGCCCATCGCGTTACAAAAACGTTCTCAAAATATTTATGATCCACCCTGTCCTGTCTTGGGTTTCTGCCCACCGGCCGTCGACTTGTGAAAAACAATCTGGTTCCGTCGGGAGATACAACCGGGCTGTAATCATCATATTCTGAGTTTACATGACTGCCGGGATTGTCAATGAATACCCGAATTGGATTTTTCACCAGTTGCAGGGCATTATTACATTCAAAAATCCTTCTGTCAATATCTGCACGCCGTTGAATGGCTTCCTGAGGTGTAAGCGACTGCCGGAAAAAGGTAAACTGGTCAATGGCCTCTTCAAAACGGTAATTCTGCTGATAAGCTACTCCCAGCAAGTAATAAACCTCAAGGGTATTCACATTGAGTTCAACTGCTCTTTCCAGGAATTCCGGTGCTTTGTCCTTACCTGTGGTATACAGATAAGATTCGCCGATACGCAAATTCAGGCGAGCATTGTCGGGATTAAAAGCATGGGCTTTCAAATAATATTCCAGCGCTTTTTCAATATTTCCCCAGCCATCGGTAAAATAGCGGTCTCCTTCTCTGATGTTTCTACGTGCTTCTCGCAGTCCTTTGCGATCATCAGGGAAAAAGGAACGGGTAAATTCTTTGTTTTGTGCAAGGGATATTTGTGGTGCAGCAAGCATGCCTGCCAATATTACCAGGCAAAGCATTGAAGCACGTAATACTGATTTTCTGAAATTCAAAGCCGGATATATATGGGATTTCTTGGGTATCATAGCTTATGGTTTTTTATACTTTTTAATTCGTTTTTACATCAGAAAGGACTCTTATTAAGGCAGATACTCACTCGCTTCTTCCAGTCCCAGTTTCAGTGCTTTTTGCCAATCGAGAATTGCACCGTCCCTGTCCCTGAGCATTTCACGGGCAATTCCCCTGTTTAAATAAGCCGGGCCATAATCCGGGTTAAGATGAATTGCAAGGGTATGGTATTCATTGGCAGCTTCATATTTTTCCTTTTTGTAATAAATATTGCCACGGTTGGTAAGGGCAATATAATTATCGGGACTGATCTCCAGGACTCTAATAATATCCTGCATTGCAGCATCAAAACGACCCAGTTCAATATTGGCCACAGAACGGTTGTTCAAGGCTTTCGGATATTCGGGCGAAAGGTTTATAGCTGTTGTAAATGACTCCAGTGCTTCCTGCAACTGTCCCATTTCCATTCTTAGGCTTCCCAGGTTGTTAAAAGCAAAGGCCATAGTAGGATCAAGAAAAACGGCCTGCTGATAATCGGCCATGGCGGCCTGCAGGTTGCCGTTTTTCCGGTGGGCGCTGCCCCGGTCGTTATAAGCGTAAGCAAAGTCGGCCCGGATGTTTATTGCTGAGGTAAAATCGTTTATTGCCTGCTCATACAATCCCTGGTCCAGGTGAACAACTCCCCGGTAATACCATGCATAATACAGGTTGCCACTGCGACTGACTGCGGCAGTAAAATCATTGATAGCCTCATGATCATTTCCGGCCAGAATACGCACTTTACCACGTGCAAAATAAGCCATGGCATAGTCGGGTGTTTTTTCTATGACCAGATTATAATCTGCCAGCGCACCATCAATATCATTCATTTCAGCCTTTACAACTCCACGGTTATAAAAGGCACGGTAAAAATCGGGTCGTCTTGCAATGGCATCATTGAATTTCTGGAGGCTTTCGGTCAACTTTCCCTCATTAAAAAGCGATATACCCTCATTGTAAGCTCTCTCGGCCAGCATGCGGTCGCGCGGACCAATCTGAATGGTATCCTGGGCAATCATTGCGCCAGGCAAAAGCCAGAATAAAAACAGGATAAGAATAGTCTTCTTCATTGCTTTGTGTATTTGTTTTTTAAAATAGACCGGAAAAGCTTTCCGGATGGCATTCTGAATAGCTCAGGGCTAAGATTTATATAAAAAAATGAACCGGAATTAGTGTCTTTTTAAGAGCATGCAATTTAGTAAAAATTAAAGTACGCAATCTCGTCATTTCCCTGAATATTCATATTTTTTTTTGAAGTCTTACATTTAATTCCGTCAAAGCTATATATTTGCTTCATACAAAAACTCAAAGCTTTACTGAATATGTGGAAGCTTCAAATTTTAGGTCATTATGTCAAATGGCTTGTAACGGCTAAAACCCGGCAGGGCATACACAGCCCCTTTGTTTATAGCTTTCTCGATAATTGCCTGTATAAAAAAAGCGACCGGGAACTATTCATGACCCCTGAAAATCAGAGGAGTTTATTGAAAAAAAATACCGATCTTCTCCAATACATTGACCCTGGAGCGGGCAGCCGGATTTTGAAAACTCCTTCTGCAGAAGATTCCATAAGAACTGTAAAGGTGAACCAGATTGCCCGCACATCCTTGCAAAAGACCGGATTCTGCGCTTTATTTTTTCGCATGATAAAATATTTTAATTATAAAAACATACTGGAGTTGGGTACCAGCCTGGGAGTTACAACCTCATACCTGAGCCTGGCAAATCCGGATTCAAGGATTGACACCATTGAAGGTGCCGCCCCGGTGGCACAAATGGCAGAGAATTATTTTAAAAATGAAAATTTTTCCAACATACATGTGCATGTGGGAAATTTTGATGATATCCTGCAGAAGGTTATTGATGATAAAACCTATGATATGGTTATCATAGATGGCAATCACAAAGGGGAAAAAGTCCTCAGGTATTTTCAAAAACTTGTAAAACATACAAAAAAGGATGGTGTTATTATAATTGACGATATTCGCTGGTCTGCCTCAATGTATAATTGCTGGAAGCAGGTAATGAAGCACCCTCAGGTCAACTGTACGCTTGATCTTTTTCAATTGGGGCTGGTATTTTTCAAGCCGGGAATGGTCAGACAAAATTTTACGATAAGGTTTTAACTGTTTTACCTGTGTTTTTGATATCTTTGCCGGGTGAAGCACACCCGCTGTATCAACGGAAGAATCTCTGTGAACAGATAAGCAAGTTATGAGATGTAGGTTTTTAATTTTCAATTCAAAATGAAAGTTAATCTACTTAAAAGTATTTAAAAATAAATTTAATAAATCCATGATGGAAAAACAGGAATTGATCAGGCTGGATAAACTTACCAAGCATTATTATGTGGGAGCAGAAGTGGTACGCGCACTGCAGCAGGTTTCCATTTCCATGTACAAAAATGAATACATTGCCCTTATGGGTCCATCAGGATCGGGAAAATCCACCCTAATGAATATATTAGGTTGTCTTGACTCCCCAACTTCCGGAAATTATATCCTGAATGGTAATCTGGTCAGTAAATTGGTTGATAATCAGCTTGCAGAAATAAGAAACAAGGAAATAGGTTTTGTATTTCAAACTTTTAACCTGCTGCCACGGTCCACTGCCCTCGATAATGTTGCTCTTCCTCTGATATATGCAGGTATCAGCAAAGCAGAGCGCGAAAAAAGAGCCCTGACAGTACTTGACCAGGTTGGTTTGTCTGACAGAGTGCACCATAAACCCAATGAACTCTCCGGAGGTCAGCGACAAAGAGTAGCCGTTGCAAGAGCCCTGGTAAATAATCCTTCAATCATTCTGGCGGACGAGCCAACAGGAAACCTGGACTCCAAAACTTCTGTTGAAATTATGGGCCTGTTTCAGGAAATTCATGAAGCAGGTAATACAGTAATTGTAGTGACCCACGAAGAAAGCATTGCCATGCATGCCCGTCGCGTCATAAAACTTTGGGACGGTGAGGTTGAATCAGATACAATCAATCCCAATCCCCAAAAAGTTATGGCAAATTTAAAATAATGATAAATGTCCCTTGTGAACATTCCCGGTTATCTTAACGTTTCCTAACAAATAAATACTAAATTCAATTAAGAAGTAATTGTAATGGATAACTGGAAAATATATACCAAAACAGGTGACAAGGGCGAGACTTCGCTCATCGGTGGGCGCAGGGTTCCCAAGCATCACATGCGTATTGAAGCTTACGGTACTGTCGATGAATTAAATTCGTTTGTGGGTCTTATCAGAGATCATGACATCGATCCCTATTATAAAACTGTTTTGCTCAGGATTCAGGAATGTCTTTTTATTGCAGAATCTTTGCTGGCAAAGGATGAAAAAGCTGAAAAGGTGAAGCTTCCCTGCCTTAAGGAAAGTGATATTACCCTGCTGGAAGAAGAAATGGATCGCATGAACGAAGAACTCCCTGAATTGCATAATTTTATTCTCCCCGGCGGACACGTAGTGGCATCACATGCCCATGTGGCACGAACTATATGCCGGCGGGCAGAAAGAATAATCATTGCACTGGCTGAAAAGATGCCCGTGCAGGAAATAATTATACGCTACATGAACCGATTGTCCGACTACTTTTTTGTACTGGCTCGGAAGCTTGCACAAGATAAAGGTGCTTCAGACATACTATGGAAAGCAAGAGCCTGCGAATAAACATCCGCAGGCTCTTTCAATCTAACTACTTGTATTACGGAACAATTTCCCTTTTGTCCCTCTGTCGTCAATAAAAAAATCGGGTTTCCCCAAATTTCAATTCTTATCTGGTTACAACACGATTGGTATCCCTGTCGCGTGCCTGTATTATATACCCCACATTAAAACCGGTACTGAAAAAATGATCATAGCGTGTGCTGTAAGGTCTTCTGAATCCATCAAGATAGTCGAAAAATGTGTACCGGAAATTCATATCAAACCCCAGAACCCAGTTTCTGTTTACAGTCCATTTTAATCCTGCACCAAAAGGTATTGCAAATTGCCAGTTATTATAGAGATCGCCTGCATTGAGCAGTTCATAATCATAATCATCAATTACCGGCCCGTTGATATCCGGGTTATGGTAAAATGCTGACATTCCTGCAAAGAAATAAATGTCAAACCAGAATACTTTCAGATAGGATTTGGGATCGGCTATTTTTCTGGGCAAAAAGTACTCGCCATAAGCAGCCAGCTCAAACAGGTTGTTGCTAAAGGACTTACCCCTTTCGGCAATAGCCGATTCCGGCGACCAGGCATCATCACCTCTGAGCATCAGGGCACTGAATGTACTTCTCACAGCCCAGCTGCGGCCACTGTGATAGCGGCCGTAAAGAGAAATACCCGGAGAAAACCCATTGGGATATACATCCAGCCATGAGGATTGCTGATTGGGCCGGCTTGAAGCAATATCAGTAAGCGCATTTACCATACCGATTCCCAGACCTGCTTCAATGCTTGCTCCGGGCAACACGTAATCGCGATAACTCATAATGCGTGGGTTACGCGAGTTGAATTGTGCATGCAAAACTGTAAAACAGGCGCACAGAAAAACAAAAAGTGTAATTTTTTTCTTCATAGCCTTAACTTTTTGTCAGCACTAAAAAATTATTAATACAGCGTTTTTCCTGACATATTAAGTTGATTGTAAAATTATAGAATGTAGATATGCCCGGCAATAAGTGAGTTTGCGCGTTTTTGTACCGTAGAAATACGTGGTTTTATGGGTTAAGGGTAAAAATTGAAAAGTATTTTTGTAGTTTTTAAAAAAGCATTACTTTTGCAGAGCAAAAAAATCGGGGTGTGGCGCAGTTGGCTAGCGCACTTGCATGGGGTGCAAGGGGTCGGAAGTTCGAGTCTTCTCACCCCGACTAAGCAAAACCGCAATCAGTTAATTTTTAACGGATTGCGGTTTTTTATTTCAGAGTGTGGACAAAATATGGATTAAAACCCAAATTAAAACTCTATTTAACGCTTGCTGATCTTATTCATTGAAATGTTTTTCTGGCGGCTGGATTTAAAACGATTGATTTCGGGATTTCTTTTTTTTGCATGTTTTTGACTCGGCCCACTATGAACTCTTTGCCGCCATAAATTAAAACTGCTGCGTTTTAATTCTCTGCGCATCAACGCAATTACATCCGCTTCAGCGAAGCCAAATTGTATTTTAATCGCTTCAAAGGGTGTTCGATCTTCCCAGGCCATTTCAATAATTCTGTCAATATCATTTTGTTCCATCATCCATTTAATCTTTTGCAGGTGTTTAATAAGCAATCTTAAAAATCAATCAGGATTAAGGTTCAATGATGCAATGAAAATATAGGAATTTAAGACCATAAAAACCAAAGCAGGTATTGAAACCCAAAGACTATCTTTAACTTTTAACCTGACAATTACGCCCATAAACATTAATAATGCAAGTCCTCCGGATGAGATCAGCAAAATAGAATTAATCCATAAACCTACAAGTAAACCTATCGCTCCGATTATTTCTAAAATTGCTATCAAGATTCCTAATCTTCCAAGTCCAAAGCGAATGAATTCACTTTTCATATACGGAGAAATGAAATATGAAATACCGTAAGCTAAAAAGGACAAACTCGAAATAAGAATGAGGAAATCCAGGATACGCATCAGGGAATAATATTTAAAGATACCGCAGCAATAAAAAGAGATAGCAGCATAAGAAAAAACGAAGGAATTCTCTTATTCCAGGGGTTATTTACTTTGTAATGAAAATACTGCGCGCTTAACATAAGGAAAGCCATAATAAGTGCAGGAACAGGAACCAGCGCAGGATACCAGATACCTGCAACCAGCAATGTTGCCAATACTATTTTGCTGGTTCCAACCATGGTTCGGGTTAGATCGCTCAGTTCATACTGTTTAAATTCTTTTACAATATTATCAAAACGAAATACCCATACAATTAATATGGAAACTGCTAATACCAGTTGTGCTAAAATCAGGAGATTTGTCATCATATCTTTTGTTTTTACTTATTTTATTTGTAATATACTATCCCGTTTTTAATGTGGGTTCCGAACTTAACATAATTCTTCAATATTAATTCTGAAGTTTTTGATTAAAAGATAATCGAAGGAGAAAACACTATATTCAACTTATTCTAGTCCAATATTTTAAAATGTGATGCATTTACCTGGCCTTACCATCGTTTGTTTTTTAATTGGTAATTCAGAATATCCATTATAAGACAAAAAATATTGCTTTTTGTTTCTAAGAGTATAAAAAAGTTTAACATGAGATATTTTGAAGTAAAAAACCTGAACTGTGAATTAAATGGTCCAGAATATCATTGTAGAATTAAACCGGTAAGGATTGATAAATATATTAATACTGTTTATTTATTTTTATCAACATTTAAACATTAAGGCATAACAACACTTTGTTTTTCTTCCTGCCATCCTTTTATTGTTTTATTTATAAATTACCTAATCTAATTACTAAAATAAATACATCTTCTTAACTCAAAACACACAAGCAGAAATACATTGTTTAATTTTTATCTTATTTTATTGAACATTAATTAATACTACCTGTTTACAAAGTATTACAATTTTTTACAAATTTAAAATGAAAGAAAAATGAAAAAATTAAATCTGATTCTGCTTGCTCTTGTAGTATCGTTTAGTGCATTCAGTCAACAAAAAGATGTAGTGGATATTGCAATCAGTTCACCTGATCATACCACATTAGTAGCTGCTGTGCAGGCTGCTGATTTAGTAGAAACATTGAAAAGTGCAGGTCCATTTACAGTATTTGCTCCAACTAACGAAGCTTTTGATAAGCTACCTGAAGGAACCGTTGCAACTTTGCTTAAGCCTGAGAATAAGGCTACACTGACTAAAATTTTAACCTACCATGTTGTTAGCGGCAATCTTGACGCTGCTGCAGTAGTTGCTGCAATCGAAAAAGGTAATGGAAAAGTAGTATTAACAACTATAAGTGGTGGTAAATTAACTGCTTCCTTAGACAGAGATAGAGTTAAACTGACTGACGAATCAGGAAATTCAGCATTTGTAACTGCTGTTGACCTTAAAGGTTCTAACGGAGTGATCCATGTAATTGATGGAGTGGTTCTTCCCAATTAAATAATACTGGAGTTATTCAGATTAAAAAAAGCTCTCTGTTCATTCAGGGAGCTTTTTTTAATTACGCTAACTGCAAGATGATAAGGCAATGCAGTAGATTGGACCTTTGCGATTGCAAATTACTTTTTTATGACTTTAAAAGTTTGATTAAAGCGATTCCCCCTGTGTTGGAATAAATAAATTCCAGGCGACCAATCCGACATATCTACAAATATTTCTTCAGAATTGATGATCATTGATTTTAACAATCTGCCCTGTAAATCATAAATGAAAACGTTGCTGCCCAGTGCTTCTGACTGACTTCTAATGGAAACCGTTGTATTTACCGGATTGGGTGAAACTATCAGTTTCGATTCTAAATGAACTTCAGCTATACTCGTTGTTGTGCTTTCCTGGTAAACCCTAACATAATCAATTTCCATTGCGCTTTCAGTGAAGTTGGGGTCTATGTTTGGTATAATAGCAATATTTAAAAGCAAATACTGATCTTCATCAAACGGCCAGGTGTCTGGATTCTGTTCATGGGGGTGATAAGTATAATGCACCACATCATCCACACTGAAAACCATCCTGTCGGGATACCAGTCTAAGGCATATACATGAAATTCTGTGGATGCAGTAGGAATTACCTGACCGCCGTGATTAACTGTTCCGCCATAACTTGATGGGGTATGCATAGCACTTTGCACATAATTCTGATTACTTCCCCAATGCTCCATAATGTCAATCTCCCCGCAAGCCGGCCAGTCGGTGGTGCCATAACCTTCAATATACCAGTAAGCTCCGATTTCATTTATATTTTTTCCCAACATCCAGATGGCCGGCCAGGTGCCAACACCTGTGGGAAGTTTTGCTTTTACCTCTACACGCCCATAAGTAAATGCAAATTTTGAGTTTAACCGGGCTGAGGTATATTGTTTGGTAACTCCCTGATCCGTAAATTCCTCTTTTTTGGCAACCAGGTACATTATGCCATCCTCAACAAATGAATTCTCCAGTCTGTCGGTATAATGCTGGATTTCCCCGTTAAACCAGCTATCGCCATTGGGTAGTAAGGTTTGATGAAACCATTTTGAAGCATCCAGGGCACCATCTTCGTCAAATTCATCATACCAAACCAATTTATCGTAAACAGGATCATCCGTTTCCTCCTGCTCTTCTCCTTCAAAATAAAAATCATCAATATAGGCCAAAACCTCATCTGTATTATTTTCACCATTGACCTGGAGCACAACCCTGTTAAAATCGTTTCTTTGGCTTGGTGGTGGCGAATTTGGATCCAGATTAATATAAGTATCATTTACAAAATCAAAGGTAACTTCCTGCCATTCATCCAGACTTATGGGCTTAATAATTTCACTTTGGGTAGACCATGGCTGACCCAGGTTTGCATTTTGAAGTTTCAATGAAATCTGATTGGGTTGATTCCCGGTAATTCCATCTGATGGTACATAAATTTTTAAGCTAAAGGGAGTATCATCAGAAATATTGATAATCCATGGAGAATCAAATCCCACATTGGCATAAAGCCCACCCGTATCCTGGTATCTTAAAACAGTTGCAGAAGGGTTAATGGAATCGATAAAGGGATTTGCATAGGAGATATCCATTAAACAGTCGTCAGCATACCAGGTGTCGATGGTTGAATTGCCTTCAAAATCATCTTTCAGGATTTGTGAGAAACCTGTAAAAAATAAAAGAAGAAATAGTTGAATAATAATAATCTTGCGCATATTGTTTATTTAAATAATGAATAGATACGACTCTTAAACCAGATAGTTGTTCTTTAAGAGATCATTTAAGATGGTGGGTTTGCAGGGTGGGCAAAAGAAATAGATTTATAATCTTTCTGTGCTGAGCAAACGAGTAACCAAACATGTAATATTTGGTCAAATATAAGGACTTTTGTACAAAAATAAACCTTCAGAGTCGCTCAAATTATTTCAAGCCTGGTTATAATCTCCGGAAATTACCTCTGAATTTTCATAAAGCGGATCCAAATCCAGTTCCGGAACAATTTCACCGGGCTTAGTAAGAAGAGAAATTAAATAATTTATAATTTCTGTCCAGATTTCTCAGACCACCACAACAGCAGGTAGTTGCGTTTTTTAATTATAAAAACCTATTGCCCCCGGTTCACTTTTTTCAACGATTTGTATTACATTCGCAAAACAAAATAGATCCAAAACACCTTAAATAAATACCTTATAACTAATAATTTTTCAATGAATAACTCCAGAGAAAACGCATGGAATTTTGCCAGTCTATTCCTTTTCTTTGCATTGGTAGCCGTTACAGGCTATTTTATGAAAGCCGGCAATATTGACATCAGAGATATAAGCACTACCGATCTGATCATTCTTACCCTTGCCATTTACAGGGTTACCCGTGTTGTGGTATTTGAAAAAATATTCAAATATTTCAGAGATTTTGTAAAAACCAATAACCGTGTTTACTTCATGCGTACACTCTGTTTTATTATTACCTGCCCCTGGTGTGCCGGAGTATGGATTGCACTTGTAATGGTGGTTTTTTATTATTTTATTCCTTATGGCATTTTGCTCGTTTACCTGATGGCCCTGTCGGGAGTAGCATCCTATCTTGTAATGTTATCCAATTACCTGGGATTAAGTGTTTATGAGAAAGAGAAAAAGAGGGATAAAAAAACAGGAACCAACAATACCTTATAAAACAGAAACATGAAGGTTGGTCGATTTTGACTGTGGTAGCTGTAAAAAATTCGCACAAATATAAACAATCAAGAGCTTGAAAAACATCCTGAACTGGATCGCTGAACACGACGAAAAGCTACTTTTTATTATACTCTACATTGTGATTTCGCTGGTGCTGAGCATTGCTGTTAGTCTGTTCTGGCTGTTGTTTGCGGTGCTGCTGCACCTGGGACTGGAAATTATCCGCCAGAGCAGAAACAAAACAGGCACTAAAACCATTCTCCTGGAAAGTCTGTGGGAAACCAAGTCCGACTTTGCCCTTGTGGCCTTTGCACTTTGGCTAGTAGTATACCTTGATTTTATTTTCGGAGTCGCCGGATTGGGTGCAGCCGCTCGTGCCGGTGCACAGGGCTCTTCCCGACTGGGAAGGATTGGTGCCCGCCTGGCAAACTTTGTCACACGCTTCGCAGCCTGGCAAAGGGTGGTAAGGAGCGTTTTGCTGGCGCTGGATGATTTACTCATCCTGACCCGTATCATACAGAACAGCCGAAGGGCAAAAATCATGAAGAAATACAATGAAAAAAACGGTACAGAAGACACACCTTTACCCACTCCTGCCCTTGAAACAAAACCCGATCCATACCAATCCTCCTGGTCACAAAAATGGACTTTTGGTGATTATTTCGGGCTGGGGATGCTGATACTTTTCATTGTACTCGTTCTCACCGCACCATGGATAACCGGGCATACCTATACCGAAATCAGGGGAATCATTGCGGTGGAGTTTAATCCGTTTCCATAAAAATTTCGTGACATGGGGTATGGCCCCACCTGGATTGAATAAATCAGGTAAAATGCTTTTACTTGAAACTATTTATTCTTTGACGGGTTTTGCCGTGTATCAAAAACCCTGTTAATATAAACACAGGTATTATTCGAATTTATTCGATAAGTAATTTTAATATGTCCTTCAACTAACTTTTTGTCATTCCTTTTTAGATGGTTAAACTGTTCATCAGCAGGACCGATTTTTACGAACCTTTTATCTGAAAGTACATTGCTTTGTTAAAAGCTAACATAAATTAGAACCCGGCTTGATCAAATATATTTTATGAGATTCTTTTGCAATATAAATGGCACATACAAATAAAAAATCAATATAATTCGCTTGCACGGACGACAGTCCGCACCCAACCTTAATATACAAATCACCAGGCGGGTGTGCAAAGATTCCATTCCGGAGGTTTATTTACAACTCGCTCTCATACCACCACCTTGATGCATTCATTACTTTGTATCCGTCCTGGGTTCCAAAGTCCTCAATGTTCAATAGGTGGTTTACAGCATCATTGTAATTTGTAAACCTTGAATCGTAATGGGTTTCTGCCCGGATGTGTAAATCATAACTGAAAAAATTCCTGTAAAAATCATTATCGGGTATGATTTCAAGTAATTTTTCGGGAAAGGTAAAAGCATAGAAATAGTCAAAGCCCGGGGCTACCATATTCCAGCGTCTTTCGTCGAGCGTATTGTCTATGGAGGCCAATTTTAAAGTTACATAACTGTAATCATTGGATGAATGAGTTATTTGCGGAAAATCGCCGGGAGTATGATCAGGGCTCAAAGAAAAATCAACTTCAGGCAAAAGGTAGTTGTTAACCACTTGCGGTTGGTTTCTGTAAGAGACACTCTTTATTGCCTGCATTTCAGGCAATCCCTTGGATAGGTTAGTGTCGAAAGTGGTCAGTCCAGGAATATCATCCGGTATAAATACATCTATGGTGTTGCCCGGGAAGATGGAGGGGTTGCTCAAGGAGAATAGTCCTAATCTTCCTGTATATCCCCCATAATAATTTACTATTTCTCCATAGCCATAGACAGATATTCTATCGAGAAAATCAGGATTCTTGGGGAAGGAATACTTTTTCATATTGCTGTTGAGCTCTGCCAGTGAGATGGTATATTCGCTCACATTGGGTAATTCTATCATCTTGTAAGCGGCGTTATCGCCTTGCTGCAGGCAAACATAAAACGTGCTGCCCACCGGAGGAGTGTTACCTCCTATATTGGCGCAGGGTACTTCCAGCGTAGAAAGCGTATGGCAATGCCCGGGATAGATTGCCGTACGGGTAGCAACGTCAAAATCGGGAATATCCGAAAAGCTGATTTCCACTGTGGTGTTGTTTTCAGTCTTTTCTGAATGGCTGTTTATCATTGGGAAGTTTCCTGTTCCGGAAGTTATATGAATTTCTTTACCCGGTACAATGGCAAAATAGCTGCTCGCCTGAGCCACATCTTCAAAGAAGTGGTAAAAAAAATGGAGATTAAAGGTCTCTCCGCGAATACTATCTCCCCGTTGAATGTAATAGGATTCTCTGCCTTCCAGTTCCAGGTAAACCGGGTTTGTTTCCTTGTTCTCAATTATAACAAAAGTGTTATCAAAAAAGATTTCCGGCAAATGGATGGTTAAGATAACTTCCTCCGGGTCGTAGGGGTTGGTATCGTTTTTTGAGCAGCTCATGGTGAATAACAGAGCAAGGATTGTAAATAACAAATAAATTGTTTTCATGATAGATGGATTTAAAGGAAATACATTACGCAAATATCGATAATTTTTGAATCAAAAAGTACGAAAAAGGTTTTTGTTTTCTATCAGGTGGGCCTGTTTCTCTCTGAAGTCAGAGATGTAAAGGTTATTTAAAAGATTCGATGCAAGTATGAAGTTATAATAACAATAGAGTGCGCCAGGGTAATACAAAACAATAGGTATATTTGCCGACTCGCACTGCTGTTGGGATTTACAATGATTATTTCTGCAAAAAACCCTACATTAGCAGTAAATCTACATCTCATGAAAAAGAAACCCGTAAACATAACCATTGTAGATGATTCGGGTAAGGTGGTTGAAATACCCTTAACCCTTGCAAATGATAACTGGATGCGGGCAGCGCGCCTGGCAAGGAAGGCAAAAGAAGGTGACAAAAAAGCTGAGGAAGAACTCAGGCAAATGCAGAATACTCAGATGATGGAACCTGAATATGATAAAAGGGAAAAAGAGTGAAAAGACTTCTTTCCCGCTGCTGCCCAATCATTGAATTTACATCCGGCATGTTTTATTAAGTATATTTCTTCCTTACTGGTTTATAGATTTTATTCCCGAATGCGCTAAAGTAATCGCAAAGTCAAATGGAATACCTTGTGTAATTTTAAAAAAAATATTCAAAAACAACAGCAAAGTACCTTATGAGCCGCAATGACAATGAGTGCGTGAAATTTTTACAATGGGCACTACCCCGGATGCAAATGCGATGGACGGGCTTCCGTAAGGTCAGGCGGCAGGTGTGCCGGCGCATAGAAAAACGCATGATGGAACTGGGGCTTTCAGGATACCATGCTTATGGCAATTACCTCGATTCAAACCCTGATGAATGGGAAGTGCTGGATACCATGACCCATATAAGTATTTCGAGGTTTTTCAGAGATCAGAATTCGTGGGAGATACTCCAGCGCGAGTTGCTGCCACAACTGGCTTTGCGGGCAAAGAAAGAAAACCGCCCGCTGCGATGCTGGTCGGCAGCTTGTGCTTCCGGTGAAGAGCCTTACAGTATGGTATTGCTGTGGTACTATCACGTACTGCCAAATCTTCCCGGACTACAGTTGCAACTGCTTGCAACCGATGCCGATGAACATATGCTGGAACGGGCCCGAAAAGCATGTTATCCGGAAGGGAATGTGAAGCATTGCCCAGGTGAATGGCTCGAAAAATCATTCATTCAGCAAGATGGGAAATATTGTCTGAAGTCTCCTTTTCTTGACAATGTAGAATTTCTGAAGCAGGATATAAGGAAAGAAATGCCCGATGGTCCCTTCGATTTGGTATTTTGTAAAAACCTGGCAGGTATGTATTTTAACGAAGACCTGGCTTTGCGTGTATTTGAAAAAATATGCGGTCGTATCAGGCCCGGTGGTTTTTTGCTGCTGGGAAATCATGAGCCTTTTCCTGTCAATAAACTGAACCGGATGGAAGTATTTAACCGCGGCCAGAACATTTACAGGAAAATTGATGAATAATTTATCACACAAGATCGCATGCTTCAGGCGGCATCCATTTGGCATCTTTGCCTTCCCATTTGATGTTGCAGCCAATGGGATTAGTAAGGGGTGTGCTTACAGGTTTACCTGACAAATGCTCATCAAGAGCTTTTTCCAGGTCAAATACTGTTGATTTTGAAGCTTCGCGAGGATTATCCAGCGCTCTTCCGGTGTAAATGAGTTTACGATCTTTATCAAATATGTAGAAATGAGGAGTCTTTAATGCACCATAGGCATAGGCTGTTTCCTGGCTCTCATCGTAAAGGTAAAGCCAGGGAAATTTGTTAAGCTCCATTCGTTTTATCATGTCGGGGAAACTGTCTTCAGGATAAGTATTCTTGCTGTTGGAGTTGATAGCCATAAATTTCACCCCTTTCTCCTGGTACTTCAGAACGGTTTGCCTGGTAGATTCATCGCTGCCAATAACATACGGGCAGTGATTACATGTAAAAAAAATCACGAGAACAGGTGCTTCATCAAAATAACTCAATCGATAAGTCTTTCCATCGGTAGCCGGTAATTTAAAATCCGGTGCCTTTTCTCCAATATTCAATGTGTATGCCATATAACTTTTTTATTTTAAAGTTAAGGATAATTTTTCAGATAGGATAATCCAAAGCAGGGTATAATAATAATTGGAATTTTATACCGCGATACTTTCTGCCTGTATGCTCAAACGCAGTTAGAAGTAAGTATTTCATAAATATGAACCCATATCTTTTGCACCATGTTGATAATAATTTATTTTTCTTTAGTTACAAAATGAAACACGGAAAACGCTGATTTTTAAACGCAGATTAAATTGATTAAAATCTGTGGCAATCTGCGGTGCCTCGCATCAGCGTTATCTGCGTTCTTACAATAAAATGTTCAAGAAAAAATCAGATAATATTTATATATTTGCATATATGAATACAAGACCGGAAATAAAATTCAAAAAGCTTGAGATAGCCCCTGAAAGCAAGGGAATAGGTAAGTTTATTAAATCGCAACATCTGAGAAAATCTCTCATTTACATTTTAATTGGTGCATTGGCCGGCTTTGGTTTTTTTTATTTTACCGAAGCACAGCAGATGCATGCATGGGCATTAAGTGATTCATTAAGCAGTATATTTATCGGAGCTTTCCTTGGCTTTTTTATCACCAACAGTCCCTGCGCCCGCAATCGTTGTTGATTTGCTCATAACAATTCATTAGATATGGTTACTCTACTAATCAATCTTCGTTTTCCGGTCTAAGGTCCACTTATTCCGTTCTCTGTTCTCCGTTCTCCGTTCTCCGTTCTCCGTTCTCCATTCTCCGGTCTCCGGTCTCCGGTCTCCGTTTTTCTTTTTACCTTTGGTTATTCTCAAATTCATTAATTCTTTAAACAATGAATTCAGCCCGTTTCATACTGGATGTACACCTTGGTAAACTGGCAAGACTTCTTCGTATGGCGGGCTTTGATACTTTGTACCGCAATAATCTGGATGATCCTGAAATCATTCAGATTGCCGAGGAGGAAGACAGGATTGTACTCACCCGCGACAGGGGTATCCTGAAAAACAAAAGGGTTAAGCGTGGACATTTTGTTAAATCACCTTATGCCAAAGAACAGCTGAGAGAGGTGATTGATGTATTTCAATTGAAAAACAACATTCATTTCCTGAGTCGCTGTATAGCCTGCAATGGCAACATTGAAGAAGTAAGAAAGGAAGAAATTGAAAAAGAACTTAAGCCAGGCACCATGCAGTATTTTCATGAATTTTTCCGTTGCCAGGATTGCGGTAAGATTTACTGGGAAGGTTCGCACTTTGATCGTATGATGCATTTTTATGAGGAAATGAAACAGGATCTCGGAATTAACCGCAATGAGTAAAATTCAATAAAAACATTTCCGGCACCTTTGTTTGATATCCTTTGAGTAGTGTAGAATCAAAACTTTTATTAATAATTATAAAGAGAAAATTAAATTATACTGGGTTTAAGAATATAGTTTATCAACTTGATTTTGTTTTACTCAGGTATTTTATTAAAAAATGTAATGCCAAACCTGCAATAAAAGCAATGGCAAAATTTGTCAGAAATGCTAAAACCGCTATAATAATCGTAAGAGGAAATGAGCTCGTTTTGAACGCATGTTTTCCCAATTCAAGGGCCACAAAAATCAAAAGTGCTCCAAATACGCCTGACGGGATAAGCAATATAAAATCGGGTCCCGAAAACCATAACGCCAAAGGCAACAGGATTAATCCACAGATTATATTTGATCCTCCTGTTCTGGCTCCAAATCTGTAGTGTGCTGCCAGGCCGCCTGCACCATGACACATAGGAAAGCCACCAAAGGGTGTTGACAGCAGATTCATAATCCCGGTGCTTTTTGCAAGTTTATCAGGAGTGACATTTTTCTGAAATATATCAAAATACAACAGGGATATTGCAAGAATAGCATTAGTAAGGGTAAGTGGGGCCTGGGGCAAAGCCACCCGCCAGGCTGAGGTGTAAAAATCCTGCAGGGAAGGTAAAATCAACAACGGGGCATCTATTAATTCTGCTTCAGGCAAACCATTTCGGACTATTCCGTAAACAACGCCAAAAGCAATTACCACTAAAGAGCCAATATTGGGAACCTTGCGATATTTGTTCAGTAAAAAGAACAATACAATTACTCCAATGCAAATCAATGCAATTATCAGATCCCATATAATAAATCCTAGGGATACTTTTATCAAAACAAGGGTTAAGCCCAGTTGTATGCCCCTGATGACACTTTGAGGAATATTTTTTTGCAGAAAGTTTAATCCTTTCAAATAACCCAGAATCAAAAACAATACTCCAAGGATTATCCCGGAAGCTGCAATTTGCTCATGCGACAGGTTTTCTGCAATTACAATTGCCCCTACTGCTTTCATAGGTTCTACCGGCATGGGAAGTTTAAAATACAAACCCGAAATAATATAAGCCAGTGATAAAAAGAGAAAAATATACCCTGCATTTACATCTGAAACAATAGCCACACCCAGTAATATCGGGAGCACTGTACCAAAATTTCCCACTGCACCGGCCAATTCTTCAAAGGTAAATCTGAAATTTTTTTGCTTTGGGGTTTCAGGCTTTTTAAGCATAAAGTTTTATCAAATTATTTTGGTTTCTATTTTTATGATTCCTGATGAGCTTTTACTGCATCATTTTTAACTTATTGTCCTGATATTTTCATATTGTATTTCCTGACTTTTCCTCAACAAAAAAATCATCTGAAAAGCCCATCAGATAAAGGTTTTTAGTAGCACGTGTAAGTGCGGTGTATAACCAGCGGTAATATTCAGTATCGGGTTTTTCAGATGGAATGTATCCCATTTCCACGAATACATTCTGCCATTGTCCACCTTGAGCCTTATGACATGTAAGCGCATAGGCAAATTTTACCTGAAGGGCATTGAGATAAGGATTCTTTTTTATTTTGGAAAGGCGCTTGCTTTTTAACGGTTCATCCAAATAGTCCTGGCTTATTTCCTCAAAGAGTTTTGCAGTTTGCTGATATGTAAATGCAGGGCCATCAATGCTTAGCGTATCCAGAAAAATTATTACATCCAGTTCTTCCTGATCCGGATAGTCGATCAATTTAATGGTAACATGCGCGAAGCGAAACCCGTAAAGCTCTTCTATTCGCTGTATGCGCCTTACCTCCGCAATGTCGCCATTGGCAATAAACCCGGCTGCAGATTGTTCGGGCAGCCAGAAATAATTGTTTTTCACTATCATGAGCAAATCTCCGGCTGAAATTTCCTCCTCCTTAAAAAGAACTCTTTGGCGAATGTGCGTGTTGTAAAGGTTTGCACGTTTATTGCTCCGGCAAACCACAATGGTTTCTCCAAAGTTACGTGATGAAAAGGCATCATTGATATAATCCATGGTTTCAGTACCCTGCGCCCGTCTGATATCCCTGAAATTTTTGAGCGAAAATTTTATAAAACCCGGGGAGTCTTCCCCATTCTGAAGCCGGGAGCGCACAAGAGTTGCATTGTGAAGAATCCCGCTATCTGCCTCCTGCCTCACTACATCCCTGAGTTGAGCCGACCATATCTTAAAATGAAACAAACTTTTAAGATAAGGTATATTAAGGGCCGGACTTTCTGTACTTCCCACCGGTGGCAATTGTGCTGTATCTCCTATGAGTATGAGCCTGCAATTTTCACCGCTGTATACATAAGAAATCAGATCGTTAAGAAGGTTGCCGGTGCCGAACAAAGAACTTTCTTCTGAAAGATTTTGATTTCCTATCATGGAAGCCTCATCTACGATAAAAAGCGTATTTACATGCTTGTTAGGAAGCAGTTTGAAAGCAAAATTCCCGTCTGCATCACCTGTTAGCCTGTAAATTTTCCTGTGGATGGTATATGCCGGTTTGCCTGAATAGGAACTGATAACTTTTGCAGCGCGCCCGGTTGGTGCCAGCAAAACACTATGGGCTTTAAGGGTGGGCAGCACATTTACAAGGTTGGAAACAACGGTGGTTTTCCCTGTACCTGCATAACCCTTAAGCACAAAAAGAGCATCCACCTGGGGGGCCAAAATAAAATCGGAAAGTTTTTCTACCAGGGAGTGCTGGTCCGTGGTAGGTTCGTAGGGAAAACTATCAAGAAAAATGTCGGTAAACTGCTGTGCATTCATCATAAAAAAACATCTTATCACTCACCTTATTCCCATTACAATTCATTAGCATCAGAAAGGATAACCGATACCCAGGTTAAAATTATAATCCTTGAACCGGGGCCATGAGGAAACCCATCTGTCACCTTGAATTTCGGAGGGGTCGCGCAGTTTCGTTGCAGCATCTATCCGAAGTACGAAGAAATTAAAGTCCATACGCAGACCTACACCTCCTCCCATGGCCAGATCACTAAGGAATTTATTGGGTTTAAACTCACCACCAGGAAAACGTTCATTTTGTCTTATAAACCAAACATTACCTGCATCCAGAAAGAATGCCCCATGCCAAAACCGGTAAACCCTAAATCGGTATTCCAGGTTGGTTTCAAATATAACATCACCATAACGATCAAACCGACCTTCATCGGGGCTGCTATAACTACCCGGTCCCAGTGAGTAAATTTTCCATGCCCTCAAACTGTTTGCACCTCCCCCATAATAACTTTTGATAAATGGCATAACCACCACATTGCCATATGGAATACCTACACCACCCATAGCCCGGAATACCAGTGTCTGTATATCATCAAATACCCGGTAATACCTGAAGTCGGCATCTGCTTTAATATATTGGGAGTAAGGAATATTAAAAATATTGTAACTGCCCTCCTCATCCCTTTTCAGCTCAAAGGCATTGGCCACAGCACTCATGATATTTCCAGCCGATTCAAAATTTGTACGCAGATACATAAAATCACCTGTTTTACCCAGCTCCTGTGTATTAAGCACATAGGCATGCTTGAGACCCAGGATAAAATGATCCCGGAAACGGCTCAGAATAAGAGGGTTGGCATCAGGAATATTGGCTCTAAGGATAGAATCATTATAAACCCTGATAGAGCTGATCTCCACTGGATTGATAAAATGGCGTTTCTGGGGTGTTTCATTCCATTCGAAACCATAACTGAAATTTAATACATAGCGTGTATAATCAGGCCTTTGTCTGAAGTTGATACCGGTAACAATGGTACTTTTGGGCCTGGCATTCCTGGAAAGTCTCTCTATGGAAAAAGGCAGGATCAGTTTGGGGAAATCAATTCCTGCTTCTACCCCCAGTTCCAGTGTATTGAAAGGGAGTCGTTGAAACACATCATCTGTCTGTTCTGTACCGGTAACTTCCAATGCACCCTTAAACCTCAGGTTAAATATTTCCGCTCCACGGAAAATGTTACGGTTTTGATACAGTAAATTACTTGCAACACCCAGGTTACCCGCCGTATTCAATCCCTCTGCTTCAATGGTAAAAGCATTGGCTGGAGTACGATTAAGTTGCACTCTTGCATCCAGAAAACCCAGTGTATCGCTTGGTTCACCATGAACAGGCTCCGGATTTTCAGAAAAATGCAGGTTGATAAACCGGAAATTACGCATACCTGAAAGAAAGGAATAGGATTGCTCCACATCCCTGAGCCTGAAAAACTCTCCCGGACGAAGTATTATGTGATCTGACACAACTCTTGGTCTGATACGCAAGGGGCCGTTATGCGCAAAAATGTAATCATATGCCCTGTCTTCACTACCCAGAGAGCGTACAAACACAGTCGTATCTTCTCTGGGTATATCGGCCTGAAAAGGAGTGAAATCAGGTAAAATCATTACCCGGTCTATTATATACCGCCGGTGCCTGAATTCAACTACTGAATCTCTGAAACCGGGTACCGGACGGAGGGGATTATTAACCAACAGCTCAATGTTCACCTGATTTGCATTCAGATTACTGTCAACCTGGAAAAAGATAAAATCCCTGGTAAACTGATAAAAACCTTCGTTGCGCATTTGTCCGGTTATACGGTTTCTTTCGCTCTGCAATATATCTGCATCATATCGCTCGCCTCTCCTGATCAGTGTGTTAACCGTATCCGCAAGAAAAAATTCCCTGAGATACGGATCCTTTACAGTATAACTGATATTATTGACAGTGTACGGCTGGTTTCCAATGATCCTGTATTTTATCAGGGCCTTTCTGTTTTCAAGGTTTTCAGCAAAGTCAACTTCTGCATTGAAATATCCTTTTGACTTCATGTACAAATCGAACTGCCTGGCAGTGTTTTGAGCCAGGATGGGATCATATAACACAGGAGGTTCACCAATGGTATTTTTCATCCAGTTTTTAAAGCGCGTCTCCCGGCCCCTGTCAGCTAAATTATATACGCCCAGGTGAAACCGGAATACTCCAAGAATACGCCTGTTTGGCCTTTGCCTGAGGTAGGTATTCAATTCAGATCGCTGAATATCAGCATCCTCAATTTGTATGCGGTTGCGGTTTAGCAAATACTGGCCTTCAGGTAAACGGCGCGCAGGATTACAGGACGAAACAAGCCATGATACTACTAAGAAAAACAATATTTTCGGAAGGTGTTTTATCACTTTATGCCGGATAATGAATCTTGTGAAAGTTGAACTGTGCTCTAGACCTATTGCAAAAATATAACCATTTTGCAAATACAAGGCATTAGTAGGTATTAGTTTTGAAATAAATTTTTCAGTATTCTGCATAAAGTTGGCCGTATTTTTTTTGGCAGGGCAAAAGAGAAAGGCCATATCCTATAAAGGAGACAGCCTTTCCTGAAAAAATATCCAACCGGATTTATCTTATGATCTGAAGTTTTTTTACTTCAATACCCTGTTGAGTATAAATGCTAACAAAGTAAATTCCGGATTGCAGATTTTCAAGAGTAACCTTAAACTCTGTATCATTTATCACCTCAGTGTAAACTTGTTTCCCTGTAACATCGGATATCCGCACCTCCAGGATATTAACACCAGACCGGATCATAAAATCGTAATTGGCAGGATTTGGAAAGAGTTTAACATCTGTAAGTTCCATATCTTCTGCTGATCCTACCACATCAAAATTGGCAGTAAGTATTATATCCAGGGTACTAATGGTGTGCTGAAAGCTGGCTTCGTCTGTAACGTGATTGTTATCGTGATCGGTCCAGTTGACAAAAGTAAACCCTTCATGTGCCACAGCAGAAATACTTACAACTTCTCCCTGAACATATTCACCCGCTCCATGAACAGTACCGGCATTTTCGGGATTAACCAGCAGGGTGAGGGTATATGTTTGCACTACTGCCATGGTTGCCGGCACTAAAATCAGGGGATTTGCAGGATCATTGGAGGATATTTGGATGGTGGATTCATAAATGCCCTCGGGTAAATCTGTTGCATCAAAGGTAACTATGATATTTTGCGATGCGCCGGCATCAATAGATACTTCATTTATATTCACAGATAACCAGGGAGTCCCACCAAATTCTTGCAATAACCAGGAAATGGTATTTTCCATCAACTGCATCAGATCCCCACCCCAATTGTCATTGACCGGGAATATATTGAGTGCAACAACGGGCTTATTGGGATTATAAGCAGCAAATGGATAACCGGTATCATAATTTCCAAGTGACACACCTTCACCCTGCACAGCGGAATGACTATAAATAACGGAATTAATTGATTCCAGACCATCGGTTATCGGATGATCTACAAAGCTTGATATTACTGCATTTTCAAAAGTATAAGAAGCAATGGTAAGGGGTAAATATGCCGGTGTTATAATATTACCGGCCAGTGCCCAGGCGCCACCAGAGAACATGGTACCCGCCATAACGCATAACATGCCTCCTTCATCCACATATTGTGCAAGCCGGTTGCCCAGTAAAACATTATCATCAAACCAAGAGTCGGAAGAAACCAAAACAATATCATAGCCTAACATCATGTCCAGCTCCGGTGTTCCTGTGTATGCATTAAATTCATCAAATACATATATATTTGGCAGACTTTGCATGGCAGTTTTAAAATCACTAATTGACGACTGATGTGCATTCACATATAATACCGATGCGTTATTGTCAAACATTGAAATTGATGCCTCCAGAATACTACCGGGTTCGCCTGTATTTTGAATGGAAAGGTTGCGGGAGGCTGTATTACCGGGTTTTACTGTTACAAGGAAACTTCCGGGGTTAACGTTTATTTCGGGAGTATAAGTTCCGCTCACCAGTACATCATCAATATACCATTGATTGATATTATAGGAATTTCCATCAAAAACAAAGGCAAGGTAAAATGTTTGTCCATCGAGCATGGAAAGGTCAACATTTACCACTTCCCTGGTTGCATCAGGATTTTTGATGCCCCGTTCCTTATCTCCGGATTCGCCTGATTTTGCAATATGCTCCCATCTGGTAGTCCATGCAGCCCCGTCAGGAGATGTCTGTACCTTGAGCGAATAAGTTCCTAAATAATGATCAATGGCTTGATTAAAAGACAAAGAAACCTCACTTAATCCGCTGGCATCCAATACCGGGGTAATTAGCCTGAACACGTCGGTAGAGCTAGGTGACCAGTTAAACCTCATTTCAGGTGCTTCACCACCTGCATGATTTGTAGGGGTAACCCCCCAGTTAACATGAGTCCGGAGCCAGCCCGTTGGTATTGCTCCCTGCTCAATACCAGTGAAGTCTTCAGATAAGATTACATTTTTATCATAATTAGAGGCATTTTTACTGCGGGTATCATAATGAATTCCCGAAGCGAGATCAGGTTTCAAGGAAGTATTGCCAACAAGTGTTTGAGAAGATTTATCAGGTAGAGTATGCAGAAGAGATTGCTGTGCTCCAATCCATCCCACTGAAAGAAAAAATGCTAAGAAAAGAGTAAAAAGTGTTTTCATAATGGTAAGGTTTTGTGGTTTTTATTTAATTATTCCGGGACTTTCCCGTAAAATATCATTAAAACAGTTATGATGATTACACTATGTTTAATTCAATGGTAAAAGCTAAACAAGATGAGCAAAGCGGGAGATCGGATTTACAAGCCTTAAGATGCCTGCTTTAAATGGCACCAAAAATATTTACATAATTTCCCGGGGCATACAACAATCCCCCTGGCTTTTCATTAGCATTATAAAGGGTGAAGTAGAAAAATCAAGTAAAAGAGTAAATTCCCTTATTTTGGCGAGGAGGCATGCCAAACAAAAAAGATTCCGCTATTCCGGTGGTTCAAAGCAATAAATCTTTCTTTTAAACAACAAATGAACATGCTAAATGTAAGAATAAAATACAAATAAAACAATTATATAACATAAAACACATCTATTTATAATTATTCTAAATAACATCAAAAGTCAAGGTTATCGAAAAATGTATAACATCATATCAAATTCCTGGATTTTTTAGTTATAAAAAAATAAAGCTGCTTTGCATATCTTAAAGCAGCTTCATTTATTAATGAAACCTGAATATATTTGTAATGCTTAAAACCTTATCTTTGCCAATCCTAATAAATCAATCCTGTATTTATGACACTCATCACATCCATTTCGGGTATCAGGGGCACATTGGGCGGCAAAGCCGGAGAAAGCCTTACCCCTGTTGATATTACAAAATTTACCTGCGCTTATGGCAGCTGGCTGAAAAGCAAGTTCCCCGAAGAAAGACTTAAGGTAATTGTAGGACGCGATGCACGTATCTCAGGACCGGTTGTCAACAAAATGGTAACTGCCACATTACAGTTTATGGGTATTGATATTATTGATGCAGGGCTTGTTCCTACACCCACTGTTGAAATCGGAGTGAAGGAATATGGATGTCACGGTGGTATTATAATTACTGCCAGCCATAATCCCAAAAACTGGAACGCGCTTAAACTTCTCAATGAAAATGGTGAATTTCTGAACCAGGAGGAAGCCAGGCAAATGATGACATATACAAACAGCAAAGTTACAGGATTTGTAACAGCAGATAAACTGGGAACCTACACGAAGGAAGAAGCAGCAATAGAAATGCACATTGAGAAAGTACTCGCTCTCGAGCTTGTAGATACAGAGGCCATTGCAGCTGCAAAATTCCACGTGGTAGTAGATGCTGTTAATTCAGTGGGAGGTATTGCGGTACCCATGCTGCTGGAAGCCCTGGGAGTAAAAAAAGTTACCGAGCTGTTTTGCGAACCCAATGGCTTGTTTCCGCACAATCCCGAACCCCTGCCCGAACACTTGAGTATATTGGCAGAAGAGGTGCAGAAATCAAATGCCCATGTTGGTTTTGCGCTGGATCCTGATGCCGACCGTTTGGCCATTGTACGTAACGACGGTGAAATGTTTGGTGAAGAATATACACTTGTAGCAGTAGCCGATTATGTTTTGCAGCATCAAAAGGGAAATACAGTCAGTAACCTCTCTTCCACCCAGGCATTAAAAGACATTACCGAAAAGCACGGTGGAAAGTATTATGCATCGGCCGTGGGCGAAGTAAATGTAGTGCAGAAAATGAAGGAGGTTAATGCTGTTATTGGTGGTGAAGGAAACGGTGGTGTAATTTATCCACCGATTCATTATGGCAGGGACGCGCTTACGGGTATAGCTCTTTTCCTTACTCATCTTGCCAAATCAAAAAAGAATGTGGTTGCGCTTAAGAAAGAGCTCCCCGATTATCATATATCCAAACACAAGATCGAATTATCAGATGGAATTGATCTTGGCAATATTCTTAAAAAAATTGCAAGCCATTATAATAAACATAAAATTGATAAAACCGATGGCGTGAAAATCTATTTCGATAAAGATTGGATACATCTGCGGAAATCCAATACCGAACCCATTATCCGCATTTATGCCGAAAGTGATAGTGAAGTAAAATCAGAAACCCTGGCCCGCAAGATCATGGTGGATATCAGTGAGTTGATTAAGGAATAGGGTCTCCGGCCTCCGGTCTCCTTTATTCACTCCCCCATTTTCATTAAAAAATCGTATGCTTCCTGTATTTCAGTAATCTGATTTACTGTAAGGCTCAGTTTATTGTTGACTTCCTTTATCTGGCATTGACGCGGATGATATTGTACGAAGGTGAGTATCTTGCCGAATGTTTCTGTTGAATAATAGACAGATTTCTGGTTAGAAACAAAATATCCTATAAACTTTCCTGATTTAAGTATTACCTTTTCAAAACCCAGTTTTGCTGCAAGCCAACGAAGTTTGATGGCAAGAAATAAACCGGCAGTCTCATCTGGTATGGGTCCGAAACGATCCTGCATCTCACTGGCAAATCTTTCCAGTTGGGATTCTTTATTCAGATTGTCGAGATCTTTGTAAAGACTCAACCTTTCAGTAGTATTTTCAACATAATCGGTAGGGATCAGGAGCTGCAGATCAGTTTCCAGTAAACAATCGCTTACATAAAGCCTATCGGGTTTATCCTCAGCGGTAAAATGCTCCTTGAATTCGGTTTCCTTGAGTTCAAGTATGGCTTCATCCAGAATTTTATGATACATCTCAAACCCGATTTCAGAAATAAAACCGCTTTGTTCTGCCCCGAGCAAATTTCCTGCTCCCCGAATATCCAGATCACGCATGGCAATGTTGAAACCGCTTCCCAGGTCTGAAAACTCCTCTATTGCCCTGAGCCGCTTGCGGGCATCTTCGGTTAGAGTGGTAAGCGGGGGTGTAACAAGGTAGCAAAAAGCCTTTTTATTGGTACGCCCCACTCTGCCGCGCATCTGATGCAGGTCTGACAAACCAAAATGATGCGGATTGTGAATAATAATGGTATTGGCATTGGGTATATCAAGCCCGGATTCCACAATAGAAGTGGCAACCAGTACATCATATTGCCCCTCAATGAAATCAACCATTACTTCTTCCAGTCTTGAACCTGGCATCTGCCCGTGTCCTATGGCAATTCGAAGGTCGGGGCATAACCGCTTTATCATACCTGCAATTTCTTCAATGGTTTGCACCCGGTTGTGAATGAAAAAAACCTGTCCACCCCGTGAAACCTCATACATGATTGCATCCCTGATCAGCTCTTCATTAAAAACATGCAATTCAGTTACAATGGGATACCTGTTTTGAGGTGGGGTATTTATGAGCGACATATCCCTTGCTTTCATAAGTGAAAACTGCAATGTACGCGGTATAGGGGTAGCAGTAAGTGTAAGTGTATCCACATTTACCTTGAACTTTTTCAGCTTTTCCTTTGTGGTAACACCGAATTTTTGCTCCTCATCAATAACCAGCAATCCCAGGTCTTTGAACTGCACATCGCCACTCACCATGCGATGCGTACCTATAAGGATATCAATTTTCCCTTCCCTGGTCTTTTTTATAATGTCTTTTTTTTGTTTTGCAGACCGAAACCGGTTGATATAATCAATATTACAAGGGAAATCTTTCAACCTATCACTGAAAGTATGATAATGTTGAAGGGCAAGAATAGTGGTGGGAACAAGCACAGCCACCTGCTTACTGTCGCTTACTGCTTTGAATGCAGCCCTTATGGCAACCTCCGTCTTTCCAAATCCTACATCGCCACAAATAAGGCGATCCATAGGATAAGGTTTCTCCATATCCTCTTTTACATTTTGCGTTGCTGTCAACTGGTCAGGGGTATCCTCATAAATAAATGAGGCCTCCAGTTCATTCTGCAAATATGTATCGGGTGAAAAGGAAAAACCTTTTTTTGCTTTACGCTCAGCATACAGGCGTATGAGATCTCTGGCAATATCTTTTACCCTGCTTTTTGTTTTCTTTTTCAGGTTGCTCCAGGCAGGTGAACCCAACCGGTTAAGCACGGGTTGTGTTCCCTCTTTACCTGTATATTTTGCAATGCGATGCAGGGAATGAATACTGATATAAAGAATATCGTTTCCCTTGTATATCAATCGAATGGCTTCCTGTAACTTTCCGTTGACCTCGATCTTTTCCAAACCGCTGAATATGCCCACACCATGATCTATATGGGTTACATAATCTCCCGGTTGCAGATTATTCAGTTCTTTGAAAGTGATTGCTTTTTTGCCGGGAAATTTATCCCTGATCCGGAAGCGATGATAGCGTTCAAAAATCTGGTGATCCGTGTAACAGGTTATTTTCTCATCCGGATCTACAAAACCCTCATGAAGAGCAACAGGTAAAGTATCATGTTTAAAGTAACCATCCTGTTTTTTATCGGCCGCAACTATCTCAAAAATAGAATGAATACGGTTTATTTGAGATGGATTATCAGAAAGGATAAGGTTGTAGTATCCTTTGATGGTTTTTTCTACCAGGTTTTTTATCAGCAGTTCAAAATTTTTATTGAATGAGGGTTGCGGACTGAAATGAAATTCTGTTAAATGTGCATGCTCATCGGTCAGATGATATCTTCTGAATTCAATCAGTGGAAATCTATTGAGTGCATCAATAAATTTATCTCCATTCAGAAAAAGGTTGCCAGGCGTTTCATGCTTAATGCCGGATTGAAAACCTGAAAATATTTCAATAGCACTTTCAAAAGTTGCTTGAATTCTTTCCTTTACAAACAACGTATCCTCACTCCAGAAAAGGGTGTGCGAAGGTAAGATGGAAAAAAAATCTTCCTTTTCATATTTTTCTGCCATTTGACTTAAATCGGGCAGGATGGTTATTTTTTTAAGTTTTTCAACAGAAATCTGACTTTCCGGATTAAATGTTCGCAAACTCTCCACCCGGTCACCCATGATCTCTATCCTGAAAGGAAAATCATTGGAATAGGAAAACACATCTACGATACCTCCACGCAATGAGAACTGCCCGGGCTCAACAACAAAATCCACCCGGTAAAAACCATATTCCAGCAAGAGTTCAAGAATAAAATCGATCGACGTCATTTCTCCTTCATGAAGGCTAAGCGTATTCTTCTTTAAGTCTTTTTGCGAAACTATTTTCTCTGTAAGCGCATCAGGATAGGTAACAATAATAAACTTCCGGCTTTCGGTTGAAAGCCTGTTGATCACCTCTGAGCGCAATAATACATTGGCATTGTCAATATCCGGGGTTTCATAGGGCTTTTTATATGAGGATGGATAGAGAAAAATCTGTCGTTTTTCATACGACAAATCTTTTTCTTCCAGCAGGTTTTCAAGATCATTAAAAAAATAGGCAGCCGCTTCGCGTGAGTTCAGGATAAAAACAAAAGGCCGGGGTGAGGATTTGTAAATCGCTGTCGAAATCACAGCTGTTGACGACCCGGCCAGGCCACTGAGTCTGAAGTGCATTTGCCCGGGTGATCTGAGCTCTTCACTCAACTGTGACACCTTGCTGTTTTGCTTATATCTAAGTATAAATTCCGAAAGTTTCACAATAAAAAAAATGCCTGATAAAAATCAGGCAAAGATATTCAAACACAAGCGCAATGACAAACCTGCTTTAAAACAGAAAACTTCAGAAATAAACCGGATCCCCTAAACCTTTTATTTATTTCTTAATTACATTGGCTTCGGGAGAATGCTTTTGCATAAACTCCTCTGCTTTTTCAACCATAGATTTTGGACCTATAAATAAAGGTGAGCGCTGATGTAATGTTTTGGGTTCAATTTCCATAATCCTGTTGAAGCCATCTGAAGCTTTCCCACCTGCCTGCTCGGCAAGATAGGCTACAGGGCAGCACTCATAAAGCAGTCGCAGTTTTCCTTTGGGTTGTTTTGTAGTACCGGGATAAATAAATATACCCCCTTTTATCAGATTTCTGTGAAAATCCGCAACCATTGAACCTATATATCTTGAAGTATAAGGCCGGAGAGTAGCAGAATCATCTTCCTGGCAATACTTAATATATTTTTTCACTCCCTCCGGAAAATAAATATAATTACCCTCATTAATAGAATAAATATTGGATGTCTCAGGATATTTCATTTCAGGGTGTGACAAACAGAAAATTCCAACACTGGGATCCAGGGTAAATCCATTGACTCCTTTACCGGTAGTATATACCAGCATCGTGGAAGAACCATAAATTACATATCCTGCTGCAACCAGATTTAATCCGGGTTGAAGCATATCTTCCAGTTTACCGGGTCCTACATCCGTTTTGCGACGATAAATGGAAAATACGGTTCCTATGGATACATTTGCTTCTATATTGCTGCTTCCATCCAGTGGATCAATAGCAACAACATACTTACCCAAATCTGAAATTTCATTCTGAAACGAAATGATTTTTTCATTTTCCTCAGAGGCAATAGCACAACATTCTCCCCCACCTTTAAGGGCTTCTATAAAGCGCTCGTTAGCATAAACATCCAGTTTTTTCTGGGCTTCTCCCTGGATGTTGTCAGTTCCTTCAAAACCTAGTATATCCACGAGACCAGCAGCATTTATCTCACGGTTAACGATTTTGGCAGCGGTAGCAATATCATTTAGCAGACGCGTTAATGCTCCCTTTGCCTGAGGGTACTGCGCCTGTCTTTCCACAATAAATTGGGTAAGTGTTTTGATTCTGTATTGGGATGTCATAAGGGTGTTTTTAGGATTGCAATTACGGTATTTTTTTTAACATTTCAAAAAAATATACATGTAGAATGATTCTAATTTACAAAGTCCTGATAATTGATTGATATTCTATTGAAAAAAATTTTTCTCTGAACTAAGGGTAACCCTAATTCCATCTGTCTAATTATTTTAAATTACTGATAAACAAATTTAAAATTTTACCTAAGAACTTAGAACTGTGCAGCAACTGATTAGCTGCAGGAGAAATTCATTTAAATAACAATTCAAACCTTAATATACAGGATTTTTTATTAATTTTTTAAAATACATTTCAACAGGAATGACGAGAATTTGTGGCTTAAAAATTCTTTTAACATTATTTTTGAATGTATTTATTTTAAAACTAAATAGCTTATTTTCAATTAATTAAAAGAACAAATAAGAAAATTTATTTTAAAATAAATAATTTTGTTTAATCTTTTTTTCTTTTCAATGAACATCTAGGTTTTTATAATGTTTTCTGAATGCTCACAAACCAAAAATTATTCACTTAATAAATTTAATACGTATGAGAAAAACAAGACTAAGTTTAACGTTCGCAGTTATAGTATTTTTTGCCTTTTTAGGCTTTACAAACGCTCAGACTGCAAAACTACAAATCATTCACAATTCAGCTGATGCATTGGTGGATGAAGTAGATATTTTTGTAAATGGAGATTCTTTTTTGACAGATGTTGGTTTCAGGCAAGCCACAAACTTTATGGATGTTCCTGCCGGAGTTGATCTAAACATCATTGTTGCACCTGCCGGTGCAGGAATTGATAATGGCGTAGGACCCATAACTGTTAATTTAACAGCTGATGAAACCTACATTGCTATTGCATCAGGAATTGTAAGTGCAACAGGATACGATCCTGCTACACCATTCAGCCTGGAAGTTTTCACACCTGCCAGAGAAGAAGCGCAGAATTCAACCGAGGTTGATGTTTTGGTATTCCACGGGGCTACTGATGCTCCTGAAGTAAGTGTTTGGGTTCAAGGTGGTGACGAAGCCCTTTTCACTTTTGAGTACAGTGATTTTTCGGGTTATCTCTCACTTCCTGAAGCTGATTATGTATTAGAAATACGCACTGCCGATGGCGAAACTGTTGTTGCATCTTATGTGGCTCCGCTTGAAACTCTTGAGTTGGAAGGTGCGGCCCTTACCGTTCTGGCCAGCGGATTTCTTAATCCCACTAACAACAGCGATGGTCCTGCTTTCGGTCTTTTCGTTGCTACAGCTGGCGGTGGTGATCTTATTGCACTGCCCGTTTATGAGCCTGAACCGGAAACTGCACGCGCTCAAATTATTCACAACGCTGCTGACCTTGCAGCTGCCAATGTAGATGTATTTGTAAACGGTGAAATTTTCGTTCCCGACTTTGCTTTCAGAACTGCTACTCCCTTTGTAGATGTTCCTGCAGGCGTGGAACTTACCATTGATGTAGCCCCTGCCGGTGCCGGTATAGAAAGCTCTGTTTTTGATATTACTGTTGAATTTGATGCAGACGAGACCTACGTTATCGTGGCAAACGGTATCGTAAGCGAAACCGGTTATGATCCAATTGAGCCTTTCACAGTTTATCCTTTTGAAGGTGCTCGTGAAGAGGGTCAGAATGAAAATGAAACTGACCTGCTCGTTTTCCACGGTTCTACCGATGCTCCTGAAGTGAGCGTATGGGCTATGGGTGGCGAAAGTGCACTGTTTACTTTCGAATATGGTCAATTTGCAGGATACCTGGGATTACCAACCGATGACTATGTAATCGAAATCCGCACGGCTGACGGTGAAACAACAGTTGTAGCTTATTCTGCTCCTTTGGCAACCCTGGAACTGGAAGGTGCTGCACTTACAGTTGTTGCAAGCGGCTTCCTTAACCCTGCCAACAATAGTGACGGTCCTGCCTTTGGTCTTTTCGTGGCTACTGCTGCAGGTGGTGAATTGCTTGCACTTCCGGTATTCGAAGAGCAAGAGCCAGTTATAGTCGGATTCCCATTCTTTGAAGATTTCGAAACCCCGGAAAATTATAGCAACTGGATGATCATTGACGGTTCCGGCAGTGGTTTTGTCTGGGAACTTGGCGATAACGATAAATTCATTGTCAGTGACCCCATGGATGGATCCTTTGCATCAGTTGACAGCGATGCTGCAGGTACAGGCAACAATGTTTGGAGTATTCTCCAGGCACCCATCATTGACCTTTCTGATTTCGAAGGTGGAAATATTGAACTTTCATTTGCACACCATTTCCGTCGCTTTGGTAATGAGGAAGCTTATGTAAAAATCAGTAATGATGGAGAAAACTGGGAGACTATCGCTACCTATGTTAGTAACCAGGGTTCATCAACCGGATTTTCCGGTCCTTTCGAAGTAACTGCAGTTGCTGAAACCTTAATTATTGAAGGATTCACTTCAGAAGATTCATTATATATTCGCTTTGAATACGACGATAAAGAATCCTGGGGTTGGTACTGGCTGATTGATAACATTTCTGTTAATGTTGCATCTACTACAGTTGTAGATATTATTGTTGGAAGCGAAATTCATACCACACTGGCTGCTGCTGTTACTGCTGCCGGACTGGTTGAAACACTGCAGGGAGAAGGTCCCTTTACAGTATTTGCTCCCACCGATGAGGCATTTGATGCTCTGCCCGAAGGACTGCTTGATGACTTACTTGACGACCCAAGTGGTGCTCTTACCGATATACTCCTTTATCATGTTGTAGGTGCATTTGCTCTTTCAACTGATCTGGAAGACGGACAGGTAATAACAACCCTGCTCGGTGAAGACGTTGTGGTAACTATTACCAACGGTTCTGTTTTCATTAATGATGCAGAAGTAATCCTGGCTGACCTTGTAGCCGACAACGGTGTTGTACACGTTATTGATGCTGTACTTGTACCTGAGGTAGAAGAACCTACTACAGTTGTAGATATTATTTTAGGCAGCGAAATTCACACCACTTTAGCCGCTGCTGTTGCTGCAGCTGACCTGGTTGAAACACTGCAGGGAGAAGGTCCATTTACAGTATTTGCTCCCACCGACGAGGCATTCGATGCTCTGCCGGAAGGCCTGCTTGATGACTTACTTGACGACCCAAGTGGTGCTCTAACCGATATACTCCTCTATCATGTTGTAGGTGCATTTGCTCTTTCAACTGATCTGGAAGACGGACAGGTAATAACAACCTTGCTCGGTGAAGACGTTGTGGTAACTATTACCAACGGTTCTGTTTTCATCAACGATGCAGAAGTTATTGTGGCTGACCTGGTAGCTGACAATGGTGTTGTGCATGTTATCGATGCTGTACTAGTACCGGAAGTTGAACCAGAGCCGGAATTTGCCCGTGCACAAATTATACATAACGCTGCCGATATGGCCGCTGCCAATGTGGACGTATTTGTAAATGGTGAAATGTTTGTTCCCGACTTTGCTTTCAGAACTGCTACTCCTTTTGTAGATGTTCCTGCAGGTGTTGAATTAACAATCGACATTGCACCTGCCGGTGCAGGTATTGAAAGCTCAGTTTTCGATATTACCGTTGAATTTGAGGCTGACGAAACTTATATCATTATAGCTAATGGTATTGTAAGTGATATGGGTTATGATCCTGTTGAGCCCTTCACAGTATATCCTTTTGCAGGTGCGCGTGAAATGGCAAACGATGCCAATGAAACTGACGTGCTTGTATTTCACGGTGCTACTGACGCTCCTGTTGTAAGTGTTTGGGAAACCGGAGTAGGTGCAGGTGAATTGTTCTCATTTGGTTATGGTGAATATGCCGGTTATCTCAGCCTGGGTACATTGGATTATGTTCTTGAAGTACGCACCGAAGATGGCGAAACTACTGTTGCTGCTTACAGTGCTCCGCTACAATCTCTCGAACTTGAAGGTGCTGCAATTACAGTTGTTGCCAGTGGATTTCTGAACCCTGATAATAACAGCAGTGGTCCTGCTTTCGGACTTTACGTAGCAATTGCAGACGGTGGTGATTTGATTGCACTTCCCGTGTTTACCAATGTGGAATTGCTTGATCCGGTATTTGGTGATTTCAATATATATCCAAATCCCGTAAGAGAAAACCTGAATATTATGTTTGATATGAACCGTGCAGGTAACGTATCAATAGAAATATTCAATATTCTGGGATCAAGAGTATTTGTAAATGAGTTAGGAAACCGCAGTAATGTGGTAAATGAAACTATCAATGTTTCTTTCTTACCCCAGGGAACATATATCATGAATATAAGAACTTCCGATGATGTAATAACAAGGAAGATAAATGTTGTTAAATAAATGTGGTAGTGAGTGAGTTAGTAGTAATTTTAATCTCTGCTACCGGGGCCGGCCTTTGGGTCGGCCCCTTCTTTTTGGATTAATACCGATCTGAGCAGGCCAAGGGCTGCTGTACCTGCCCGCACAATATTGCGCTCTCTTTCATCACCGAAAAGGAATTTTTTACTTACAACTGCTTCAGGACCTGCTACTGCTATCCATACAGTTCCAACTGGTTTTTCCTCTGTGCCCCCATCAGGTCCGGCAATTCCACTAACACTTACTGCATAGTCTGTTTGCATAAGGTTACAAGCCTCTTCAGCCATTTTTTCAACCACTTCACGGCTTACTGCACCAAATCTTTCAAGCATATAAGAGGGCACTTTAAGTAGTTTTTCTTTCACTTTGTTATCATAAGCTACAACCGAACCTTTAAAATAATTTGAACTCCCCGGAACTCCGGTAATACGATGTGCAATATAACCACCCGTGCAACTTTCAGCCGTACACACACTCCTGCCAAGTTTTTTTAATATCTCCCCTACTACAGCTTCCAGTTTTTCATCATCAAATCCCCAGAAGTATTCAGGTATCAGTTGACGGAGTTTTTGAATTTCTCCGCTAAGCAGGCTTGTCATTGCATTCCGGTCATTCCCTTTTATACTCAGCCTTAACCTCACAATACCCGGCGATGGCAGGTAAGCCAGTTTGATTTCAGATGGAAGCTCATCAACCCAGTCGGCAATAATTGCCGCCAGAAAAGATTCGCCAATTCCCTGTGTCATAACAGTTTTGTGCAGAATGATATTTCCCGGATAGTTATCCTGCAACCAGGGAATTACAAAGTTTTCCATGATATGCTTCATCTCATAGGGAACCCCGGGCATGGCAACGAACAATTTTCCGTTTTTATGAAATGCCAGTCCAGGTGCAGTACCCAATGGGTTTTCAATCACTGTAGAACCTTTAGGCACAAGGGCCTGTTTGCGGTTAAGTTCTGTAAGAGGCAACCCTTTACGTTGAAAAAAACGATGTATATTTTCAAGAACCTTCTCATCTTCAACCAGCTCAGTTTGAAAATATTTACATAAAATATCCTTGGTAATATCGTCATGTGTTGGTCCTAAACCGCCTGTTATAAGTAATACATCAGCACGCTCTTCAGCCTCTCTGAGAGCACGGACTATCTCATCAGCTGAATCTGACACACTGGTTATCTGGCGCACAACTGCCCCGTTCTCATTTAAACTTTTTGCCATCCAGGAGGCATTGGTGTTTATAACCTGTCCGATCAGCAGCTCGTCTCCTATGGTAATAATTTCTGAAGTCATAGATTAAAAAAAAGAAAATCAAAGGTAATAAGCTTGTGCAAACGATGGCATTGTTTTTCAGGTTTTTTATGAATAGGTATATTCCCAATTAATTGATAATTTTGTTAGCTGTATAGATAGCTTAACATTGATAATTATCAATCGATTGAATGTGTTTTAAATAAAAAGATCTATGGAGAAATATTTTAAGGAGTCCGAACTCATTATCAATCCTGATGGTAGTGTTTATCACATCAAACTAAGGCCCGAACACATTGCACCCACTGTTATCGTTGTGGGTGATCAAAACAGGGTTGAAACCATTTCAAAACATTTTCAAAAGGTTGAATTTAAAATACAAAGCAGGGAATTTACAACCCATACGGGAATCTACAATAACACGCCTATAACAGTACTTTCCACAGGAATTGGTACCGACAATATCGATATAGTTATCAATGAACTGGATGCTGCAGTTAATATTGATCTGGAGAAACGTGTGGCAAAAGAAAAGCATACTTCCCTTGATATTATACGATTGGGCACATCAGGTGCTCTGCAAAGTGATATAGAAGTGGATTCGTTTGTTGCATCTACCTATGGACTGGGGCTTGATGGCTTGCTGTATTTTTATCAATTTGATGAAGCTATCCTTGAAAAAGAGCTGATGGATGCTTTTATTAATCAAACCGGCTGGAATGAAAAACTGCCATCTCCTTATATTGTAAAAGCTTCTGAAAAACTTCTCAATAAAATTGCCGGTGATCTGCGGCAAGGCATTACTGCCACTGCATCTGGTTTTTTCGGGCCCCAGGGACGTGAGCTGAGAATCCCTCTTGCCTATCCTGAACTTAACCATAGAATTGAAAAGTTTGAATATAATGGCAAAGTGATTACCAATTTTGAAATGGAAACCTCAGCGCTTTATGCATTGGGTAAAACACTGGGTCATAATACTCTTACCGTATGTGATATTATTGCCAACAGGGTTAATCGCACCTACAGCAAGGATTATAAAAAATCTGTAGAGGAGCTTATTGAGTATGTTCTGGATAAAATTATATCCTGATAAATAGATGGAAATGAACAGCGAAGATAAAATACGGAAGATGGAAGCTCTTGTCAGTCTGATTGATGAGCCTGACCCGAATGTATTTCGTGATATTTCGCTGGATATTCACAGCCATGGTCCTGAGATTATCCCTTTCCTGGAGCACGCCTGGGAAACACAACATTTGCCTGAAATTCAAAAGCGGATTGAATCAATCATTCACCAGATACAATTTGATCAGGTTTGCTCTGATTTGAAAGAATGGCTGGAAGATGGATCCCGTGATTTGCTGGAGGGTATCATCACCGTAGCCCGTTACCATTATCCCAATCTTGAAGAAGATCAAATTGAATATGAGCTTGCAAAGCTCAGAAAGGACATCTGGATTGAACTTAACGAAAATCTGACAGCATTGGAACAGATCAAGGTGTTCAATTATGTTTTTTATGAAATACATGGATTTTACGGTAATATAACCGATTATCACAACCCTGAAAATTCATTCATTAACAAAGTACTTGAAACCCGCACCGGCAATCCCCTTTCACTCGGGATAGTCTATATGATGCTTGCTCAAAGCCTTGATCTGCCAATTCATGGGATCAATCTGCCGGAGCATTTCGTTCTGGCATATACCGGTACAACAATCAATCCCGATACACTTGAATATTCAGAAAGCAATATCCTTTTTTACATCAATGCTTTCAGCAGAGGCAACGTTTTTGCTGTAAAAGATATTGAGGTTTTCTTAAAGCAACTCAAACTGGATCCAAAACCTGCTTACTATAAACCATGCACCAATAGTGATATCGTTCTGCGTATGCTGCATAATTTAATGTTTGCATATAAAAAAGCAGGTGAAGAAGGCAAGTTTAAGGAAATTCAGTTTTTAACAACGTTTTTTGACAAGTAATGGTTTTGATTTAAATCTATGCATCATAGAAACTTTGTTTTTAGAATACAGCAGTAAAAAAAAGTATTTTTGTTATCTATATTACTTTTGAGTAAAGCAGATTATAAAGCAAAACAGATTAAATTATAACTACGTTTTATGTTATTAAAAATTTTTTCAGAAAACCCTGACCCACGCAAAATTCAAATGGTGCTTGAATGCCTGAGAGATGGAGGAGTAATCATTTACCCTACAGACACAGTGTACAGCATTGGATGCGATATGTTGCAAATTAAATCAATTGAACGAGTAGCAGCTATTAAGGGACTTAGAGCTGACAAGGCAAACTTTTCTGTAATATTCAATGACCTGAAACTCATATCTGACTATACAAGACCTTTTAATACAGAAATCTATAAACTCATGAAAAAGGCCTTGCCCGGTCCCTTCACGTTTATACTGAATGCCAGCAATAAAGTGCCTAAAATATTTCAAAACCGGAAAAAAACCATTGGTATCAGGGTCCCCGATAACTTAATTGCCAGGCAGCTTGTTGAAGAATATGGTAATCCTCTTATTTCTACATCCGTGTATGATGAGGATGAAATTCTTGAATATACAACTGACCCTGAACTCATACATGAAAAATATGTCAATATGGTTGATATTGTAATAGATGGAGGTTACGGAGATAATGTGGCATCAACAGTAATAGATTGTACAACAGATTCAATTGAAGTGGTAAGACAAGGTAAAGGTGACCTGGATTTGTTTTTATAACTAACTTGACTATGATAATTCGCAATATTTTTGAAGATATTACACTTCCAAAAGGCAGTGAGGAAATATTTGAATCATTATGCAAAGCCCAAAATGTACAGATTGAAAGGATTATCAGTAACGGGCAGACTACTCCTCCTGATAAATGGTATGACCCTCAAAAGTACGAATGGGTAGTATTACTTCAGGGAAGGGCAAGTCTTGAAATGGAAGGAGGAAAAATCATTCACCTGAAAAAGGGAGATCATCTGCTCATTCCTGCCGGGCAAAAACACCGGGTAAGCTATACAAGTACCAATCCATATTGTATATGGTTGGCTGCCCATTTCGATTGATCCAACTTACACTACTCAGGTATCAGGCAGATTATCTTTTCAAAGAAAACTATATGGTGATCTTATTCTGATCAGGCTTTTAAACAGGCATCTGTTCTTCTTCAAACTCAATACTTTCCAGTACTTTCATCCATTCATCGCGAACAACAAAAAACTCTTCATGAAAATCTTCATGCAAAGGATCAGCGCTGGGAAATTCTTCACGCCTGTGATCAACCTGTTGTCCGTTTTTCCAGAACCGGAAACAAACGTGCGGACCGGTAGCAAGCCCTGTCATACCCACGTAACCAATCACATCACCCTGCTGCACTCTTTTTCCGGGTCTTATGCCTGTTGCAAAGCGCGACATATGAAGGTACTGCGTTTCGTAAACAGAATTATGACGTATTCTTACATAATTACCGTTGCCTGATGTAAATCTTGCTTGCGTAACCACACCATCACCCACAGCATATATGGGAGTTCCGGTTGGAGCTGCATAATCTGTTCCGTAATGGGGCCGGCGGGTTCCCAGAACCGGATGAAGGCGACTGGCAGAATAACCACTGGTAATACGAACGAATTTCAGGGGTGCTGCAAGAAATACTTTTCTCAGATTTTGCCCGTCAGGTGCAAAATAGCCTGTAACGGTGTCCTTTTCAAACTTAAATCCGTAAATCTCTCTTCCATGGTGTTCAAAAAACAGGGCATCGATACGTCCCACTCCAACTGATTCTTCTCCCACATAATTTTCCTCATATACCACCTTGAACTTGTCGCCACGGTGTATACGATAAAAATCAACCTCCCAGGCCAGTATCTCAGCCATCCTGATGGCCAGCTCGGGATGAAGATTATTTTTAGTCAGTGTTACCCATAATGAAGAATTAATTATGCCAGATGCAGTTTTTGATACTGCAGTTTGTTCCTTTTCTCCGCGGGTAATAAAAAGTGAATCCGAAAAATCAATCTTTAAAAAATCCAGTGCCGAAATATCATAAATAAAAAATTGTATATCCTGAATGGTATCATTATTTCTGTAAACCTTGTATGTATTTCCTGCCCTTACCCGACGCGGGTCAAAATGCTCCGACATTTCCCTGGCTATTTGGTCAATGAATCTTGCACTGAAATCAAGCTGACCAAGAATGTGGCCCAATGTCTGTCTGTTTCGTACAACATTTGCCTCTATTACAAAATTTTCGTATTCAATACCGTACTCATCGTAATGAATTTCGTGGATTTCTTCTTCCTCCTCATAGGCCAGGTCATTCACAACCTCCTGATTTCCGTTCCTAAGCCAGATAAAAGAAAGAAGTCCAATTACGAGAAATGCGATTAAAAAAAGAAAAAAATATCCGGAGAGAGAAAATTTACGGAACATATTATAAAAAGTTTTTCAATCCTAAGCTTATCAATGATTACAAAAAGCAAAACTACTGAATATTCATAAAGTATTTTGCCTTGTTATACGAATTTTTAATAAGAAAGTTTACGAATTCAACACATCCGTAATATCACCAGTAATGGTAAGTGCAATTGCAGCAAAAAAAGAAGCACTGACCACCCTGGCTGCAAACAATACCAACAGTGCTATAATTGAAAAACCTGCCTGCTTGTAAGAGGGTATGCCCAGTAAAATACCTGTACCTCTCCAGAACAGAAAAACCATATAAACGAGGCCTATGAAATTGAATAACTGAAAAATCTCATGAACGGTGGAAATCAGAGATGCAAAAAATACCGGTAAATATGAAAAAGAAATGAGCGCAAAAGTTTTATGGAAAGAACTGACAGCTTTGAATCTCGGGGCCATTGCTGCTACGAGGTAAGAAGCTATGAATATACCGGAAACAGCACCCGAGAAGTTCACAAAAAACAACCAATTTGCAGGTAAGTGGAAAAAATTCTCATCGGGTTCAACTGTCAGAACTCCGGCAAAGGAAATGATAAAAAACAGGGGAATGGTAAAATAAATTGTCACCTCTTTCCAGGAAAAGTCCTTATCTGCAATCATTTTCCATGTTTTACCTGTATCGGTAAAAATTCCGCGAATTATTTGTAGTATGTCGTTACTGCTCACTTTTACGTCCTCAAGAGTTTATAAAACAGCGCAAAATTAGTATTTATTAGTCTCTGAAGCCAATTTAAAAACATATTATCTTTATCATGAAAAATTATGAACTGGGACAGGCACATAAAAAATTTTGAAATACACTTAAGGCTTGAAAGATCTCTTTCTACCAATAGTATTTCAGCCTATTTAAGTGACCTGCATCGTTTACGACAGTTTTTGGATTACAAAGGTATCAGCCCCGAAGTTGAAAAAATAAACCGTGATGACCTCACCGCATTTATACAGTGGTCGGCTCAGCTTGGACTATCAGCCCGCTCGCAGGCCCGGGCTGTATCTGGCATCAAGACCTTCTTCAAATACCTGCTACTGGAAGATATTATCAAAAAAAGTCCGGCTTCACTTTTAAACACACCAAAGCTGGGTCGCAAACTGCCGGAAATATTGTCTGTTATCGAGATTGACAGGATGATTTCTGCCATTGACCTGAGCCAGCCTCATGGACAAAGAAATCGTGCAATCGTAGAGGTTCTGTATGGCAGTGGGTTAAGGGTGTCAGAATGCGTAGAACTCAGGATTTCTGATGTTTTTTTCCGTGAAGAGTTTTTAAAAGTAACAGGAAAAGGAAACAAGCAAAGAATCATACCCCTGGGCAGTGCAGCAGCAAGACAATTAAAGCTATATATGGATACCACCCGCAAAAATATTACTCCAAAAAAAGGATTCGAAGACCATGTGTTTCTCAATAACAGGGGGAGTAAAATCAGCAGAGTTATGGTTTTCCTGATTATAAGAGAATTGGCCGAAAAAGCGGGTATTCATAAAACCATCAGTCCGCATACACTCAGGCATAGTTTTGCAACTCATCTGGTAGAAGGAGGAGCAGATCTTCGGGCTGTGCAGGATATGCTGGGACACGAATCTATTACTACCACTGAGATTTACACCCATCTGGACCGCGAATATCTCAGGGAAAACCTTATTTCTTATCATCCCAGAAGTAAAATTTGAATTATATGATCAAATTTTAACGATTTATTTAAGGGATATTGAAAACAAAAATTACTTTTGATATAAGTTGTGGGTAAGAAAATTTCAACCAGGAATAAAACAGATTTTCATATCAAATAGTCAATTTCAAAAAACCAAAACCATTATACAGATGAATAAAAATACTTTTTCAGGCATACTAATATGCCTGTATGTCTTCCTGTCAGCGATTTCCACATTAACAGCACAGGTTCAGGTACACAGCTCTGATTTTAATGACAGCCAGGGTGAAGCATTTGTCATCTCAGGCAATATCGGCTCCAGTCCCTGGATGGTAAACCGCTCTGGTCCCGACTGGGGTGCAAGAATTCATAATAATATACTGGAACTTACCAATACGGCGGGTTTTGCTGCGAATGCCAATGGATGGGTATTTGCACACCTGGAAACCGGTGAGTTTGAAAGTCCTTACAACAGCACTCTTGCCTCCAATCCGGGAAAAGTTTCCTGGTATTTCAATATGCAGCAAATTCGTGAAAATCCGGCAGGTTTTGGAAGCAATAGCTATGGTGTAGCGTTTATTATAGGTTCCACCAGTAGTTCTCCGGCTGCAACAGGAAACGGTTATGCAATAGTTCTGGGAAACTCAGGGGCCCCTGACCCTATCCGCTTTGTAAATTACACCAATGGGATTCAATCACTGGGCACATCAACAGGAGGTCTTATTGTAGCAGGGAGCCCCCTTGATAATCCAACTGATGACTACATGAGCCTTAAACTTACCTATAATCCGGCAAATAACCTTTGGGAATTGTTTGGCCGGCTTGATGGCAGCAGTTTTGTCGATCCCATGGAGGGTGAACTGGTTGCACTGGGCTCAGTTACTGACAATGAATACACCCAGCAGGCTATGCCTTATATGGGTGCTTACTGGCAAGGTTCAACAGCTGCAGACCAAACATCATTTTTCGATAATGTAAGCGTCTGGCTTGAGCTGGAAGGTGGAATACCCCCTTCCATTACCAATATCATACAAACGCCGGCTTCGGATATCACACCCGAAACCACCGTATCTGTCTCTGCTACAGTCACACCCGGAGATGCTCCTGTCAGTCTGGTTGAACTTCAATGGGGCATCAGTGCTTCTGACCTCAGCAACACAATTGTAACTACTACCGGTGGGGATAACATATATACTACCGAAAGTGATATCCCGGCCCAGGAGCACAATACAAGTGTTTACTATGTGATTTTTGCCGAAGATACTGATGGGGAAACCGCAACATCTGCTATGCAAAGCTATTTGGTAACCGATCCGGAAATTGACCTGGTTATTGTATCCGTAACAAATCCGGAACCCATTTCTGTAGAAACAGGAGTACCATTTGAAGAACTGCCTCTACCCGATTCCTTATCAGTGACTCTGGATAACAATGAAAGCATTAACCTGGAAGTAATCTGGCATGAAGGAGAATATGACCCTGATACACCAGACAATTATTTACTTGATGGCGACCTTGTATTGACTGAGGGAGTGGCTAATCCGGATAATCTTCAGGCTCAGATTGAAGTAATAGTCACATTGCCGGATCTTTCTGAGACCATAGCCGGTTGGTTTTTCACCGAAGAAACACAGGGAGCCGATCAAGGTACTGATGAAAACATCGGTAAACTTATCAACAGAGAGCCATCTTTTACAGGAAACTATACTTTTCCAACAGGTGCTTCCCCTGGCACCAATTCCATATCGAGCACCCAATGGGTAGAAGGGATGGATACAAAATACTGGATTATAGAGGTATCCACACTCAATTTCGGAAACCTGACCCTCTCCAGCAAACAACAAAGTTCAAATACCGGTCCGAGAGATTTTAAAGTGCAATACCGTATCGGAGCGCAAGGTACATGGATAGATGTGGATAATACCAATATAATTGTTGGAAATGACAATTTTTCATCAGGTGTTCTATCCAATATCACACTCCCTGCTGCATGCAACAACAAAGCAACTCTTTTTATTCGCTGGATTATGACATCAAACACTTCAGTTAATGATGGAACTGTTGCTGCAGGTGGGACGTCAAGAATAGATGAGATTGAAATTCGCGGCATTTTCTCTGATGATTTTCAGCGAATTGTAATTGGTGTGGAAGAATTACCTTCACAGGATGTATTCGTTGGAACAACTTTTGAAGAAATTGAATTACCCGGAATCATTACCGTTTTCTTCGACGACCTTGGCTCAGAAGAACTGGAGGTTATCTGGAATCCCGAAGATTATGATGGTGATGCTGCCGGGACTTATACCATTACGGGTGAAATTCAACTGCTTGAAGGAATGGACAATCCGGATGATATTCAACCTTCTGTTGTAGTGAATGTAATTCCCGAACCGCAGTTTTATACCGTTACTTTTAATGTGGATATGACAGCTGCACCCGGTTTTGATCCTGATGAAGATGATGTTTATATAACAGGTTCCATGTTTGACAATGCCATTCCCGGAACTCTTCCCGATGATCAGCTCATGAGCCATTCAGGCAATATGATATATACCAGGACTATGACGCTTGAAGAAGGCAGTTACACCTACAAGTATTATATCAATGCAGGTCTTGGAAATCCTGAACCAGGGCCCGACAGACTACTTGATCTAACCCAAGACATGGAGGTAAATGATATTTGGATAGCAACAAATATTGCCGAATCAGAGGGTTTAGATTTGCGGGTTTTCCCTAATCCTGCAACAAATTATATACATGTTTATTCGGAAGTGGAAATTCATGAAATTAAACTCCTTGATTTGAAAGGGCAGATCATAAAATCAATATATCCTGCTGAAAATCAGATGTTTTTTTCTATACAGGATGTATCAGCAGGTTTATATATTTTGCAAGTGAATACAAGAGAAGGCTATTTAACCAAAAAGATCCAGGTTATGAGATGATTTCATTTTTGCTAAACTTTAATAATTTGCTAAACTTTAATAAATAGCTAATATTTTCAGTAGAAATACGTTAATATTATTGAAATTCTGTATAATTTTGCGGAAAATTTGAAGTCCTTTTAGAAAAAGCTATATATTACCTCCCATGAATCTTTTTTGGAAGCATCGCATCTTTCCGGTTATGCTGTTATATTTTATTTTTACTCCTGTATTATCAGGAGCTCAATCGGCCAATGAAGCCTACAATAGGGGACTTCAATTCATGGCAGCCAATGATTATTCCGCTGCTATTGAAAGGTTTGATGAGGCCATTGATATCCTTCCCTATTTTCATGAAGCATATTTTGAGAGAGGTCGTTGCCACCAGCATTTAAATGAGTTTGAAAAATCGATTAATGATTTTAACCAGGCAATCAAACATCATGAAGAGTTTCCGGATGCTTTTTACTTCAGAGGGCTTTCTCATTCGGCTATTGGAAAACATGATGAAGCATTAAAGGACTATACACAAGCCATAAACTTAAACCCATTACATACTCAGGCATATCTGAAACGCTCAGAAATACATATCAGAAACAGTGATATAAAAAATGCGCTCTATGATCTGAAAAACGTAATCGAGATGGGTCATAAAAACCCAAATGTTTATTTGAGCAGGGGAAAACTCTACGAAAAAAAAGGTAAACCTGAAAAGGCACTTGAAGATTTTAGTAATGCACTTGAGTTGGACTCATTACACGCTGAATTAAGATATGAAAGAGGTTTGGTTTTTATTCAACTGGAAAAGTTTAAAGAAGCAGCAAAGGATTTGAACATTGCAATTGAACAAGGCATAAATTCTCAACAAACACATCAATTAAGAGCAGATGCAAATTTCATGGCTGGAAATTTTCCGGAAGCTGCCCACGACTATACAACACTTATCAATACTTACAGGCAAAGAAACGAGGAAACACATTTAAACAGAGCTCTGTCATATTTTTATGCTGAAGAGTATGATGCTGCAATACGCGATCTTACCCGTGTAACAGGGCTAAACAGAAATAATGAAACTGCATATATTTACCGAGCACGTTCTTTTTATCAAATTGGAAGAGAAGCACAAGCCGGAGACGACTACCGGGTAGCCATAAGCCTGAATCCCCAAAATGCAATGGCCTATGAATGCAGGGGCATGATGCATCTTGAGGATGGGAATATTATAGACGCGATTGAGGACTTGAATAAGGCTGTGGATTTAAACCCCTCTGCTGATAACTTTTACCGGCGGGCAATGGCACATGCAGCAAATGAAAACCATCAGATGGCATGTGATGACCTTAAAAAAGCTGTTGAGTTGGGACATGAAACTGCAAAAGAATTATCAGAAGAATATTGTCGCTGAGAATCTAAAATCTCTTTCCAGATATCTTCTTATGTAATAACTAAACATAGAGTTTTTTTTATAATAAAAAAAGGGATGGAAAAACCATCCCTTTTCTTATAAATATCTGAATGAAGAAAATTATTTTTTCTTATCCTTTTTATCAGCATCTTCGGATTTCTCCTCCTTCGGTTCATCATCAACCTGCTTACTTTCCTTTGCCTTGGAATCGGCTTCTTTTTTAGCTTCTGCCTTGGTTTCCTTTGCAGTTTTTTCTTCTTCTTTATCTGAAGATTTCCTGGGTTTGGCTGTTTCCTTTTTCGCAGAAGGTTTTTCAGCATCATCAGCTTCCTCTTTTTTAGAAGTTTCTTTTTTGCTTTCAACCTTTACAGCTTTCGGAGCCTCTTCCTTTCCTGGGGTTTCCTTTTTTGCTTCAGGCTTATCCTTTTCAGTAGCTTCTTCTGCTTTAGAAGTTTCCTTTTTTGCTTCAGGCTTATCCTTTTCAGTAGCTTCTTCTGCTTTAGAAGTTTCCTTTTTTGCTTCAGGCTTATCCTTTTCAGTAGCTTCTTCTGCTTTAGAAGTTTCCTTTTTTGCTTCAGGCTTATCCTTTTCAGTAGCTTCTTCTGCTTTAGAAGTTTCCTTTTTTGCTTCAGGCTTATCCTTTTCAGTAGCTTCTTCTGCTTTAGAAGTTTCCTTTTTTGCTTCAGGCTTATCCTTTTCAGTAGCTTCTTCTGCTTTAGAAGTTTCCTTTTTTGCTTCAGCTTTCGGAGCCGCTTTTTTAGGAGTTTTCTCTGATTTTTCCAAATCGCTTCTCAGATTAGCCAGTACACCAAGGTCACCAAGTGTGGTTTTCTCCACAGAATCCTTGATCTTCTTAACTGCTTTCTTGGCAGATTTCTCCTGAGTACGCTTTTCAGAAGCTGCTGAAGCTTTCTCCTGGTTTTGGATATCCTGATAAACCTTGGAGTGTGAAACAACAATTTTCTTACTGTCCTTGTTAAATTCTATCACTTTAAAGTCAAGAGTTTCATCCATTTTTGCTGCAGTTCCGTCCTCTTTAACGATATGACGGGTGGGAGCAAAACCTTCTACTCCATAAGGTAAAGAAACGATTACACCTTTGTCGGAAGAACCAACAATAGTGCCTTTATGCACAGAATCCATAGTAAAAACAGATTCAAACACATCCCAGGGATTCTCTTCAAGTTGCTTGTGCCCAAGGCTCAAACGACGGTTTTCCTTGTCCACATCCAGAACAACAACTTCAATACTTTCTCCAATCTTGGTAAATTCGGCAGGATGTTTGATTTTTTTGCTCCAGGAAAGATCACTGATATGGATCAATCCATCAACACCTTCTTCCAACTCCACAAAAATACCAAAGTTGGTAAAGTTTCTTACAGTTGCGGTATGCTTGCTGTTAACAGGATATTTTTCATGGATATTTTCCCACGGGTCAGGAATTAGTTGCTTGATACCCAGCGACATTTTCCTTTCTTCACGGTCAAGAGTAAGAATAACAGCTTCCACTTCATCACTTACTTTAAGAAAATCCTGTGCAGTACGCAAATGCTGTGACCATGACATTTCAGAAACGTGAATCAAACCTTCAACACCCGGAGCTATTTCAATGAATGCACCGTAGTCAGCAATCACAACTACTTTGCCCTTTACCTTGTCACCAATCTTCAATTCCGGATCGAGTGAATCCCACGGATGAGAAGTAAGTTGCTTTAAGCCCAAAGCAATGCGTTTTTTATTATCGTCGAAATCAAGAATTACCACATTGATTTTCTGATCAAGTTCAACGATTTCTTCGGGATGATTGATGCGACCCCATGACAGGTCTGTAATATGGATCAAACCATCTACACCACCAAGGTCAACAAATACACCGTAGGATGTAATATTTTTAACGGTACCTTCCAGAATCTGACCTTTTTCAAGCTTGGAAATAATTTCTGCTTTTTGAATTTCAAGCTCAGCTTCAATAAGGGCTTTATGTGAAACTACAACGTTTTTATATTCATGGTTGATTTTAACAACCTTAAACTCCATGGTTTTACCCACATAAATATCATAATCGCGAATGGGCTTTACATCAATTTGAGAACCTGGAAGGAAAGCTTCAATGCCAAATACATCAACTATCAAACCACCTTTGGTACGGCATTTCACATAACCATTGATGATTTCATCCTGCTCCATGGCATTGTTAATTCTTTCCCAGGAGCGAAGTGTACGAGCCTTTTTATGTGAAAGCACCAGCTGCCCGCTGGTATCTTCCTGACTTTCAACGTAAACTTCAATTTTATCGCCCGATTTCAATTCGGGGTTATAACGAACTTCAGCAGCCGGAATAACACCATCAGATTTGAAGCCAATGTTTACAACAACCTCACGGTTATTCATTGAAACGACAGTACCATCAATTACTTCACCTTCGCCAATTGACTTGAGGGTTTCATCATAAATACTTTCCAGACGCTCTCTTTCTGCCCTGGAATAGGTATCTTGCTTTTTACCCACAGAGTCCCAGTCAAAATCACCGGGCTCAGGAAGCTCGTCGGCTTCCACTGCCTCTTTAACTTTCTCATCAACCACTTCTGCAGCAGCATCTTTGCTTTCTCCTTCAGTTTGTTCAGCGACAGGAACTTCTGCAACTGCTTTTTCTTCAGCTTTCTCTTCAACTTTCTCTTCAGATTCTTTCTCAGCGGACTTTTCTTCTGCTTCGGCTTTTACATCGGAAGTGTCTTCTTCGGAAGTCTCTTCAACTTTTGATTGAGTGGTCTCTTTCTTTTCGTCTTTAGTGTTTTCAACAGCTTCTTCTTTATCGGCTGCCAATTTTTTGTTTTCTTCTGACATTTAAATTTATAATTAAAATACTGTGGTAACCTTGGTTACCGGGTTAAACAATAGATGAATTAGGGCCCACAAATGGGACTGCAAAATTACACAAATTATCCTCAAATAAAAAACTAAAAATCAAGTTTTTAATTCAGGAAAAATTCTTTGAAATAATTGAAAAAACCGGCTAAAAAAGAGACCCGGCTTTAAATTTCAAATTTTCAACTATGCTGAAAAGTCAAGGGGTTTGGACACTTTATCCTTTTCAAGGGCCAAATCAACAACATCAATCATATCCTTAATATAATGAAATTTAAGGCCTTTGACATAAATGGGATTGATATCATCCACGTCTTTTTTATTTTCTGCAGATAATATTACATCTGTCATATTAGCCCTTCTTGCGGCAAGAATCTTTTCTTTGATACCACCCACGGGAGTAACTTTTCCCCGTAGTGTGATTTCGCCTGTCATGGCAACAGCCGGTTTAACCTTACGCTGGGTAAATGCTGATACCAAGGATGCAAACATTGTTATACCAGCTGAGGGACCATCTTTTGGAGTTGCTCCTTCCGGCACATGTATATGAACATTCCATTTATCAAAAATATCAGGTTTGATTTCCAGTTGTTTTGCATGTGATTTCATATATTCCAGAGCCAGTGTAGCAGATTCTTTCATCACATCACCAAGATTGCCTGTTAGGGTAAGATTTCCTTTTCCTTTACTAACCGATACCTCTACATAAAGTACCTCACCTCCCACATAAGTCCAGGCAAGACCGGTAACCACTCCTGCCATATTTTTTATGATTTGTGAATCCTTGGTATAATGAGGCACTCCAAGTATAATTATCAGTTCTTCGGATTTAAGGTTTCTGGATATTTCTTTACCAAGTACAATATCCCTTGCCCGTGACCGGATAACTTTTGCAATTTGTTTTTCAAGCAAACGTACACCTGACTCACGTGTGTAATCCTGTATGATTTTTTCCAGTACGGCTTTTGAAAAGGATAGCTGTGACTTTTTCAAACCATGTGCATCCAACTGTTTTGGTATAAGATGTCTTTTGGCAATTTCTATCTTCTCTTCAACAATATAACCACTCAGGTCAATAATTTCCATACGGTCGCGAAGAGCGGGATGAATGGTTGCCAAGGTGTTGGCAGTGGCAATAAACATGATTTTGGATAAGTCATAATCTACTTCCAGGAAGTTATCGTAGAAAGTATTGTTTTGTTCAGGATCAAGTACCTCCAGTAAGGCTGATGAAGGATCGCCACTTATGCTCTGATGACCAACCTTATCAACCTCATCAAGAACAAATACCGGGTTTGAGCTTTTTACCTTTCTGATATTTTGAATAATCCTGCCTGGCATAGCTCCAACATAAGTTTTCCGATGCCCTCTTATTTCAGCTTCATCTCGTACTCCACCCAAAGACATGCGTATGTAATTACGTCCAATGGCATCTGCAATACTTTTTCCAAGCGAAGTTTTGCCTACTCCGGGAGGTCCGACGAAGCATAAAATGGGTGATTTCATATCACCCTTGAGTTTGAGCACGGCAAGATATTCGAGAATACGGTCTTTAATTTTTTCAAGGCCGTAGTGCTCTCTGTCAAGAATTTTCTGTGCTTTACTCAGGTCAAAATTATCTGAAGTATATTCACCCCAGGGCAGTTCAATCAAGGTTTCCAGGTAATTGATCTGCAATGAATACTCCATAGCTGCCGGATTCATCCGTTGAAGTTTACTGATTTCCTTTTCAAAGACATCTTTCACCTGTTTGCCCCATTTTTTCTTTGAAGCTTTATTTTTCATTTCCTGGATCTGCTGCTCATGGGGATTACCTCCCAGCTCTTCCTGAATGGTTTTTAACTGTTGATTCAGTATGTAATCCCTTTGCTGCTTATCAATATCTACTTTAACCTTTGACTGTATCTGGTTTTTTAATTCAACTACCTGAAGTTCACGGGTAAGATGCCCGAGCACAGTTTGGGCACGGGTAGTTATATCGAGAATCTTTAAAAGCTTCTGTTTTTCAGGCACTTCAATATTCAGGTTAGAAGAAATAAAATTCACAAGAAATACCGGACTTTCAATGTTTTTTATAGCAAAAGCAGCCTCACTGGGAATTTGAGGAGATTTATTGACAATCTGAATAGCAAGATCCTTTATTGTTGCTATAAGGGCTTTAAAATTTTTATCGGTCTTGCGCTCCATGGGTTTATCAAAAGAGGAAACCCTTGCTTTGAGATATGGCTCATATTCCACAAAAGATTCAAGTTTGAACCTTTTTTTACCCTGCAAAATGGCAGTTGTGCTTCCATCGGGCATAGATAAAGTTTTGATTATATAAGCTACTGTACCGATCTCATTCAAATCATCAAACCCAGGATCTTCAACATTATCATCCTTTTGAGATAAAACCCCAACAATTTTATTCTTTTTGTATATTTCTTTAACAAGCTTGATAGACTTGTCTCTGTTAACAGTGATGGGAATTACAACACCGGGAAACAAAACTGTATTTTTTAAGGGTAAAACAGGTAAAACTTCCGGTAATTCCTCGGCAGTCATTTGTTCCTCTTCCTCCGGTGATAGCAAAGGAATATATTCAGTTTCAGCATCTATCATACCTGAAAATTTAAATCCATCTCTTTCCAGAAAATTATCCATAAATTATTTGTAGTCATTTTGTCATTAATAGTGAAAATACGTCAGGTACTATAAGTATGTAATTTTATCACATCCACTTTTTAATCCTGTATAGACCTGTTAACATGCAGTTTAAATCATTGTTCGCGATTTTTATTAATTCGGAAAACTGCAACCATATCTTAAGACAATGATTATGCCATAAAATATAAGTAAACCCACACTTGAGAAGAATTACAAAATTAACGAAATAAGATGATAATTGATCTGCGGGCATTGAACGAGATTTAATCAATGATAGAGTTTAAAAATTCATTATAATGATGAGTGTGAGGTTCTGCGAGATCGAAAAAATGTAAAAAAAGAGGCTGTCTTAGAAGTCCGCTTATTTGATTTTCATCACTTTTAACCCCTACCCCTAAAGGGGAAAATGCTAAAAATCAGGCTCCCTTTAGGGAAGGGGTAACCTGATTTTCAAAAAATCACTCCAATTCAGACTTTTCAGATAGTCTCTTTTCTTAAAATATAGTTTTTTCTAAAGCCTTCTGTAACTCAGTGTATTTTCGTATACATGCCTCAATATATCTTCTTCAGTTTTATCAAAGTCAAGGCCCCTGCGTGCATAAACCCTCTTGGCAACCTCTATGGATTTGTCAAAGTTATGCACAGCAAAGCCCGAAACACTACCCCATGAGAAAGAAGGAATAAAATTGCGCATAAATCCGGCACCAAATACCTGGGAAGCAACACCTACCACTGTACCGGTATTAAACATAGTATTTATGCCACACTTGGAGTGGTCGCCCATGAAAGTACCACAAAACTGCAATTCAGTTTTTAAGAAACTTTCTTCCTCATAATCCCACAAACGCACATTTTCGTAGTTGTTCTTTAAATTGGAGGTATTGGTGTCGGCTCCCAGATTGCACCATTCTCCAATAACGCTATGGCCCAGAAAGCCATCATGGGCCTTATTTGAATAGCCGAACATAATGGAATGGCTCACCTCTCCACCCACCTTGCAATGTGGGCCAATGGAAGTTGCTCCGTAAATTCTTGCAGCCATTCTGATCTTCGCACTTTCGCCAATCCCAACAGGACCACGAAGAATAGAGCCGTCCATAATTTGTGCTTCCTTTCCAATGTAAACAGGCCCTTCAGAGGCATTAATTATTACATGTTCAATAACAGCGCCTTTCTCAACAAAGACTTTTTCTGGTGCGGTAACTTTTGCAATATCAGGAATAGGTTCCGATTTTCGACCCTGTGTTATCAATTCAAAGTCACCCAGAATTTCAGATTCATTCATTTGAATTAAATCAGATAGGTACTGAAGTTTTTTCGGTGATGATTGGGTATGAAGAGGTGCTACTGAATCAATTATATCCCAATCAAGGTTTTCAATATCTTCCGATTTTAACCTGAGTGCTATAATAATTTCACCCGTAATCAGAGTTTGGTTTGGTGTAAGTTGATGAATTTCTTTAAGGATTGTTTCATCAGGAAAAACACTGCTATTTATCAAAATGTTATCACCTTCCTTAATGAGAGGATATTTTTTGCTGAGATAATCTTCAGTTAAGGTTGAAGTTTTTTTCCCAAGATATTTTTCCCATTTTTCTCTCATGGTAAGAATACCTATTCTGATGTCTGCAATAGGTCTGGTAAATGTAAAAGGCAACAGGTGGTTTCGTGTCTGATCTCCGAACAAAATATAATTCATTGCAATTTTTATTTTGATTATTCAATCCTTTTCACTTAATTGGCTAAAGATAGAAAATTTTTTAATAAAAAAAGCCCTTTTGAGTAAAGGGCTTTTTAGAAGGAAAAATATTTTTTTACTTTTTGTTACGGTTCTGATATTTCGATTTAAATTTATCAATCCTTCCTGCAGTGTCAACAAGTTGTTGTTTGCCTGTATAAAAGGGGTGTGAAGTATGCGAAATATCAAGTTTTATCAGAGGATACTCTTTTCCATCTTCCTCCCAGACAGCTGCTTCCTTTGACGTGGAAGTGCTTCTTGTGAGAAAGGAATAATCGTTTGACATGTCCTTGAATATAACTAAACGATAATTGTCAGGATGGATATCTTTTTTCATTACTCAAATTTTTTAAACAAACCTGTTTGTTATTGTATATTGTTACTGGATTAGATATAAAACATCTTTATTTTTCAGGAGTGCAAAGTTACTATTAAATATTAAAGTGACAAAAGATTTTTATGGAATTATTTTAAAAAGGCTTTCGGTTGTCTGACAAATCAATCAACAACTGAAAGCCTGAATAAGAATGATTTAAATTGGAATCCGATTTTTTTTAATCCTCAAGACTATGTATTACAAGCCCGCTTCTCAATTTGGGTTCAAACCAGGTGGTTTTGGGAGGCATAATATTTCCTGTATCGGCTATATCTGTCAATTGTTTCATTGTAACAGGATAGAGTGCGAATGCCACCTCCATTTCTCCACTGTCAACTCTTTTCTTTAACTCTCCCAAACCACGTATACCTCCAACAAAATCAATTCTCTTATCGGTTCTAAGATTCTTTATTCCCAAAATATTATCCAAAACGTGTTTTGAAAGAATCGTTACATCCAAAACTCCTATTGGATCATTGTCATCATAACTTCCTTCCCTGGCATCCAGCTCATACCAATTACCATCCAGATACATGCTGAAATTATGTAATCTATCGGGCTTATATTCTTCGGTACCTTTTTCATTCACAATAAAAATTTCTTCAAGCCTGGTAAGGAATTCTTCTTTTGACAAACCATTCAAATCTTTGACTACCCTGTTATAATCAATAATTGTAAGTTGATTATCAGGAAAAAGCACTGCCATAAAGAAATTATATTCTTCATTGCCGGTATGATTGGGATTTTGCATTTTTTTCTCATTGCCAACCAGTGCTGCTGCAGCTGTGCGGTGATGTCCGTCGGCAACGTAAAACGCAGGTACTTCAGCAAAATGTTTTTCAAGCTTTTCAACAGTTTGCCTGTTATCAATCACCCAAAACTTATGCCCAAAACCATCATCGGCAACAAAATCATACTCCGGTAAACTATTCAGGGTGATTTCTTTCACAATATTATCAATCTCCGGAACTACACTATAGGAAAAGAAAACAGGTTCGGCATTAGCATTTACAATGCGAACATGCTTCATTCTGTCTTCTTCCTTATCAGGCCGGGTAAGCTCGTGCTTTTTGATAATTTCATTCAAATAATCCTCAACACCTGCACAACCCACAATACCGTACTGGATTTTTTCACCCCATGTTTGTGCATAGATGTAAAAATTGGCAGTTTCATCCTTTTTAAGCCAGCCATTTTCCTGAAATTTCTTAAAGTTTTCAAGTGCTTTATCATACACCTGTTGGGAATATAAATCAGTATCTTCGGGCAATTCAATCTCAGGTTTTACTACCCTTAAAAAGCTGTAGGGATTACTTTTTGCTTCTGCACGGGCTTCTTTGGAGTCAAGCACATCATAAGGCCTTGAAGCCAGATCTTTTACAATATCTTTTGGGGGCCTTAATCCCCTGAAAGGTTTTAAAATAGCCATGAATATAATCTTAAGTTTTATTGAATTTGATTAAAAAAAATATCATTGACAGGGAAATCGCAGTATTATTAATTAACCTGAAATGTTTTATCTCCTTTTTCAAAGAAATTCACGATTTGTTTTGCAGCTGCAAGACCGGCATTAATATTTGCCTCTGAAGTTTGTGCACCCATTTTCTTTGCTGTAAAAACAATGCGTTCAGGATATTTCTCAAGCATTTCATCCTTGCAGTCAGGTGCAAGATCAGAAAGATAATTGAAATCTGTTCTTTCAGACATGAGTTTCAGTAAACCCTCTTCATCAATTACTTCTTTACGCGCAGTATTAACCAGGGTAGCTCCTTTGGGCATATTTTTCAGCAAATCATAATTTACTGACTTTTTGGTTTTTTCATTTGCCGGAATATGCAGTGAAATATACTGACAGGTTTTATAAAGTTCTTCTAAAGAACTCATAGCTATAACATCATCACGCTCAATATCTTCTTTATTTACAAAAGGATCATAGGCATAAACATGCATACCAAATCCTTTAGCTATAGCAGCAATAAACTTTCCAACATTTCCGTATGCATGAATTCCGATTTTTTTATCACGCAACTCAGTTCCTGAACTTCCATTGAAGGCCTTTCTGATATTATACAGCATCATGCCAAAAGCAAGTTCTGCCACAGCATTTGAATTTTGCCCGGGAGTATTCATGGCTACCACGCCTTTTTCGGTGCATGTTCCCAGGTCAATATTATCATAGCCTGCACCTGCCCTGACAACAATTTTCAGGTTCCGGGCTGCATTTAATACTTCGGCTGTTACCTTATCACTTCGGATAATCAATCCATCAACATCTTCAACAGCTTTAAGAAATTCAGATGTTTCAGCGTATTTTTCTAACAACACAACATCATAACCCGCTTCATCAAAAACTTTTTTTATTCCTTGAACCGCTGCTGCAGCAAAAGGTTTTTCTGTGGCAATCAATATCTTTTTCATAATTTCTAAATTTAAAAGTGTTCTGATCTGTTTATGATACCTGATAACACTATGAAATAAAAATTTACTTTATAAAATAACTGTAAGAGGATTGTTTTCAGATCCTCTAAAAACCGGCAGCTATAAAATGTTTATTGTTTTATTTTTTGAATTTTTTTTCAAATTCCTGCATAGCTTCAACAAGAGCTTTTACGCTTTCTGCAGTTAGTGCGTTATAGGTCGATGCACGAAAGCCTCCTACCGAACGGTGTCCTTTTAAACCTACCATTCCAAGAGACGATGCAAATGAGAGGAATTCCTGTTCAAGTTCCTTATATGCTTCACTCATTACGAAACATATGTTCATAAGTGAACGGGATTCTTTTTCTGCAGTGCCCACAAATAATTCATTACGGTCAATTTCATCGTATAACAATCTGGCTTTAGCCTCATTAAGCTCCTGCATTTTTTTAACTCCACCCAGTTTTTTTAGCCAGCGTAGGGTTTCAAGAATAGTATATACTGGCAGACAAGGAGGGGTATTAAACATCGATCCGTTTTCAATATGAATCTGATAATTCAGCATGGAGGGTATAGCCCTTTCAAATTTACCGAGTACATCCTCACGGATGATAACAAAAGTTGCTCCTGCAGGTCCCAGGTTTTTCTGGGCGCCTCCGTAAATTATTGCATACTTTGACACATCAAGTGGACGGCTGAAGATATCGGAAGACATGTCGGCAACCAAAGGTACGGGTGAATCTATGTCTTCTTTAATTTCAGTTCCATAAATTGTATTGTTTGTTGTAATGTGAAAATAATCTGCATCTGTTGGAATGGTATATCCCTTTGGAATATAGCTGAAATTCTTGTCTGCACTGGATGCAACTACATCAACATCTCCAAAAAACTTTGCTTCTTTGGCAGCTTTTTTTGCCCATACACCAGTTTCAAGATAAGCAGCTTTTTTATTTAACAAATTGAATGGAACCATACAAAACTGAAGGCTTGCCCCACCTCCAAGGAATAACACATGATAACCTTCAGGTATATCAAGCAACTCTTTAAACAAAGCTACAGTTTCATCCATAACAGCCTGAAAATCCTTTCCCCGATGCGAAATTTCCATAACTGATAAACCGATTCCGTTAAGATCCATAACAGCTTTTGCTGTATTCTCAATTACTTCCTTTGCCAGTATTGATGGGCCGGCACTAAAATTATGCTTTTTCATGTTTCGTAAGTTTTATTATTGATATCATTTAAGACACCTTGATGAATTAAATCTTGATTAATCATCAGGATGTATTGCCTTTAAATTTTTAAATAATTGCTGGATTTTTTATGTGTCTTGATAATGAATTATTTTTCAACAAACTTATCAATATTTCCCAACCTGCAAAATATTTCAATATGAAAGCAGAATTTAAATTATTACATAAAATTAACAGCCAAATTAAATAAACCAGGAAAATATTTTTGAAATCTCTGACAAATTTGGCAAAATTATCACAATCAAAAAAGAAAAACAGTGGAAATATTTTTCATTCCAGACAATCTATCCTTTTTATCAATAAAATCAAGGGTTTCTAAAATGTCCGTTAACCTGGTTATGTAAAAACCAAAGGTTTTAATTCAAATTTGGAGGAGTGGGCCTTGGGGGAGGTCTGTGACGGGGATTCCTTACATCTATATCCTCTGTAAAAACCCATCTGCCTTCAACATATCTGAAGGCATCAAAAATATTCATTTCAGGCACGTAAAACTGATAATTTCCCTTAAGAAATTCATGTGTGGGTGCCATACGATCAAAAATTATAACCTGTTCAGGAGCTCTGCTGCCTGGAAAACGAAATGCATCGTACCGCATTATCATATTTACCCTGGAAGAGTATTCAAAAATTATGCGGGTATGCAAATCATCTTTATATTGGAAAACTTGCTTTCCGAAAGTGGGAAAACCTTCAGCATCAATTTTTAAGGGCTCAATTATTCTTTTCCGGGTTAATGGATTATCGGCTCTCCAACCCAAGAGAAAATAATAGTCCTTTCCCTCATAACTCCGGTGAATGACTTCAGAATAAAATGTTCCCAACCAATTATCATGTTGTAAAAGCTCATGTGAGATATTTTCAACAGTGCCTTGATTGTCAAATAATTCAATCAGTTCCCATTTCCCGGTTGATGAATTCATTACCTGCAAAAACCCAAAATAGCTAAAGTTATAATTACTTAATGGGATGTACCAGCTGATAATGCGAAAACGCTCATCGGGTGACCTGAGCAGAGAAACTGTTTGCAATGAATCAAAGGAATAGGCAAAGGAGCCTTCTTTATTTAAAACTTTTTCAAAATAGGTCTTAAATATCTGATTGATTTCTAATTTCTCCTTGTCATCCCGGGCAAAGGGGACTGATATTATGAGTTTTTTCAGGCTATCTTCATGCATTTTAAAATCAGGAACAGACTCAGCATATACCTGTGGAACAAAAAACTGAAAGAAACAAATAATAGTTATTAGCCTCATGAATCTTTAGCAAAAGGTTTAACAAGCAAACTATAGTTTATAATTGAAAACTTAACTTTGTAGTTTATATTGCAAATATATATAACAAATCAATCCTGGTATTGTAAGGATTTCAGAGATAATAAAAAAACATGAAACCAAATCCGGAAAAACGCCTTGATGCCTTTGTTAAACTGGGCATCGAACTGCAGAAAGTCATTCATCGGCGATCATTGAAAAATGATTCTTTTCAGCAGGCCATTTTAAAAAGTACTGGCCACAATCCCTGGTTTACTGAGGAAAACATATTTTCGGCCATGGAAGGAATTTCTGCAATGCTTGATAAGAAAAAACTAACTGATTGGATAAATAGATATGATTTCTCTCAGGCCCTCCCAAAAAAACTGACTGTCGGCGTTATAATGGCGGGAAATATTCCTTTGGTAGGCTTTCATGATTTTATGTGTGTATTATTATCTGGTCACAGGTTTCTGGGAAAACTATCGGGCCAGGACAAATTTTTGCCCGTTGAAGTTGCCAGGCTTTTAACCGAAATCGAACCTGGTTTTAGAAGCTACATTGGATTTACTGAAGGAGTAATTTCTGATTTTGATGCTGTAATTGCAACGGGCAGCAATAACACCTCGAGGTATTTTGAGTATTATTTCAAAAAATATCCCAGTATTATCAGGGGAAACAGAAACAGCCTAGCCATAGTTGACGGAAAAGAAAGTGAAGAAGAACTTATGGCCCTTTCTGATGATGTATTTATGTACTTTGGAATGGGTTGCCGCAGTGTTTCTAAAATTTATGTACCTGAAAACTATGATTTTGACCGGTTGGTCCAATCCTTCAGAAAATGGGAACATCTGAAAAACCACCATAAATTCTTCAATAACTATGAATACCAGAAAGCAGTATTACTTGTAAATCAAACCCCGCATTTCGATACCGGATACTCAATTGTCAAAGAAGATAACCAGCTTGCTTCGCCACTATCGGTTTTACATTACGAGACATATGATGATTTTCAGATTATCCAAAAATACATTGAATCAGAAAAAAATAACATACAGTGCATTGCTTCAAGGCAGGAACTTAATCATATGTTTGAGCGGAGTATAAAAACAGGAACAACACAAAATCCAGGTCCGGAGGATTATGCTGATGGTGTCGATACGATAGAATTCTTATTGGAACTGAAATAACAGAGACTTTTGAATATTCAAATCTTTACAATTCGTGCTTTTGATGAATGTGGTGAATTTTTCCTTCTGCATCAATTCCTTCAAGAATAATATGCACTTTCCTTATTCCATCAGGAATCTCCAGGAGCATACTTTTTTGCCCTGCCTCATCAAGCTTTATATACGGGTTCCAGGTAACAGTATAGAGATATTCCGGGTGGTCAAAAAAGTTATTTTTTCTTTTGGGGTCAATCGGTTCAAAATCCCTTGGAATGTGATATCCGCTAAAAATATATTCAAATATCAATTGCTGAGCTATTGAACTCCTGCGTGAGTGGGCCACAATAACGCCATTGGCTCCATGCAAACCGAAAATGGATGCACTGGTTCCCTTATAAACTTCAATGTGGGAAATATCCATGGGAGTAAGATTCAAAAAATTAAAACTTGAATACCTTTGACCATCTACCAGCAACATAGGCTGATTACTTAAGAGCAAACTGCTTGGGCCTCTAATTACAATGGAATTCCCATCAACGGTAATTCCTGATACTCTTGTAGCCAGCACATCGCGCATTGAGCGGAATCGTTCATCATCATGCTTAAGATAAATTATCTGATCAGGTGAACCATAATGATACGTTAAATTATCCCTGATTTCCTGCCGCCTATCCGACTTTTTACGAGGCTGAAATGCAGTCCTGACCCAATTACTTCCTCTTCTTTGGGGTAGTTCCCTGAAATGCATATTCATATCCAATTCTGACCCATCAAACTTATCAGGGAATAATTCCAGAAAACGGGGTTTACTTCTTTGTAATCCAAGTATTCCTATTTTCGCTTCAAATTCACCATGCTCTTTTATACTATCAAAAATAAAATTCCCAAACCGATTGGTATTTGTATTTCTTACCTGCAATTCTTCACCAATTTGCAATGTCACTTCAAATCTATATCTGTCAAATTCTTTGGATTCATCTGTGGGTTCAATATTACCGAAAACCGGAAAACCATCCAGTTTTTTAAATACAACTTCCGGAGTTTTTTCTTCAATAACATCCTGCCAGTTCATCCTTTCCCAGGCGGAACTTAACATCAGCAAATCAATAGAATTATTTTCAAGTGAATACGCGGTAAAATATTTTAATGGATTTCCCACTTTAAATGTCAAATCTGAAGTCAGCAGTATTCGGGTTAGAATATTCTCTTTCAAATGAAATGAATTTAAAGCACCTGACCCAACCACTGACAATGAAAAACTTGTTGAATCAGATGAATGATCAGGAGAATCAATCTGAATATTAAAACCATCATTAACCCTTGATGCCTTTAAGGCTAAATTCTTTACTTCACCGGGATAATTGAAAAACAATCTTTCACCAATCAGGCTGGCATCTTGATCGAAAAGACTAACCACAGAAATTCCATATGGTAAGTCATTATTACTTATTCTGAGATTGTGGTTGCTGTTAATTTTCAGAAATTCATGAATAGCTCCCCTGGTATGAATTACGAGGTATAAACCGGAGTCAAAAGAAGCCGGATTACCGGAAACTGATATATCGAAGTAATCATCCTTAGGCATTACATTAAGGACATAACCGGATGATTTTATATTCCGGACAGGAAAATTTCGTGTTCTGCCATTGGCAAAGGTTACTCTTGCACTGTACCTTTCTTTATCCTGTGGAGTAAATTTAGCGACTCCCCTGCCGGTAAAAGTATCCGAAGAATGAAAATCAGAAACAGTAATACCCGCTGAATTTATCAATTCTACCCTGGCGTCAATTCCCTTTCCCAGAGAATTTTGAGCATGATATGCCAGCCTGTTCTCCAATCCATATACCAGATTACCCCCCTCAGGATAAAAGTTGATACTGTATTCTTCACTTTTTTGTTCCAGCTCCCTGTTAATTCTCCTGTTTTCTCTTCTTGTGCTCCTGCTGATGAAATTTTTCTCTTCGGGGTTTTGGATAAAGAAGTTCTTTGTAAAAATAAAATCTTCCTGAAAATTCAGCATCCAGGGTGTATAAGCCCTAATCAGATAATTACCTTCGGATAAAGAATCATGTAATGAAAAGTCCCCTGTTCCATAACCCTTATCAATGTGAATTATTTCTTTTTTTACCAGATGACCTTTAGTATTAAAAAGTTCAACATATAATGATGATTCTGAAGTATCAGGTTTATGATTTACGGCATCTATAACATATGCCTTAAACCAAATATCATCGCCGGCAAAATAGCTATGTTTGTTGAAATGCAGATAGACTTTTTGTTGCGTATATTTATCTAAATAATTACCTTTTTTTTCCGGAAGAGAGTCAATGTTTTGTGCATTTGTATTAAAACTCAGGAAAAGAGGAAAAACTAATATGAGAAAAAAGGTTTTCATGATCGTATTCATTGGTTTGGAAGGACATAGCTTTCATATTACTAACGCTCTAAATTAATAAGTTGTTTTACCAATACCAAGTGCATATTAGTTTTTAACTTTTTAATATATTGTAAGATAAAGGGTAAACCCCATTTTCGTATATTTGTTTTTATTCAGTTTTATAAAACCAAAAAAGCCAAAAATGAAAAAATATTTGAGTCGTCAGATAATAATGTTTTCATGCCTGCTTTTAACTCTTTCTGCTTCAAGCCAGAATTTTGAGCGATTGCGTTCTGATATGGTACAAAATCAAATCCGAAGCCGCGGCATCACGGATGCAGAAACTTTGAAAGCCATGAGCACAGTGCCACGGCATCTTTATGTACCTGCAAGCCAACAAAGATGGGCCTATGACGACAGGCCTCTGCCAATTGGCCACGGTCAAACCATTTCTCAGCCCTATATAGTGGCTTATATGACCGAAATCATTAAACCCAAAAAGGATTTTAAAGTACTGGAGATAGGTACCGGTTCAGGTTACCAGGCTGCTGTCCTGGCAGAGATTGTTGAGGAGGTTTATACCATTGAGATTATTGAAGCATTGGGAGAAACAGCCAGAGGAGTACTTTTGGAAAATTACGATAATGTGCATGTTAAAATTGCCGATGGCTACTATGGATGGGAAGAACATGGTCCCTTTGATGCAATTGTAGTAACGGCCGCTGCAGAATACATTCCCCCTCCGTTAATCGAACAATTAAAGGATGGTGGCAGGATGATAATTCCGGTGGGTTCTCCATTCAGGATTCAGCAGTTAATGCTCGTTGAAAAAAAGGGTGAGAGAATCTCTACACGAAGCTTGATGCCCGTAAGGTTTGTTCCCTTTACATCCGGTAACTAAAAAAGGACTTCATGTCTTCTGAAAGCCCTTTACATACATCTGAAAACAGAATAATTGCCGGGCTTGGATTGCATTCATCCGCAATTATAGCCTATCAGCTTATTCTGATGCAATTGATTTCAATCATGCAAGGCTACCATTTTGCATACATGATTATTTCAATTGCAATGCTTGGTTTTGGTGCAAGCGGTACATTTCTTGCACTTTTCAGAAAAAGGCTTTTATCCGTATCACATTGGCTGGTTCCATTACTTATGTCAGCAACAGGGCTTTTTATGATCTTGTCATTTTACATGGCAAGATTGCCGGCTCTTCAGTTTGATGTTTATCTTTTATTTGTTGAAACAAGTCAGTTTGGTGTTCTTGCTGCCACCTATCTGATTTATTTTCTACCCTTTTTCTTTGGTGCTCTTGCAATAGGAATATTGTTTATAAAAAATGCAGGAAAAATCGGGAAATATTATTTCGCAAACCTGGTGGGCTCAGGTTTGGGAGGGATATTGGTAGTTCTGTTGCTTAACCATTTTTTTGCATTACACACCCTTCCAATCATTGCCACATTATCTATATCAGCTGCTCTTATTTCATTTTCTTCAGAACGCAAATCCTATCAATTACCGGTGGCTTTTTTAGCCCTAATTTTTGTTTTAATTGCTTTAGTCTGGCCTGGTTCTTTGCCTCTGTCAGAGTATAAAGGTCTTTCACGCACACTTAATCTTCCTGAAGCGAGGGTAATTCATAAACAGCCGGATGTACACGGCCAGATTGAAGTAGTTGAATCACCTGCTCTAAGATACGCTCCTGCGCTCAGTTTTACCTTCACAGAAGAAGTGCCTGTTAAGAAAAATGTTTTCATAAATGCAGAATTTTATGGTGTTATACCCCTTTTTGATACCACCCGCAGAAACATACATAATTATACAACCGAAGACCTGCCATATATTTTGCAGGTACGCGATTCTATATTAATATTAAAAGCGGGAACAGCATCAGGAGTGGCTCATGCCATTCAGAATGATGCAAAAAAGGTTAAAGGAATTACAGAAGTGCAGGGCGTGAAAGAATTGCTAAAGAATGAATTTGCATCAGAATCAGGATATCTGGCAATGCATGAAGCTGCAGAGCTCATTTACAATGATAGCCGTCAATTCCTGCTTACTGAAAGTTTTGAGTCATTTGATGCAATTATATTGCCCCGCATGGAAGCTTTCGGAGGCTCTACGGGAATGAATGCATTGCAGGAAGATTACGCACTTACAATAGAAGCCTTTCAGTTGATGTGGGATCATTTGTCGGAAGAGGGTGTAATTGCAATAACAACCTGGATAGATTATCCTTCAAGGACAACACTAAAAATTGCCAATACTCTTGCCACGGTTCTTCTTAACAATGGGATTGAGCAACCCGGCAATCACATAGCTGCAATTAAAAGCTGGGGTACTCTTAGTTTTGTCCTGAAAAAAACCCCGTTGAATCAACAGGAAATTGACAATATAAGGACCTTTTGTAAGCAAATGCTTTTTGATCCCGTATTGTTGCCTGATATTCAACCCGAGGAAAGAGATGCCTTTAACATTCTGGAAGACAAATTTCTTTACAAATACCTGGATGCTATTGTTTATGAAGGTAATGAAGATTTACTCAGAGATTACGACTTTTATATTCAACCTGCCACTGACGATAAACCCTACTTTAGCCGTTTTCTTAAATTATCTTCTATTTCGAAATTAAGGGAAACTTTTGGCGCCGAAACCATGCCCTTTCTCGAACTGGGTTACCTGATCGTGTGGGTTACACTGCTTCAGAGTGCTTTACTTGCTTTTGTACTTATTGTCTTACCCTTGTTCAGGTTAAGAAAAACTGAGGGCAGCAAAACACCTACACTGTTTTATTTTGGTGCTTTGGGATTGGGCTATATGTTTGCCGAAATCATTTTCATTCAACGCTTTATATTGTATTTTGGCCATCCGGTTTATGCAATATCTGCCGTAATCAGCACAATGATGATTGCAAGCGGAATGGGTAGTCTTTATTCCGGAACACTGGAAAATCCTGTGAAAGCTTCAAGATTTGCCACTTTTTTGGTAGCAATATTACTTTTTGTATATTCTCTGTTTTTTACCGATATCCTTACTGCCACTATAAATTTCCCATTCCTGATTAAGTTTTTAATTGCTTTTGTTTTGCTGGCATTACCTTCTTTTTTTATGGGCATCCCATTCCCCTCAGGTATAAGAATTCTTGCCGGTAACCAAAGGGATCATATTCCATGGGCATGGGGTATTAATGGCTGTCTTTCGGTTATAGCCACTTCTTTAGCTACACTCATAGCAGTGGAACAGGGGTTCAGAATCGTAATGCTTTTTGCAATGGGATTTTATCTGCTGGCATTTTTCACTTACTTTCGAAAAAAATACGATCAAAATTCGCTTGTTTCAGAATAAGTGCATAAATTACGACAAAAACTAATAATTTGAATTTACCGAAATACCTATGCAGGAAAATCTGATATCCAGTCTTCAAAATCCCTTGATAAAAGAAGTTGTAAAACTTCAGCAAAAAGCCCAGGAAAGACTTATGAAAGGTCAGTTTGTCATAGAGGGTGTAAGGGAGGTTTCGCTGGCATTGGACTCGAATACAGAGCCCGTTAATCTGATTATTTCAGAGGAAATCTACAGGCCTGACAAAGAATACCCGGTTTCTTTAGAAAAGTATAAACCACTTATAAGGTATACCTCCCGTGAAGCCTACAACAAAATAGCATACAGAAAAAATGCGGAGGGTATCATCCTGATTGCAAAAAAGTTTCAAACGGAGCTTGAAAGCATTCCAATGAAAAGCAATCCGCTTTTGGTAGTACTCGAATCAGTTGAAAAACCCGGTAATCTGGGAGCAATCCTGCGGACAGCTGATGCAGCCGGTGCAGATGCTATTGTTATATGCGATCCGCACACTGATATATTTAATCCCAATGTAATCCGAGCCAGCCTGGGTTGTGTTTTTACAAAACCGATAGCCGTTTGCCGGTCGGAGGAGTTTTTACAGTGGGCAGCTAAAAAAAACATCAAAACTTTTATTGCAACATTACAAAGTCGTTCCGTTTACTTCAAAAAAGACCTGACAGGGCCGGTGGCCTTTGTTTTTGGTACAGAAGCTGACGGAATAACGCAATTATGGTATGAAAAAGCCGATGAAAAAATTTACATTCCTATGCAGGGAAAATCAGATTCTTTAAATGTATCGGCTTCAGTGGCAGTTATGGTGTTTGAAGCACAGCGGCAACGTATGATACGGGAAGGACTTTAACCTTATAATTATCTTTTCAAATATGAAAAAAACATCTGAAAAATAAATAAAAGGTACTAGCTTTTACTTGTCTTTCTTCTTTTCAACTCCTTTTTAATCAAATAGAGTTCTCTTCCTGTCTGACCTGCCACTGAAGTATTTTCTTCAGCTCTCCTGATCAAATATGGCATTACTAATCTCAAAGGACCATAGGGCAAATACTTGCTTACATTGTAACCCTCAAGGGCAAGATTGTAGCTGATATGATCACTCATTCCCTTGAGTTGGGAGAAAGAAATCAAAGGATGATTGTTTTTTAGCTCCCTCACTGACATGAAGCGCATGGCTTCTTCACAGCTTTTTTCATTGTGAGTGCCAACAGATAGTGCTATTCTTTCAATATTCTTTATGCAAAATTTTACGGCTTCATCAAAGGCAGCATCCGTAGCAATTTTATCGGGTTGAATAGGAGATGCATAAGACATCTTTTCTGCTCTTTCTCTTTCTTTTTCCATGTAAGCACCTCTAACAAGCTTAACAGCAGGCAGATAACCTTTCTTTTTCGAATCAGCACATAATTTTTTCAGGTAAAAAAGTTTATCCACTCTGTACATCTGGAGGGTATGATATACAATATGTCTTTCTTTATTGAATTTAATCATAAGCTCCTCTACAATTTCATCTATAGCTGTTTGAATCCAGGTTTCCTCTGCATCTATCATAACAGGAATTCCTGCATCTTTTGCACTTTCACAAATTTGTCTGGCACGTGTTTTTATTCTTTGATAGTCTGCAATTTCCTGCTGGCTGAGCGGCTCACCGTTACTTTGTTTTTCAAGTAGTGCAAATCGGGCAATACCTGTAAATTTAAATACGGCAAATCCAATACTTTCATTGGTTTTGCTCATTTCAATAGTAGCCAGTATTCTGTCTCTGGCCTCGTCAAATTCTTTCTCGGTTTGCACGCCTTCAGCTGCATAATCCAATACCGCTTTCAAACCTGAAGAGGATAGTTTATTTAATGCTGTTTCACATTCTTCAAGGGTTTCTCCACCGCAAAAATGTGCAAAAACTGTTGGTTTCAAAGCCCAGCGAAGGGGAAGTTTGATTCTATTGGCAATATTCAGAAACCACGAACCAATTTTTACAAGAAATGGTCTTTTTACCAAAAGGAACATCCAGTAAGCTTTGCGAAGTTCACTGGTTGTTTTATCAGCAAAGGCTACCTTGGTATTATCAAAAGAGATCATGAAAAACAATACAATTTAGCGAAGTTTAGAATTGGGTCAAATAAATCATTATTTATCTATCAAACCAAAGGGATCAAAAAATGTTGTGAGCATATGATCCGCATCATATTCAAGGTCAGGGATAACTGTCAAAACAGGAATCTCTGCTTTATCTATGATTTGTTCAGCATCGTTTTTACCCAAAACTTCTGCAAAACGGCCACTTCTTTCGGCAACTATCATTATAAGATCAGCATCAATTTTTTCTGAGTAACTCAACACTTCATCATACAAATCTGCGCCAGGCTTTACAATAATTTCAGCTTTTGCCTTCACTCCTGCTTTTTCAATGTAATCCATTACGTTTTTCAGCAGTGCCTCTTTTTTAATTTTAAAAACACTACTTTTTGAACGCAGCAATCCAATAATATGTACAACTGAATCGAAATATTTTGCAAATCTCAAAGCGGCATTAATTTTTTCGGCACTTTCAGAAGTAAATGTAATTGGTACAACAATATTGTTATACCCAACATGATGGTGCTTCTTTTTTACAACCATTACCGGTACTTCGGAGCTGCAGATAACCTTATAAGCATAGCTACCCACAATATGCTGTACACCTTGCTTGCCATGTATTCCCATGATAATAAAGTCTGCATTTAAGTCATGGGCAGTTCCACTAATCATATCAAAAATGCTCCCTTCTTCAATTTGGTAAGTAATTTCAATCCCCGTCTTACTTTGATTGGTCTCGGCAACTTTTTTCAATCTGGCCAATCTTTGGTCACGGGCTACCTTCGGAGTTTTTTTCCCAACAACATGCAAAAGAGAAATTTTATGGTCGAATAGTTTTGCAATCTCAATAGCATGATCAAGTGCACAATCTGCAACAGGGGTAAAATCTGTGGGAACAAGTATTACATTTTTTTCTTCCTGGGTCATATTAAGAAATTTTCTGTTTAATTGTCTGGTTTTCGCTTAACATAATCTGATGAGTGGCAAAAATAATTTTTTTTTCTTAGCCATATATGTAATAAACAGCCTTTACCTCTCTTTTTTTGAAATTCAGAGAGGTTCATTATCTTTATTTAATTGCTTTTTTATAAGTCCAAGCGGATCAACCATAGAAGTTACAATGCCAGGCTTAAATACAGCAGTAGGTATGATACTTAATACGGGTTTAACGGAATTGAAAATTATTTCCTGAGCCGTAGAACCCACATAAAAGTTTACAATACTTTTCTTTTGCTGTGTCATTATTATTATAAGCTCAGCATCTATTTTTTTACTATAGTCGATTACCATTTTAGCAACTGATTCATCTTTACGGTAAATCAGATCTGTCTGACACCTGACACCATGCTTCTGAATCGCATTTTTAACCTGATTAACCTGGACCTGTTTCAATAGTTTTGTAACCTTATTATCTGTAGTAACTATTGAAAGAACAAAAATTTTAGCACCAAAATATCCTCCAAATTCAATTGCCTTCTGCACTTGTTTTTTTGTCTGACTTGTAAAATCAAGCGGCAAAAGGATTTTGGAGAATTTCCCCGGACGTTTGGTGCCTTCTTTTATTGTAATAACAGGGCATTCAGCCTCGCGAACAACATTCATTGTATTGCTGCCAATGAAATTACCGGGTTTACCTGCTGTTTTTGTGCTGTTTTTGCCCATTACTATCATTAAAACTTCCAGATCGGAAGCCATTTCAATTATTCTTTCATAGGGCTTACCTTTTTCTATACGAACACTTGCATTTACAGTAGCTTTGCAAGAAGCTTGCTTTGCCAACGCCTCAAGTTCGTCAAATTTTTGTCTTGCTTCAGCAATGACTTTCTTAAGATAATCTTCAGGTGCTCTGAGCTTTCCTATTACACTGGGAACTTCTATAACATATAATAAAACAAGGTCAGCTTCAAAAAGGCATGCCAGTTCAAAAGAATGCTCAAGAGCATTTATTGACTGCTCTTCAAAATCAATCGCTACCAGGATTTTATTTCGAGCTGTCTTCATATTACCCCTCAGTTTTCATAAAAGCATTTCCCATTTTTTATTAATCAGGAAAAGTACATAAAAAAATCATTAAAACAGAATTCTTAAAAAATTTTATTATAGTTTTAATTTCATTGTTTTAGGTGTAAACCTGTGGAAAACCACCAGAGCATTTCTCCTGAGCTTGTTAAAAAAATCTGGTAACCTGAACAGCTTTATTCAGACCATTTATCTGAAAAAACGATACTAACATACTTATCGAGGTACTGCTCCACAGAAGCTATATCAGGTGCAAAATGGTAAATCTTTCTGAATTTGTCAGATGTAAACCGTTTCTCAAACATATTCTCAAAAAAGTTTTCCAGATGGCTGTAAAAACTAAGGGTATTGATAAAAACAACCGGCTTGGTGTGCAATTGCAGTTGTTTAAGTGTAATAACTTCCAGAACCTCTTCTGCTGTGCCAAAGCCACCCGGTAATGCAACAAATGCATCAGATAATTCAATCATTCTATTCTTTCTTGATGCCATATCCGAAGTAACAATTAACTCAGTACACCTTTTAAGTGCAATGCCTTTTTTTTGAATATTTTCAGGAATAACACCAATTACTTCTCCTCTGCCCTTTAAGATAGTATGGGCCAAATGTCCCATCAATCCAACATCTGTACCTCCGTAAACCAGTCGCCAACCTTTTCTTAAAATCATTTCACCCAACAGACCGGTATCACGAAAATATTTCTGGTCAATCCAATTACTGGAGGAGCAGAAAACACAAATATTTTTAATATCCATTGATTTAGTTATCAGTACTTTCTTTGATTTAATACATAAAGAGGTATTGAGGAATTTTCGATAAGATTCATTACCGTCTGACTATTTAAAAAAGCCGTTTGATTCTTGCCATAGTCCATAGGCAGGGCAATAATATCAGTATTCACAAATTCAGAAAATCGCATAATGCTGTCAGTCAGCGATGCTTTTCCCCAATGGAAAAAATCATTTTCACATCTTAAACCTTCGCTCCTGATTAAATCAATTGTATTTTTTATTTTCATTAATGCTTTTCTTTTTCTGAAAAAAGACATACTTCCAAGAATAGAAAACAAGTAAATAATACCATTATAATCTTTTGCCAGTTCAATGGATCTTCTTATCATCCAATCCATTTGCAGATTTGTATCAAAGGGTAAAACGATACGCTCAAACTTTTCGACCGGTTTATTTCTATTAACCAATAAAACCGGAACAGTACTGCTTAAAGAAACTCTAAGGGCAAAACTACCTATAATGAACTGGATACCATGTAACTTGTGAATTCCCATAATGATCATTTGAGTACCAAGTTTGCGTGCTGTTTGGCCAATAGAAGTAAAAATATTACCGGTTACAACGTTGGGGATAATGGTAATGTTAAGTTCTTTTTGCTGATTCTGAGCAAATTCAAAAAGTCTGTGTCTCTCACTTTCAACCTTCTCTTTATCAATAAAAGGTTTGTCATCAATAATATGCAGTACATGCACTATACCATCATATTTATTAACAAACCGGGCAGCAGTTGCCAAAGCCATAATAGACTTATGGCTATAATCAATTGGCACCAGAAGAGAGTAAGCAACACCAGAGGACATGACACAACGAAAACCACGAATATAGGAAAAATGCCTGTTAAACGTTCAAATATAACAATAAAAACAAAAAGAGCCTAGTAATAAATTACCAGACCCTTGAAAAATTTTCAATAGTTATTAACAACTTACAACTCGTAAAACAAAGGAGCTCCCGGTCCAATGGGTATGCCAAGAACTATCCAGATGATTAGCATGACCAACCATGCACCGAGAAATATAAATGTATAGGGTAGCATGGTTGCTATGATTGTACCAATTCCTGCATTTTTATCGTATTTCTCAAAGAATGCAACAATCATGGCAAAATACGACATCATGGGGGCTATAACGTTGGTAACACTATCCCCTACCCTGTATGCAAGCTGGGTAAATTCGGGAGAATACCCCAACAGCATAAACATAGGAATAAATACAGGTGCAAGAATAGCCCATTTCGCGCTTGCACTGCCCACCACAAGATTTATAAACGCTGAGATTAGCACCAGTGCGACCATAAGAGGTATACGTCCCAGACCCAGGGAGCCAATTAAATTGGCACCTTTGATGGCAAAAATCAGCCCCAGGTTGGTCCAGTTAAAATAAGCCACAAACTGGGCAGCAAAAAACACCAGTACTATATATGTTCCTAAGGTCGACATGGATTTCCCCATTCCCAGAATAACATCATCATTACTTTTGAGGGTTCTGGCACCAATTCCGTATACTATACCCAGCGTTCCGGCAATAAGAAAAATAATAGCCACAATACCACTCATAAATGGAGAACGAAGCAGACCACCGGTACTGGGATCGCGTAAAAAGCCGCTTCCGGGTATATCAGCCCAGAAGCCCTGGTCGATCGGCATCATACTCCAGGCAAGCAAAATAACGATAATCAGAAAAGCAACCAATGTAAATCGCATACCCCGCTTTTCATCATCATCAAGCTTTTTGATTTCTTCGGGTTTGGCATCTCCTTTATATTCGCCAAGGCGGGGTACAATTATTTTTTCAGTAACCCATGTACCTAAGGCGGCAATAAAGAATGTGGATACAAACATAAAATAATAGTTGGCTGCCGGATTTACAGTATAGGCAGGATCCACAATGTTTGCGGCTTCTTCAGAAAGTCCTGCCAGCAAGGGGTCAATGGTTCCCAGTAAAAGGTTAGCTGAATAACCACCTGATACCCCCGCAAAAGCTGCTGCAATACCTGCTATGGGATTTCGCCCTACGGCCAGGAATATCATACCACCTAGCGGAACCAATACTACATAACCAACCTCACTGGCTGTATTTGACAAAATTCCGGCAAATACAATGGCAAATGTGAGCAGGTTTTTGGGTGCGGAAATCACCAAAAGACGCAATCCTGTGCTCATTAAACCACTGGCCTCGGCAATACCGATACCTAAAAGAGCTACCAGCACGGTACCGAGGGGTGCAAAAGATGTGAAGTTGGTTACCATGCCCGTCATGATCATATGTAAACCTTCGCGACTCATAAGGTTAAAAACCCTTATGGTTTCTCCGGTTCCGGGATGCACTGCGGTAACATCAAAAAAGGAAACAAGACCACTGAGCACTATAATTCCCATTGCAAAGTAAGCAAACAGGGCACCGGGATGAGGAAGTTTATTCCCCACACGTTCTATTGCTCCAAGCATTCCTGCAACAAATCCTGAGTTCTGATTATTCATTGGAAGTTATTTTTAGGTTATTGATTATTCAAATAAAAGAGCCAAAAATAATGAAATTTCTGCGAATGGTCTCCCGCTGAACTTTCCAATATTTTCAGAGCCTTCAGTCACTAAAAAATTTCCCCTGCCACGTATTCTTTCTTTCCAAAGCCTTTTCTATTAGAATTATCATCTGGTCGCTTCGCAAACCATTCCATGATTTTCGAAGGTTATAAGCAGGAGGAACTTCACCGGCAAACCTTTCAATGGCAATATCAGGTCTGAGTTTTTCAAGGAATTCAACCATAAAACCAACATATTCCTCTGGCTCGAAAAACCGGAATTTATCTGGATGTTTCATGTAATCTTCAGCCATTTGGGTTCCTTTTACAATTTGAAGCTGATGAAATTTTACTGAATTTATTGGCAAACCTGAAATAATTTTACTTTGCTCAAGCATTTGCTCACGGCTTTCCCCAGGCAAGCCAATAATAAGGTGAATTCCCACGTGCAGATTTTTTGCAGCAGTCTGCTCGATTGCCTTTACAGAATCTACAAAACTATGTCCACGGTTGATTTTTTCCAATGTATCCTCATAGCATGATTCCACGCCATATTCAACTGAAATTATGTTTTTATCCGCCAACTCGGCAAGATAATCCAGTTTCTCTGCATCCACACAATCCGGACGAGTACTTATGGAAAGACCGGAGATTTCAGGATGCGAAAGTGCCTGTTCATATTTAGGTTTTAAAATCTCAATATCAGCATAAGTATTTGAGTAAGCCTGAAAATAAGCTACGAAAGTCCGGGCTCTCCTGTATCTTTTTTTCAGAAACCTCAGTCCTTTTTCAATCTGTTCGTTAACAGAACTTTCTTCGTGACAATAGGAAGGATTAAACCCTTCATTATTACAAAACGTACATCCTCCTGTACCTTTGGTGCCATCTCTGTTTGGACAGGTAAATCCGGCATTTACACTTACTTTCTGTATGCGCGAACCATAGCGTTGCTTGTAATAATCTGCAAGCGAATGAAACCTCCGTTTATTACCCCAGGAATATGCCATATTCAGATTGAAAGAAAAATTTAAAGTAAAAAAGAATATGCAAACTTAGTTCAAAGTTTTTGTTTTTAGAAAGAGCAAGTTTTATAAACCCTAATTTGTTGATTAATAATAAACTAATTCCCACATTTGTGCCTTCCCCTTAAAATTGTTAACTTTGCAAACTTCTAACAAAGAAGTAAACTGTAAATGCACTTTTTAGACATATTAGTTTTCACTCTTTACATGTTGGCGGTTATTGGAATCGGGGTCTGGTTCCTTCTGAAGAATAAAGGAGTGGATGATTATTATGTTGGTGGACGTAAAATTGGAAGCTGGCATATAGGATTATCGGTAGTTGCTACAGATGTGGGAGGCGGATTTTCCATTGGATTGGGCGGATTGGGTTTTATAATGGGCATTGCAGGATCCTGGATGCTCTTTACCGGTCTCATTGGCGCATGGCTCAGCGCAGTTATCCTTATCCCAAGGGTAAAGGAAATTGAGAAATTCAAAAAGTTTTACACATTTCCCCAGATGCTGGGGCATTTTTATACTCCACAAGTAGCTCTTCTTGCAGGAATTATCTCTGGTATAGGTTACCTGGGATTTACCAGCTCCCAAATCCTTGCCGGGGCTATCCTGGCCGAAGCAACTTTTACACCCCTCCTGCCCAGACAAACGGCGCTCATCATAATGGGTATCATTGTTATTGTTTACACTGCCATGGGAGGTATCAAAGCTGTTATTTATACAGATACCATACAGTGGATTATCCTGATGTCAGGATTGATTTTTATAGGAATACCTATTGCATTTTACAGTGTTGGTGGGATGGCGGGAATCCGTGAAGTTTTGCCACCTGAGTTTTTCAGCCTTGCAAATATCAGTTGGCAGCAAATTGTTAACTGGGGGGTAACCATTATACCCATTTGGTTTGTGGGAATGACACTTTACCAGCGTATTTATGCCTCGCGCAATAAAAAACAAGCCCAAAAAGCATGGTATATTGCCGGTTTATTTGAGTGGCCTGTGATGGCATTTATGGGAGTATTGCTCGGACTATTTGCACGGGTTGCCATTGCACAGGGTATGTTTGAGTACATTGGGTTTAACAGTGCATCCGATATAGATGCAGAGCAGGGTTTGCCCATGCTGTTGCGGACTGTTCTACCGGTTGGATTGATGGGATTGATGATGGCGGCCTATTTTTCAGCTATTATGTCAACAGCAGATAGTTGCCTTATGGCATCTTCCGGAAACTTTCTAACGGATATTTTCGGAAACTGGTTTAAAATGCCTGATGGAAAGAGAAGCTTCCTGCTGGTTTCACAAGGATTCACACTGGTTTTGGGTACGCTGGCACTTATGCTTGCAACAGTTATGCCTAATGTACTGGAACTGATGCTTTACTCCTACGCATTTATGGTATCAGGATTATTTGTGCCGGTTATGGCAGCGTTATTTTTAAAAAATGCCAGTTCAGTGGCAGCTTTCTGGGCTATGTTGCTGGGAGGTTCAACAACTATTACTTTGATTATTACGGATTTAAGCTTACCTTTAGGGCTTGATGCCAATATTTTTGGAATTACTACCTCCCTGGCAAGTTTTGTTATCATTAACTTTCTGCACAATAGTGTGCGGAGAAAACTTCAAAAATAAATTTTTAAATCTCAACATTATGGATTACACTTTTTATACACCGCAGGACGAGGTGACGGAACAACAGAAAAAAGAAGTTGCAGACTTTTTGTTTGAACATCTTGATCAGTTCGGAGATGAGTACGATGCGATTATGCGTTGTATAAACTTTGCACTGGATGACAAGAAAAAGTTTGGTGGATTTATCCTTGTAGCAAAAGACAAAGACAAAGTTGCCGGTGCTGTTATCATTAATAAGACCGGCATGGCCGGTTATATTCCTGAAAACATACTGGTTTATATTGCCGTACACCAGGATTACAGAGGCAAAGGACTGGGCAAAGAACTTATGTTGAAAACATTTGATAAAGCAGAAGGAAGTATCAAGCTCCATGTTGAACCCGAAAATCCTGCCAGATTTTTATATGAAAAACTGGGATTCACCAGCAAATATCTCGAAATGAGACTTAATCGTTAATAAAAAAGCAATGGCAGAAATAACTATAAGCAGCAAAAAACTAAGACATAATTTCAATTTCCTTAAAGATTTCTTTGAAAAAAACAATATCGAGTGGGGTATTGTAAGCAAATTGGTTTGCGGCAATGAAATCTACCTGAAAGAGTTGGTTGATATGGGAGCTACAGAATTGCTTGACTCCCGTATCAGCAATCTGAAAAAGATCAAGAAGATTGATCCGGGTGTAACTACCGTTTACATAAAACCACCACCACGTAAAAGTCTGAATTCAGTAGTAAAATATGCCGATGTGAGCTTTAACTCCGACCTTGAAACCCTCAGACTTATTTCAAAGGAAGCGGGCAGGCAGGAAAAAGTTCACCGTGTTATTATCATGATTGAGATGGGCGATTTACGCGAAGGTGTACTGGGCGAAAACCTGGTTGGTTTTTATGAAAAAATCTTTGAACTCCCCAATATTGAAGTAGTCGGATTTGGGGCCAACTTCAATTGTTTATACGGAGTTATGCCATCGCACGATAAAATGGTTCAGCTTAGTCTTTACAAACAGATTATCGAGCTGAAATTCAACATGAAAATAAAATGGATTTCAGGCGGTTCTTCCGTAAACATCCCAATGATCCAGAAAAAGCAACTGCCTAAGGGTATCAATCATTTCCGTATTGGTGAAACCCTTTATTTTGGCAATAATCTGGTTACCGGCAAAACCATCAAGGGGATGAAGGATGATGTAATAACATTGTATGCCGAAATTATTGAATTGCTTGAAAAACCTGTTGTACCGGAAGGAGAACTTGCAGAGAACCCTTCAGGAGAAATGTTTGAAATTGACCCTGAAGATTATGGTAGAAAATCATGGCGGGCTTTGATAGACATAGGCTTGCTTGATATTTCGCCCGACTATCTGATACCCGCGGATAAAAACATTGAAATAGCAGGGGCAAGCTCTGACATTGTTGTAATTGATTTAGGAAAAAATCCGAAAAATTATAAAGTTGGCTCGGTATTGAAATTTAAATTGAAATACATGGGTGCACTCGGCCTTTTCAATTCAGATTATATTGTAAAAAAACTTGTTGACTGATAAAACGGACTATCTTAATAAAAAAAAGCGGGCAAACCCATATTTATTTTCCCGCTTTTTTTTATTTTTTTGTTTAGTTCACCTAACGTAATCTGTCAGCAGAACGTATCAATTGCTCATCTCTCCGAATGGCACGGTTGGCCATAAGAATTAAAACCATTGATAGCAAAGGAAAAATAATGGCAGCACCGTAAGAGAAGAAATCTTCCCAACCTTTTTTCAAAACATCAAGATAAAAGAAAGTTGAAACAACCATCATTATATGAAGAAGGATATTCAGCTTTCCTAACCTGATTTGATAAAGGCGTTTTTTATACTGAAAAGTGGTGAATATTGCAAGTATCATAACAATAAAGGCAAGCAGAATACTTAAAATACCCAATACACGATTGTATTCAAAAAGCAACTCCGCAGTTTCCTGTGATACCCCCCACAACCTTATTACATGTGTATCATCACCAATATTAAGCGTTGCAACAGGTAAAATCAAAAAAAGCAACGCAAAAATAAAAACCAGAAATAAATAAACAGATTGAATACGCTGGAGCATAATAATAAGTTTTTAAATGGATTGTTAAAGCAAATTTACAATATTATTTGGTTAAGTTAAGGGAATTAAATATCAACAAATTCAAACACCTATGATAGAATGTATAAAAAATCAATAAATTTTACGATTTATTTTGCAATTAACCGAATATCTGTATATTTGCACAACAATTCCTTCAACGATTATTCTTTGATTTTTCGATAGTTTTAAACCAACAGTATTTGTTAACCCCAATTCAAAAATCGTCTTCGGCGGTTTGCAGGTGATTTATGTTATGCAAAAATTGCAAAACAGTGGGTTTTCTTTTTATCTGAAATCCGAATGTAAAATTGTTAAACACCCCAAAATAAATTTAATTTGAACGATTGATGTACGACATTGTAGAACTCAATAGCAAGCTACTTGCCGAATTGAAAGAAATTGCAAAATCCCTGGACATTAAGAAGGTTGATTCTTTTAAAAAACAGGAACTTATTTATAAGATACTGGATGCTCAGGCATTAAATCCCACTGAAGAAATGCTTCAAAAAGAAAAAAAAGACAAAACACCAGGTCGGTCCAGAAAGCGCATTCCAGTCAAAACCACTTCAACAAAAAAACAGGAAGAAAAACCTGCAGAATCCAGGTCTGAAAGTAAAATAACCTCTGCTGTTCAAAATGCAAAGGAAGCTACTGTAACTTCAACTCCTGTTGAAAGTCAGAAAAAGCAGGAGAAAAAGCCTGAGAAAAAGCCTGAGAAAACCCAGGCAAGCACTACCCCCGTAGAAAAAAAGCCTGAAGATACTTCTCAGGAAAGACAAAAAGACCATGAAAGACGTCATGAAGGAGAAAAAGGGAAAAGTAATAAGCCGGGTCATCAGGGACAACATCAAAGCAACTACAAAAAAAGTAATTATCAGCACAGCCAACAGGGTGGTGACAGACAAAGCAGAAGCCAGGAGACTGAACAAGGCCAGAATCAACCGCAACATGCTGTAAAAGATAAAGAATACCCCCATAAGCATAAAGGACACGATCGTCGCAGCCAGGAACCGGTATATGAATTTGACGGCATAATTACAGCCGAAGGAGTATTGGAAATCATGCCAGATGGATATGGTTTTCTCAGGTCATCAGACTATAATTATCTTAACTCACCCGACGATATTTATGTATCTCAAAGCCAGATAAAATTATTTGGATTGAAAACCGGTGATACGGTAGAAGGTGGCATCAGACCGCCAAAAGAGAATGAAAAATATTTTCCTTTGATTAAAGTTGAAAAAATAAACGGTCGAAATCCTGCTGAAGTAAGAGACAGGGTCCCCTTTGACTTTTTAACACCTTTATTCCCTCAGGAAAAATTTGAACTTACCGGGCACTCGCAATCCAATATATCTACCAGAATAATTGATATGTTTGCACCCATCGGCAAAGGTCAGCGCGGTCTTATTGTTGCTCAACCCAAAACAGGTAAAACCATTTTGCTGCAGGATATAGCCAATGCTATTGCAGCCAATCATCCTGAAGTATTTCTCATAGTACTGCTGGTAGATGAAAGACCGGAAGAGGTCACAGAAATGGCCCGTAATGTAAAAGCCGAAGTTATTTCTTCCACATTCGATGAACCGGCTGAAAGACACGTAAAAGTTGCCAATATAGTGCTTGAGAAAGCCAAGCGAATGGTAGAATGCGGGCATGATGTTGTTATTCTGCTTGACTCAATTACCCGACTTGCGCGTGCATTCAACACTGTAGCTCCTGCATCAGGAAAAGTCCTTTCCGGTGGTGTTGATGCCAATGCACTGCATAAACCCAAGCGTTTCTTTGGGGCTGCCCGTAATATTGAAGATGGAGGTTCATTGTCAATCATTGCAACAGCACTTATAGATACAGGATCCAAAATGGATGAGGTTATTTTTGAGGAATTCAAGGGAACTGGTAATATGGAGCTTCAGCTTGACCGCAGACTATCCAACAAGCGTATCTTCCCGTCAATCGATATCGTTGCTTCAGGCACCAGACGTGAAGACCTCCTTATGGATAAAGATATGATGAATCGTGTCTGGATTTTACGTAAATTTATAGCAGATATGACACCCATTGAAGCAATGGAATTCCTTATGGGAAAAATCAGACATACAAAATCAAATGAAGAGTTCCTTCTTTCGATGAATGGATAAAGGATACAGGTTCAGAAAGCATTAGTCCGAATTCATTCGGGAACTCAAATTACAAAGGGCTGCTCAGTGCAGCCCTTTGCTTTTACCTTTGACAGTATGTTAATTAGCGGTTTTATAGTGGCAACCTGCGTTTTTTGAGTCTGAGTGAATTCAACACCACAATAACATCAGACAAGGCCATCGCCGCTGCAGCAATCATAGGACTTAACAAACCTACAATGGCCAGAGGAATGGCCATTACATTGTAGATAAATGCCCAGAAAAGATTTTCCTTAATCGTGCGCTGAGTTACCCTTGCTGACGCAAAAGTTTTCGAAAGCAGGCTAAGGTTTCCTTTGAGCAATACCACCTCAGCTGATTTTACAGCAACCTGGGTAGCATCACTCATGCTTATACCAACATAAGCTTTGGCCAGTGCAGGAGCATCATTTATGCCATCGCCCACCATTGCCACCTTATAATTTTTGGAAATTTCTTCAATAATCTGAAGCTTTTCATCGGGTCGTTTTTCAAAATATACTTCTTCTATTCCAAGTTTTGCAGCAATTTCAAGGCAGTTCTTTTCTCTGTCACCGCTTAGTAAAACCGGAGTAATTCCTTGTTTTTTCAAATAGTCAATTGCTTCTTTTGCTTCGGGTTTAACTTCATCTTCAATATCTACCCACCCAATGAGTTTATTATTCATGGTGATATAAATACTGTGTGTATTATCGCTTGTTAGAGCACGCACGGTATCATATGATCCCGCCTGATAAACATTACCCTGCTTATCCCATGCGGTAAGACCAATTCCTCTTTCTTCCTCAACTTTAGCGAATAAAACGGGTTCTGCTCCTTTAAATTCTCTTACTATGGATTTGGCAATGGGATGCGAGGAATGCTTTTCAATGCTGTATAAAAGAGCAACCAGGCTTTGCTGTGTCTTTCCACCCATAGCTTTTAAGTCTTTGACACGAAATCTGCCGGTGGTGAGTGTTCCGGTCTTATCAAAAATCACCTTTTCAATCTTCGGAAATTTATCAAAAACGCTTCCCCCTTTGATAAGAATTCCGTTTTTTGCAGTACGCCCCAGTCCTACAACAACAGCAGTGGGTATTGCAAGACCTAATGCACATGGACAGGCAATCACCAACACTGCCACACCCCGCATGAGCGAGTCGCGGAAGGGTAAATCGCCCAAAAAATACCACCCAAGAAGAGTTAAAACAGCAATGACAACAACCGTAGGAACAAAAACTGCACTGATTTTATCGGCCAGGTTATGCAATCTTGGTTTATCTTTTTGCGCATTGCGCACCATTTTAATGATTTGGGAAAGCACCGTGTCTTTTCCGGTAGCTGTAGTACGAACTTTTATAGTGCCCTTTTCAAGGATTGTACCTCCAATTACTTTATCACCTTTGGTGCGGTCAACAGGTACACTCTCTCCGGAAACCATAGATTCATCAATACTTCCATAGCCCCAGTATATTTCACCGTCAACGGGAATCTTATCGCCTGTATTTATCAGAACATAATCACCCGTATTTACCAGTGAGGCATCAATTTCCTCAACGTATTCCTGTCCTTCATTCATTTCCTGGGTAATTCTTTTGGCAGTTGTTTTCTGCAAACGAGTAAGCTCATCAATTGCTGAAGTGGTTTTTTTAACTGAACGATGTTCAAGCATATTACCCAGCAATACAATACTGATAATGCTGGCAGATGTTTCATAAAACAAATAATCGGGACCAAGCCGGTATACAGTACCTACAAGACTATAAATAAAAGCAGCTGTGGTTCCCATGAAAATCAGTACATCCATATTGGTAACACCGGCACGCAGACTATTGAGTGCACTTTTGCCAAAATGCCAGAAACCCACAGCAAAAACAGGAATGGTAAGAGCAAGCTGAAAATAGTCGTTATGCAACAGATCAATGGGAATAAACATTGCCAGAATCAATGGTACCGTAAAAACAGCCGTAAACCAGAATTTCTTCTCAATAGAACTTAAGCCTTTCTTCTCAGGCTTATCATCAAGAGAATCTTCCTTTCTGAAAGCCACTTTGTAACCAAGGCTTTCAATGGTTTTTACCGCTTGACTTAAATTACTTTCATTGTTGGTTTCAAAACGAACATCATCAGTAGTAAAATCGGCATCTACACCGGTAAAGCCCTGCTTCTCAAGGGCTTTTTTTATACCCAGTGAGCAATTGGTGCAACTCATGCCTTCTACTTTTAACTCAATTACCTGAGAAGATTTATTTTGCATAATTCAGAGTCTATATCATAATTTATCCTGGAAAATATATAAATATATTTCCTGAGGATGTAACAATTTACATAGTAAAGAGTTTGTATTAGATGATAAATTGGCCGGAAATAAAGAATTAAAAATTCTCTGATGTATTGATTTTCAGGTTTCAATTCCAAAACCACCTTCAACCGGGTTTTCAAAAAAAACCACAGAAAAATCATCCGGGAAATATATAATCAGTTAAAACCGGTTTCTGATTTTCAATCCGCGTTGGCAGCAGTAAACCTGGGGAGCACCACATCAAGAACATCGCGGGTTTGTTGTATCACATAATTTCTCCAGTTTTCTGAAGCCGGGAAGTACATTTCCAATAAATCGGCTTTCACCCGAAGAGAATCTCTGGCAGATGCATACCCATGTTGATGCCCCTGGTTTTCCAGGATCATAATATGAATCGATTTGAGTGAACCCATTGTGGTCTGACTGTTCAGAGTTCCATATTCGAAAACCATGGGGTAAAACTCCGTGTCAGGATTCAATGCTCCTACGAAACCAACAAAATCACCGGTTACAGTATAAAAATCATCTGTATCACCCCAGTCGATTGAAAAACCTTCAAACATATATTCCAGCATTTCTTTTTCCTGTTCTTCCATAGGATTGGGGAAAAGATGCAATTTGCCTCTTTCGCCATAACCCGTATGCAAATCAAGAATCATAATCCTGTTGTAAGGCTTGAAAATTTGAGTAATATGAGGTTCAAGCACTTCTATTTGGGGTTCCGGGGCTTTTCCTCCAAAATACAAACCTTCAGGATAGGTGTATTGTCCCTGCAATACTGCCTGCCGCAATACGGGTAACGAGGCCTTCCGGATTTCATTCATTGCCTTTAAGAAGAAAAACCTGTTTTCCAGTGAACGGGTTCTTACCTTTTTCTGCGGATTAATCAGGTCGTAAACCTGTGAATAACCTTCATTTTGGGTTTCATACAGATCTGGTGTTGACGGACTGTTGCGATTCATATCCACATTGTTTTCGGTTACCCTTCGGGTATATTTGAATCCATATGGGTTCATAGCATGCAACAGCAACACACCGGTGTTTTGCAACAATTCATCACTAAGATAATGCTCTGCAAACATTTGCTGAACAGCATGCCCAACATAGCCTTCCACACCATGTACACCGGAAACCAGAATCAGCAGATTCAAACTGTCACTTTGTGCAGGGATATAACAAAAATCAATAGTCAAATCATCATCCACCTCTGAAGCAATCCAGAGAGGACAATAAGTAACATTGTTATATCTTTCAGATAAAGATGCAGATAATGACCTGAAATTTTCACGCGCCTGTTCATAGTTTTCAGGGTAAAATGCCAAAAAATCTTCTTTAACATCAAAGTCATCCTTAAAATCCAGCTTGCCAAATCCTACAGATACATAAACGAGTAGCGCTATGATAAGAACCAGCAGCGACAATACCCCGTATTTCAGAATTTTTTTAAATGTTTTCATTATTGTGCTTTTTGGTTTACACTTGAAGTTTGCGACCAATTCAATCCAACTCCATATTTTTTCAGTAAAGTAAAGAAAAATATTGATTACATTATCATTATCAATGAGAACTTTATCAACCTAAATACAGAAATATTTTTTAACCATGTCTTTTAAAAAAATCTGATTAGCCGGTTTTTTTCGGGAAAAGATGGCACTGGAAACAGATATTATGTAATTTTAATCCTGCACAAATCGATAATCATATAACTATGAAAGTAATTGCTTTTCTATTCCTGATTATTCCCTGTTTGCTTTTTGCAGAATCAGACAGTCGTGAAATCAGAACAGAATTTCTGGACATACAAATGGAACAGCTCATGGAAGAGCAACAATTGCCCCATGCAGTTATTTCTGTTGTTTCCAATGGCGAAATCATCTTCCGCAAAGGTTATGGGTTTAGCGATCTGGAGAGCGGTGCCGCAGTGAATCCGGAAACTACTATCTTACGCACCGGCTCGGTGGCAAAGATATTCACCTGGACCTCCGCAATGCAATTGTTTGAAAAAGGACTATTGGATCTGGATGCCGATATTAACCTGTATCTGGACTTTGAGATACCTTCAGGATTAAAAGGGCATGGCAGCGAACAGATGCCTGAACCCATTACCATGCGTCATCTCATGACGCACTCAGCGGGATTTGAAGATGTTCTGGATGGTCTTTTCAGTTTTCAGCCGCAACCCACTTTGCGTGATTATCTCATTCGCCATATGCCTGCCCGTATTTTTCCGACTGGTGAAGTAATGGCTTACTCCAATTATGGTACTGCCCTTGCCGGTTATATAGTGGAACGGCTCAGTGGTTTGCCCTTTGAAGATTATGTTGAGCAGAATATTTTCAAACCCCTGCATATGCACAAAAGTACATTCCGTCAACCCCTGCCTTCAGAAATGAGAGCAAATGCTGTTACTGCATACCGCAAAGTTGATGGCGAGTTTCTGCCGGCACGTTTTGAGCATATGCCTGCACCTGCAGGTGGTTTAAGCACCACTGCAGGAGATATGGCACTGTACATGATTGCCTTGCTTCATGGAGGAAGTAATATTTTCGGCACCCTCATGCAATCGCAAACCCTGGAAACAATGTACACCCTTCAAAAAACCTATCATCCTATACTGGGTGGAATGACCTCAGGTTTTAAACAGTTTAACGTAAATGGGAATGAAGTGATATTTCACGGAGGAAGCTCTACCGTTTTTGATTCGGGTCTTTACCTTTTGCCTGAGGAAAATTTTGGAATATTCATTGCCTACAGCGGCGGAGACTATACAGGACACATCAGAATTTTCCATGATTTTTTATCAGAATTTTTTGGTGGAAAGGATTACGACATAAGGGATATGCTTGAAGTTTCTCCGGAAGCTACTCCCGCTCTTTCAGATTTACGAGGTGAGTACCACCAAAGCCGCATGATGATAACTTCCTCCGACAGAATACTCAACCTGATGATGGGTGTGATGCATGTTGATATTGATGATGATGGATATTTGGTTGTCAAACACCTGGGTCATGAGCATCGATTCAGAGAATTGAAGCCAGGAATCTATGAAAACCTTCAACCCAAACCTGTATATCCCTTCGGTCCATTCAAATACCTGGTGGCCGAAACTGCTCCGGATGGAAGACTTATGCTTACTACCGACGGGCCATTAACCTACATAAAAATGCCTTTTCATGCAACATCAGCTTTTGCCAGGTTATTATTTCTGCCTGCATTATTGCTAGCTATCTTCACTCTGTTGTTTTTTTTCTTAAGATTTATTTTCAGAAAGCCAACCCGCAGAAATAAAAAACTAAAAAGTGAAGCATCTCTGGCCAGGTCAGTTCTTAAAGTGCATGCTCTTTTACTGGTTGCAATGGTAGTTCTTCTTGTTATTACAGGCCGGCCACATCCTGTATATTTATTGCCGGAATCAGCATTCGGCGAAACAGGGTTTACAACAATTCTACTTACATTTTTGCCATGGTTTATTACTATTCTCTTTGTTGCGCTGTTGTATTTTGCATTTGTTCAGTGGAGAAAAAAATGGTGGAAAATCGGTGCAAAGATTCATTACACATTTTACAGTTTGTTTGCAGTTGGACTGGTTTGGCTTTTTTATTTTTACAACTTAATTAAGTTTTGATATTTAAGAGTATGAAATTACACACACTCACAACTATTATTGTTGGTTTTCTTCTAGCATGCCATGCAGGAGAAGGAAGTGACTTTTCATTCCGGACAGATAGCCGGGAAGGTTTTTGTTTTCCTTCGGAAGTTTTTTCTAGAGTGAAAACTCAAAATGATAAACAAATCTTCAAAAAGGTCATAGAAAAAATTAATTCCGACACAACTGACTTTACAGATTTATCTGATGTTCTTACAAAAACCGGCATTTTTTTTCTTGAAACCCCCTATGTAGCCTACACTCTTGAAATACCCGGCGATGAGCAACTGGTGGTTAATTTAAGAGAAATGGATTGCACCACTTTCGTGGAATATGTAGTAGCTCTTACCCTTCTTATCAAAGAGAACCGGACAGATTTTGAGCGATTTACCCAATTACTGGCCTGCATAAGATACAGGGATGGAATAATTGATGGCTACCCATCCCGACTGCACTATTTTACCGAATGGTTGCAAAACAATGCCGACAAAGGAATTCTTGAAATCGTAAGCAATCAAGTAAGCGATGTACCCTACGATACGAGAGTATCATTCATGTCATCCAATCCCGGATTATACCGGCAACTTGAAAATCCGGAATACGTTTCCAGTATCAAAGAAACTGAAAAAGTTATTTCAGGTTTTGAGATGAATTTCATTCCCAAAGACCGTATCCCAGAAATAGAAGATCAGATCAAAGACGGAGACATAATTGCCTTTACCACCAATATTACCGGACTGGATGTTTCTCATACCGGTTTTGCTATTCACCAGAACGGCCGGTTGCATCTGCTGCATGCTTCCACCCGCACTAACCAGGTTGAGATTTCACCTGTACCGTTAAGTGATTACCTTGCTCCCATGCGTCGGGTTACCGGAATTCTGGTGGGAAGAATTTCGTTGCCATGAACGAAGTCCTGAAATTACAGGCCGAAGAGAAAAATTGGTTTTCATAAAATGATTGTTTAACTTTAAATCGGGTTAATGCAAAAAAATTGGCCCGATTTAAAGAATTATTCACCAAAAGCTATGATTATGGATGTTTTTAACAAAGTTGCAGGAAGGTATGTATTTGCCATTCCTTTTTTAATTTTTGGAGTATTTCATTTTATGAATGCCAGTAACATGGCAGGCTGGATCCCGGGCTGGCTGCCCGGTGGTGTTTTCTGGATTTATCTTACCGGGCTTGCATTGATTGCAGCGTCAGTAAGCATGATGATCAAAGTCATGGACCAACTGGCTTCTTTTCTGCTGGGGGTAATGCTAATCATTTTTGTGCTGTTACTGCATTTGCCCGGAGCACTGGAAGGTGACCAGATAGCAACAACAAGTGCACTAAAAGACCTGGCAATGGCAGGTGGAGCATGGCTTTATGCAGGCTATGTGGCCAAACCTGCCGCGTAAGCCGGTATGGAAAATACAGTATAATCAATTAATAAAAGGGTTTCAGTTTGCTGAGACCTTTTTTTATTGGTTGCAAATAGCCTGATGTTTCTTAAACTGACCCAAAAGTTACAGGTGGACAGCGGACATAAAAATGAGCGAAAACGAACATTTTTATATGCGGTCACACTGGGGATGAATCAGATAATTCCTCTTTTACCTAAAGTCACATTTCATAAAATACTGATATACTGTTACTTGAAAAATAATTTACAATAATTCATCTTTCCAAATCAATTTAATTGTTCTGTGGCACGTAAGTTGATAAATGATTAACAACCGACCAATTAAGCTTACAAACAAATTTTCCGAATGCTGACTATCAGCATATTATGAATACGCTTACCCTGTTTCCAATTAAACCATAATAGCAAGGGAAGCAAAAATTAAAAGAAATAAAAACCATTAAATGAATTACAACAATGAGAACAGGAAAAAGAATGTTTGTAAAGGGATTTTTAAAATCCACAATTCTGGGATTAACTCTTCTGGGCATCCAGACCCAGGTAAAAGCACAAAGTCTTGAAATGAAAGTATCACCACTCCGTTTTGCCGGTGTACATGCGCTAAGCAGCCAGGAAGGTGAAAGTGATGCTTACCTTGTTTTGCATACAGCATCGGGCGGCGACTGGAATTACAGCCTGGTGAATAACCAACTGAAAGAATTAAAAACCGGAACCATTGAGGCACCCAGGTATTCTTTCTTTAATTCACTTACATCTAATGGTGAATATACTTTGCTTAACTTTCCGGTTAATGCTTTCAGTCAGTCTATAACCTATGTTGTGCTTGACAAAAAGGGCAATGAAACAGCCCGCATGACACGCACCGAAACACCCATGCTGCGCAGAGGTGAGCAATTCTTTCCCAATGTTTACAACCACCCGGCAGATGGATTCATTATTACACAGACCTTCAGCAATGGCAGCCGTGCCGGCTACACTGTTGAACATGTTAACAACCAGTTGCAAACCTTATGGAGTTTGGATTTTCAGCACGACAGGGGTCATGCACATGTGTATGATGTAAAATCGCTGAACGGCAGAGTTTTTATTCTGGAAGCCAATGAACGCAGAGGCAACACCCAGAATGCTCGCCTGCACAGTATTGATGCAGAAACCGGTCGTCACATTTACACAATGGAACTTACCGATGACACCTTCACCTACTTCCCTACAGCCCTTCGCCCCATGGAAGATGGAAGCCTTGCCATCAGCGGAACCTACTTCAACGGCAGCCGCATCAGCACAAAAAACACCAGAGGAGTATTCTTCCTGGGTGTTTCACCCGATGGAGACACGAAAGGCATGAATATCTTCCCATGGAGAGAACTCAGGCCTATGCTCAGGACATCAGTCCCCGACTGGTTCTTTAAAGTTATGCCCGATGTGTGGATCCATGCCCTTGAGCCCGAAGCCGACGGTTCTTTTACTGCCGTTGCAGAACTTTACCGCTACTCTGGTGAGGTAAGAAGAGAAGAAAGAGGCGAACTCAAGGAAAGATACCATCGTATCAGGCTGCTTGACTTTATGCTCTTCGGCTTTGCCCCCGACGGACAAATGCTTTACGCAGAACGCATTGAAAGACCCCATATGGTCATTAAGCTCGACTCTGAGTTTTCAGGTGGATCAGGCTCACTTGCAAATGAAGCAGGTTCAGGTGCATTGAGACGTGCCAGGGCCATGAAAAAAGGCGGTGCTTTTACCTACCGGTTCCACCAGAAACAGGATGACAAGTTCAACCTTGCATTTACCAGCTACGAAGCCAAAAAACACCATGCTTATTTTATGGACCTTAACAGTAATTTCAATTCACTGAAACTTGATCTCACACATGCCAAACCACAATTCATCAGCTACATGCAGATCATTGACCTTTGCTCCAACCAGTCCGGATTCGGTTTCATTCTCAGCGAACTCAATACCCGCAGCTTCGACGATTCTGAAGCTTACTGGAGAGGAGTATTACCAGCCGGAGCTAATTCCATGCTAACCTATGAATTTATGCCCCTTACCGGTAAACTGAAACTTAATCTTGCTAACCTTTCAGACGGATTCAGCAAATAACAACCACTCATAAATAACCTCCCAAAAGGTCTCAGTTTTCTGAGACCTGTTTTTATTGGGAAAACCCCTAAATGAGACCTGTTTTATGCAAATTGAGACTTCTAAAGAAAGGAATACAATTTACTTTGCATCGATAAAATTCAGAAACAGAAAAACTCAAAAAAATGAAAAATAAAAGAACCTTAACAACACTGGTTATTATCATTGTAATAACATCCGCAATTGCAAGCTCAACAGGAATCCTCAGCAAAGAGGGCCCAGGAGTTTATGAATATGAAACCATCCGGGGGAAAACCGTAGAAATTTACGGCAAAGGACTATATCAGCATATGACAGCAGATGTGGCCATACAAGGCATAGCACAGGATTACGTAACACTGTTTCTGGCAATTCCGTTTTTACTATTTGCCCTGTGGAGGTACAGAAAAGGATCACTAAAGGGACATTTTCTATTGGCCGGCACACTGGGTTATTTCTTTGTTACCTATCTTTTCTACACGGTAATGGGAATGTACAATTATCTCTTCCTGTTGTATCTTGTATTGCTATGTTGTTCATTTTTCGGGTTGCTGATCTTGCTTATCTCTGTAAATCTGCCAACCTTGAAAAGCAAGTTCTCTTTAAAAACACCGGCTAAACTTACAGGTGGTTTTTTGATCTTCAATTCTATAGCAATTGCTTACCTGTGGCTTGAAATGATTATTCCGCCATTACTGGATGGCACAATTTATCCTGATGCTTTGAATCATTTTACAACCCTCATTGTTCAGGGGCTTGATCTGGGTTTACTTTTACCTATTTGTTTTGTTTCCGGATGGTTACTTCTTAAAAAAGAACCCATGGGTTATCTTGCTACTACAGTCTATATGGTTTTTTTGTCTTTTCTTATGACTGCATTAACAGCAAAGATTATCGCAATGGCCAATCATGGTGTTAATGTAATTCCTGTTGTGTTCATAATTCCCGTTATAAATCTTATAACAATTACCTGTGCGTTATTGATGATAAAAAATATTGTTCGCGATTAAACCCTTTTCGCAAAAAAATGTCAAAGCCCCAGAACATTGAAAAAAAGAAAACGAATATGCGGGGATTGATACTCTTGATTATTTTTTCCACGGTAAATATAGTTTCAACGGCACAACCCGCTCACAGGCACAGCCTGGGACTGGGAGCGGGAGCCGTTTACCTTTCTGACGACAAAATCTTTTCACCCGGGCTGCAGCTAGAATATGCCTACCATTTCATCTGGGGAACCACTCCCCTGCATGCATCAGCGTGCACAGAACTGATATTTGGTGAAGAAAGACACATTGGTCTGGCACTTGGACTGGGTTTTACTCCCATAGGCAACCTGGACTTAGGCATAGGACCGGGTGTGATGTTTGAGGGTAAAAAACATTATTTCTGCCTGCACTTATCTGGTTCCTGGGGATTTGATCTCAGGGGTTTTTCCATGGGTCCTATTGTGGAGCTTGCACATACCGGAAGGCACTTTCATATGCTGGCAGGGCTGATCTTTGAAATTGACTTCTGAAAACAGCCAATAAACAACATAAGTCATTATAACCTGCAATCTGCAGGCCTTTGGAAAAGAAAGGTAAGAAAAGCACATCCGAATATAGACATAGTTTTTATCAGAATTCATAAAACAGCAGTATATTTGCAGCTAATTTTGAATACTGATATTTCCCATTATGAATATCCTGATAGCCGGCGACGGTGAAATCATTACACACCTTGCCCGTTTGTTATATGATGAGAATCATGACATTACCCTCTTTTGCCCTGCTGAGCTTTCCGGCTCAATCAGCCAGAGTCTCGATGTATTGATTTATTCAGGTGATCCTACTTCCATAGATGACCTTAAGAATGCCAATATTAAAAAAACTGACCTGTTCATTACCACATACGTGGATGGACGGACAAACCTGCTTGCAGGAATCCTTGGGAAGAATTTGGGTGCAAAGAAATGTATAGCCAAGGTAAATGAAACTGAATACTCTATTGGCGAAAGCCGGGAAATGTATAAAAACCTGGGTGTTGACTATGTGGTTTGCCCCGAAAAGATTGCCGCAAAGGAAATCACCAATCTTATTACCAATACTGCTGCCACCGAGATTTTTGACTTTACCGACAAGCACCTTTCACTTATGCTCATCCGCCTTGGAGAAGAGGCCCAGGTAATCGGAAAAAGCCTGAACCAGATAGCTGAGGAAAACAAAGACCTTGACTTTCGTGCTGTAGCACTTCACCGAAAATCCAGAACCCTGATACCCAGAGGAGATGACATCTTCAAGAAAAACGACCTGGCGTATGTGGTAACCAAACCAAACGGGATTGAACATCTGCTGCGCTTAGGAGGTAAAAAAAACTTCACCATCAATAATATCATGATTGTGGGAGGCGGAACTGTTGGAACCCTTACCGCCAAAAATCTTGAAAAAAATTACAAGGTGAAACTTTTTGAACTTAACAATGAAACTTCCACTAAGCTGGCAGATGAACTGCGCAACACCATGGTTATTAATGGCGATGCTCATGATGTGGCGCTTCTTGAAAGGGAAAATATCCATGCTATGGATGCAGTGATTGCTGTTACCAATAATTCCGAAACCAATATCCTTACATGCCTGCTGGCTAAAAAATATGGTGTACAAAAAACCATTGCACTGGTTGAAAATATTAATTTCATTGAAATTTCGCAAAATATAGGTATCGATACCATCATCAATAAAAAACTAGCTACCGCCAGTTATATCATCCGTTTTACCATGAAAGCCGAAGTTCTTTCAACCAAGTGTCTGAACGGTATTGACGCAGAAATTTTTGAGTTTCTGGCCAAAGCCGGTTCTCCCATTACGCGTAAACCTATCAATCGACTGAAATTTCCACAGGAAGCCATCATTGGTGGAGTTATCAGGGAAAACCAGGGAATTATAGCCACCGGCGAATTACAGGTGCAGGCAGGCGATCATGTGGTTGTATTCACTCTGCCCGAAGCTTTTGATGCAGTAGACCGGATGTTCAGAAATTAGAGAAAACCACCAGTTTTTATGGCAATGCGTCCTGATATCAATTATAAACTTATTATCAAATTCATCGGTATACTGCTTATGCTGCTTTCAGGTTTTATGGCCATAAGCGCACTATGGGATATCGTTTATGATGAAAACGCAACGAAAGCAATAATAATCAGTTCGGTCATTACCTTTGGTGCAGGACTTTCCTTTCATCAGCTCACCCGCAACCATGACCATAAAAATATTGGTAAAAAAGAAGGTTATATCATTGTAACTTTTACCTGGATAAGCATTACATTCTTTGGGACTTTGCCTTTTTATCTCAGCGGTCATATTCCATCTTACACGAATGCTTTTTTTGAAACCATGTCCGGTTTCACGACAACGGGTGCAACAATTCTTGAAGATATTGAAGCCATGCCCAAATCGCTGCTTTTCTGGCGAAGCACCACCCACTGGCTTGGAGGAATGGGAATAATTGTGCTTACTTTAGCCATTTTACCGGTATTGGGCGTAGGAGGTATGCAGCTTTTTGTAGCAGAAGCTCCGGGAACTACACCAAGCAGGCTCCACCCAAGGATAACTGAAACCGCCAAAAGACTGTGGTATATATATCTGCTGCTGACCGGTTTACTTATGGGTTTGCTAATGCTGGGAAACATGAATTTTTTCGAAGCTATAAACCATGCTTTCAGCACTGTGGCCACCGGTGGCTTCTCTCCTAAAAACGACAGCATTGCATCTTATTCTCCCTTCATACAATATACCATAATACTTTTTATGATTATTGCAGGAGCTAATTTCACCCTGCATTATTTTGCTTTAAAGGGTAATTTTTCAAAAATCAGAAATAATGAAGAATTCAAATTCTATCTTCTGATAATCGGGGTATTTACAGTCATTTTTACTGTTGCTGTATACATATTTCATGCAGCCAATGTGGAGAATGCATTTCGTCAAAGCCTTTTCCAGATCGTATCTATAATTACAACTACCGGATTTGTAACCACAGATTACACACAGTGGAATGAGTTTTTGTGGTTTATGTTATTCCTGCTTATGTTTACCGGTGGATGTATAGGTTCAACTGCGGGCGGGATTAAAATGGTAAGGCATTTACTTCTTATAAAAAACACATCCCAGGAGTTTAAAAGATTGATTCACCCATCGGCGGTTCTGCCAACCCGGCTCGATGGAAAGACCATTCCTACTGAAATAATCTACAACTTCCTGGCATTCTTTCTTTTATATGTTTCAATTTTTATGGCCGGTGCCACAATTATGTCATCGTTAGGATTGAGTTTTAAACTTTCTCTTGCTTCCGTAGCTGCGACGATTGGTAACGTAGGTCCAAGCCTGGGTACCCTGGGGCCTATGGAAAGTTATGCCCTGATTCCGACACCAGGCAAATGGTTACTTTCATTTTTTATGCTGCTGGGCCGTCTGGAGTTGTTTACCGTTCTGATACTTATCACACCGTCTTTCTGGAAAAAATAGTTAAGTTTGCAGCAATTCAACCCACAAATTCAATATGCTAAGCATTTGCATTCCGGTTTATAATTATGATGTGAGAGAACTTGTTAACCAGCTTCATAAGCAGGCACAGGATGAGTTACAGGATTTTGAAATCATACTGATGGATGATGCTTCACAGGAAAAGTACCGTGAACTTAACCGGGAATGCAGTCAATTTGCGCATGTTAAGCTTATAGAGTTAGAGAAAAATGTTGGACGGAGCCATATCCGCAATCTTCTGGCAGAAAAGGCTGTTTTTTCTCAGATTATTTTTATGGATTGTGATTCTCTTTGTCCGGATTATCAATACATTCAGCGATACACTGCATACCTGGAAAAAGAAGGCGTTGTATGTGGAGGGCGAATTTACAACCATATTGCACCCAATGATGATACACTTTTACACTGGACCTTTGGCAAAAAGAGGGAGGCAATACCTGCCAAAATACGGAAGAAAAAACCTAATAAATCCTTTATGACTAATAACTTTTTGATTTCAAAAAGTATATTTGAAAAAGTGAAATTCAATGAGAAGATAAATAGCTACGGACATGAAGATACACTATTTGGTTTTGAGCTTTTAAAACATGAAATAACTATCCAACACATCGACAACCCGTTGATACATGAAGACCTGCAGCCAACTGCAGATTTTATGAAGAAAACTGAAACGGCCATAGAAAACCTCATTAAAATATACCAGATAACAGGTTTTAATCCTGCACTTAAAAAAACCGTTAAACTTTTGAATACCTGGAGCATTTTGAAGAAATTAAGATTAACTTCTCTTTGCCGGTTTATATTTCAGTATTTACGAAAACCCATTCTTAGCAATATTTCAGGTAAAAACCCATCACTTTTTCTCCTTGATATTTATAAATTAGGAATAATTTGCTCAATACCTGATTCTACGAATAAAATTTAACACTTCTAAATCAGGACTAAACCTATTTTAGTTATTAATTCGCTCTAATCCTATTGAATATTAAGGGTTTAAAATCAGGCACCTCCGTAAAATGGTTTAAAAAATAATAACTTTACCTCGTTAATAGTATATACAATATCATGTATCGTCAGTTAAAGCTAATTTTGCGCAGTTTAATACCTGTTCGTTTATTATACTATTTGGAGCCTGTAATAAGAAAAAGTCTTTATTTTTTTTATCAAGGCAATGCTTATCAATGTAATGTTTGTGGTGCAAAACTCAGAAAGTTTATCCTTTTAGAAAACAACGAACGACTTTGTACCAATTGTGGCAGTCTGCCACGAACCCGACGTATTTACCAGATTTTGCAAAACAATTGGTTGGTACCTGGTGTCCGAATACTGGATTTTTCTCCATCACGCAGTTTGTTTCGTAAATTGAAAAAGACAGCAAGTATTGAATATGTTGCGTCTGATCTTTCAGGAGATTTTCTTGCCGACAAAAAATACGATATTACCCAAATCGAAGTTAATGATGCCAGTTTTGACCTTGTAATCTGCTACCATGTATTGGAGCATATTCCAGATGACCGTAAAGCCATTCAAGAATTATACAGAATTCTGGATCGAGGCGGTAAATGCCTCATTCAAACCCCTTTTAAAGAAGGCGATATTTACGAAAATCCTTCAATTACTTTGCCGAATGAGAGAATCAGGCATTTTGGGCAAAAGGACCATGTAAGGATTTATTCTGTTAATGGACTAGTAAAAAGATTAGAGAAAGCAGGTTTTCAAGTAGAAAAACTCTCATTTGAGGAAGAATATAATAATCCGAATGGATTTAGCGAAAAAGAAGTTGTTCTGGATTGTAAAAAATAAAAGATTCGCAACCATAACGATTATGGGCGCTGCACACACCGCAGGTTAATAGAACCACACGGGTGTTGCAGCGCAATTCTGTCCGGTTAGAGATATCGGAAAAAATGCGTGGAAGATTTTTGAGACGCGTCGGTATGCGCGTCTCCTGGTTAAAAAAGAAAGAATAATTATTGAATTGCAAATTCAATGATGTTCGGAGCGGAATTTGAAATTCCGCTCAGCGGGAGTAATTTGATTTTCAAGAAAACTTCAATTAAAAAGCCATACGTCCTTGTATTGGCCGGGCTTGACCGGCCTTTTTTGTAATAAATTGATGTTGTCGAAGGGACAGGGCTTGACCTGTCCCTTTGATTGACCTGTCCCCTATATTGACAAGTGGCGGGGTCACTTCAGGTGGCACCGACATGGAGAAATCTAACCTTTCAAAAGCCCTTCCAGATAATGCTCCTTTACCCCAAACATTTCCTTGATTTTCTGAATATTATTGAGTGCCTTATCCCGGGCTGCCTCGCCGGATGAAATTTTCCTTCCTACGATCATCAGGTTTTTGGGAGTGTGCTCGGTGGAAATGAATTCAAAAACCCGGGTTTTATATCCGTGGGCTTCCATGAGCAGGGCCCGCAAGCCGTCGGTGATGATCTCAGCCTGTCGTTCTTCCAGGATGCCATGTTTTAAAACAGAACTGAGTTCGCTGGTTACTGAGAACTCTTTACGGATCTGCTTATGGCAGCAAGGTGCACAAACAATCAGCGATGAACCTGCCTGAATGCCCCGGTAAATGGCATCATCGGTGGCTGTGTCGCAGGCGTGAAGTGCAATAAGGATATCGGGATCATCAATTTCTGCTTCTTCAATGGTACCCTTAAGGAATTCAAGGTTTATAAATCCGCAGTTGATTGCAATATCATTGCAGGTTTTTACCAGGTCGTTGCGAAACTCCACACCGGTCATTTCCACATTTACACCTACCCTGTTTACCAGGTAATCGTAAAGGGCAAAGGTAAGGTATCCCTTGCCCGAACCCATATCGGCAATTTTCAGGATTTCAGCGGCCGGTAACTGTTTGATCTCAGGCTGCAGCAATTCAAGGTAGCGATTGATCTGCAGGAATTTGTCCTTCTTATCATGTTTCACCTCTCCCTTTTCATTGGTTACACCCAGTTCCCGCAAGTAGATATTATTTTCCGGTTCCACTAAACGTTCTTTTTTCCTGTCGTGTGAAAATGTAACAGGAACAGGAGCTATTACTGCATGGGTTTTCAGTTTCACTTTGCCGGAAGGAGAAACCATGAATTTCAGGTTTTCCTCTGCCGCATACATATCCGCAAGTAAGAAATCCTTCTCCATCGCCTGCCAGATTTTTTCAGAAGCTTCCTCCAAATCAAAGTTTTTGGTAATATCACGTGTTGAATAGCGATATACAAAATTGAGCAACAACCCCTTTTTGAGATTTACGGGCGTAATAATGATATTTTTCAGATCAGCCTTTTTATCCCTGGGTTTGCTTAGGGTAAGCTTTACCAGCTTTTTCTGTTGAAAGGCCTGACTAAATTTTTCCAGAAACGTTTCTGTATGGGTTTGTTGCATAAAACAAATTTATAGTTTTTCTATCCTTATCACCGATAGGGGTCTGTTATCCACACGTATTTCAAGCAGATAAACCGATGGACTCAGTGATTCAAGTGAAATTACCGAATCTCTATCTGACAAAAATCCGGATTCCATCGTCTTTCCATTAAGATCGAAAATCCGGAAAGTTATCCTTTCATTTCCTGCAAAAGTATTGTCAAAACTTATATTTACATAATCACGCGCAGGATTGGGATAAACTTTTACCCCGGGAAGCATTTCCTCATTTACTAAATTGGTAATTCCCGCAAATTCCACATGAATTTCATGAAAATCAACCACATTAATAAACGAGTAGGTATATTCTGTCAATCCTGATGCTTCTTCCACAGGCACATCATCCACCCAAAGGGTATCAATCTCGTAACCCGGATCAGCAATGATCTCAAAATCCTGATCATCGCCGTAACTCAGTTCAATTACTCCTTCGGGAATGATTTGTCCGTTCTCGCCCGAACTGGCATATATCAGGCGATAACCAAACTCGGGAGTATATTCAACAATATTCGATGGACCAGATTCTCCTTCATTATAAACAGCAGTAACAAAGTAAAGATAAGTAACACCGGATTCGGCCCATCCATCATCAAAAAACAGTTCGGAAATAAGTATATCATTGATGATCTGGTCATCCCTGTAAACATTATAACCAATGGGGTCACCCTCTTCAGGAGCATCCCAGAATAATGACGCCCCACCCCCACCTGGAAAACCGTGGATTTCCAGGTTTCGGGGAGGATAAAGGGAATCCGGTTCGGTTGTCCACTCCACGTCATCAATAAAAACAGGTCTCAGATTAGCACTGGTACCATGTTTAAAAGCCACATAAGTATGATCTGACGGAGCATCTTCAAAAGTGAATGTAAATTGTTGATATTCATCAGTGGCTGTAATGGTGGTAATTTCTGTAAAAGTATCCGGATTATCCGAATCGGACATGGTTCCGATGATCAGGGGTTCGGGAAACACTGCCACTTTGGTCCAGAAGCTGATCTGGCCGTTTCTCAGGTATGCCAGTTCGGGTGTGATAAGCATGAGAATATCATCTGTAGTTCCATTGTACAATCTGGCAGCATGTTCACCTGAATAGGCGTGATTAAAAAACTGCCCGGCCTGGTAAATACTCACATTGGCCGAACCACTGGTAGACTGAATGATGGAAGACCAGCCGGGCGGCAGTTCGTCAGAAGCTTCAAAATCTTCAAAAAATTCAGTTACCGTTTCATAAGCGATACCAAAAAGGTTAAAAATATTGTTCCCTTCAAAGTCACCATCAATTAATATCTCCAATTCCTTGGTGAAAATTCCTGCATGCTGGGGCAGAAAATCAACATCCACCCACACGCTTTGACCAGGAGGTATGGTACCTGAAAAATCAGCAAAAAATGGCGGATCAATATTTATACCTGTTATCTGGAGCTGAGCGCCACCCAGATTGGTTATTTGAAATGTAGTTTGCGCAGTTTCATTAACCGAAATGGTTCCGAAATTATGGGCAACCGGATAAAGATTTATATTGGGTAAAGCTTCCATTTCTTCCAGCAAAATATCATCCATAAGCATATTGCCCTGGTTACCGGAGTCATATACATTCCACCCAAAATAAACGGTTTTGTCCGATTCGGGAGTAATGATTGCAAATCCTTCCGTGTAAACGGTATTATTTATATTTTGATTGAGAAAGATCTGGGTTTCCATTTGCTCAGAAGATTGTCCGGCACCTATCTTTACCTGCATTTGAAGGGGAGTAAAAGATGTACGGTAGTAAAAGCTAAGACGGTATGAAATGCCTGCTTCCAATTCCACAGCAGGCGAAAACAACCATTCGTCTTTGGGTTGGCCATCACCAAATACTGCTACAGAATTGGGAGGCGAATGGGGAAATACGCCGTAGGTAACCCATGTAGTACCTGTACCGCTTGCATTCTCGGCCACCCAACTATCAGGCAGAACAGGAGGAGTTACTCCGTCGAAGTTTTCACTTAACAATATGTTTTGCGAATAGGCTGAAAAACATAGTAACATGAAAACAGAGAAAAATGCGAAAAAGGCTGCTGTTGTTTTCATGATGTGCTTTTTTGTGGAAAGAGAAGAAAAAATGATCTTTATCAAAAGTCTGTCTTACAAATATAAGAAATCAATAAATCACTATGATTTTTATCATATCAGAAAGTGAAGTAAATTTTACCTTCCCGATTCATTTTATTAAACAAATTCAGTACTTTTACACGCTTGTTTGAATTTCAGCTTCAGTATTTGATTGATAATTATAAACCAAAAAACACACATTTATGGCAAAAAAAAATATTTTAGTAGTTCTGTTCATTTCATTTTTTACGGTGAACACTTACAGCCAGGCCGACAGAGTTGTGGGCATATGGCTTACTGAGAAAAAGACATCGCAGGTGGAAATTTACAAAACTTCTGCCGGCACCTACGAGGGGAAACTTGTTTGGCTGGATGAACCCCTGGATGAAAACGGCAGGCCTAAAACAGATAAGGATAATCCTGACAGAAGCCTGCGTAGCCGACCTCTGAAAGGAATTATTTTATTAAAAGACTTCAATTATAATGCACGTGCCAATGAGTGGAAAGACGGTACCATTTATGACCCTGAAAATGGCAGAACCTACAGCGCCTATATGTGGATGGACGACAATAACACTTTGAACATAAAGGGATTTGTTATGGGTATGCGCTTTCTGGGGCGCTCCACCACATGGACCAGAGAAAGAAGTGTAAGAAACTGATTTTTTCAAAATAGCGATCAATCGAGTAGGAGGAAAATAAAATAGTTTTCCTCCTACTTTATTTTCCGACCTCTCACACCACCGTACGTAATGGTCTCGTATACGGCGGTTCCTTAATTTACAATCCTGACTTTTCGATAGTAATCCGATAGAAAAACGTATCCTGCTTTTCTTAGCCTGTCGTTGGTGATGGCTGTGGATAGAATATAGCTGCCAGCAACACGCCAGTAGCTCTTTCTGGTATTAGCCCATTCCCATGCCTTGGATTTCTTTACTCCAAGTTTAATGAGGTTGGTAAGTTTGGTCTTTATTCGTTTCCATTGTTTCCAAATAACCATTCTTATCCTTCGGCGGAACCATTCATCTACCCTGAGTAGCAGGTTGTTCATATCTGCCAGTTTGAAGTATTGTACCCAGCCAGTGATATATTGGCGAAGGGCTTCTTTCCTTCTTGTATTCCCCCAACCGTTGCTACGTGATGTCAGCTTTTTAATTTTCGCTTTCATCTTTTCTACGCTCTTTGGGTTTATGCGCAACCGTCCTTCACCTTTGTACTTATAAAAGGAGTACCCAAGGAATTTAACTTCCCTGATGTGACATACCTTGCTCTTCTCCTTGTTAACCCTTAACAATAGCCTGCTTTCAATAAAGCGGGTAATGCTTTTAAGGATTCTCTGGGCACTTCTTCTGCTTCTGCACAATATGACCATGTCGTCTGCGTAGCGTGCAAATTTGTGCCCCCTACTTTTGAGCACCATTTTTAAAATCAGTTATAATTCATTTTGTCTAACCAAAAAAAAATCAAAGCAATGAAAAAACTTTACTTGTTCAAGGTGTTCTTAACACTCGTTCTAGCGTTGGCCATTTTTGGCTCATCGGTTCAAGCCCAGGAACGTAATCTTAAAACCGAGATTCTGGTTTACGTTTTGCCTGACTCCCTTTATCTTCCTCAAAATGAAAAGGGGATGATTTCAATTGAGAGTATTAACAAAAGTACTGGGTCAAAGGAGTTACACTCGACTTTTTTGACCATAGAAGCAAACAAAATTGGGCGTGCATTTCCCCAGTGGGCTACAAAAGACAGTGTGGTAGTACGCAGCGATGGTGAACAAATAAATGCTCCTGCATTTCACAGGATATTTATCGTTACTTTCGATTCAGAAAAGGCGGCAGAAAATGCTATTTCTATCCTAAACAAGCTCCCTTCGGTTAAGTTTGCCGAAAGGCACGCAGAACCCGTTTTTTAAAGCGATCCTTTGTATTTGGATGGGTCTCAATGGTACCTAAATAACGATGGCAGATTAGGTGGTGTAGTTGGTGCCGATATAAATGCAGAAACTGCCTGGGGAATTTTTACTGGTAGTCCTAATATAAAAATAGCAATAATGGATCAAGGAATAGACTTGAATCATCATGAGTTTAACGGAAGGGTATCAGGAGATGCACATTCTGGAAATAACCATGGGACACTTGTTGCTGGCGTTGCAGCAGCAAACGCAATGAATGGAGAGGGAATTCGCGGTGTTGACTGGAGTGCTCAAATAATATCAAAAAAGGTGTCTAAGTCGAATGGATCGTGGTTAGGCGATAATACTGTTGCCCAAAAAATAACTGATGTTGTTGCAGAAGGGGCAATTATAATAAATTGCAGTTGGAGTTTCCCCAATACCGTTAGTCATACTCTAAGAATGGCTTTTAATCATGCCTACCAAATGGACAGAGTGGTAGTGGCTACAATGGGCAATACCTATGATACACAAACAAGATATCCTGGTGGCTATCGGAGTGTTATAGCTGTGGGTGCAACCCAAAACAACGATTTGCGTTCTCCATTCTCAACCATGGGCCAGCATATTGATGTTGTTGCACCAGGGGGAGTAAACGATGTTTATGCCAATCCCCGAAATATTTTAACCACCACAAATGGAGGGGGTTATTCCTTTACAGCAGGAACATCCTTCGCCGCACCTCTGGTATCAGGCTTGGCTTCGCTCCTCAAGGGGTTTAATAACAATCTAACCAACGACGATATAAGGCAGATTATCAGGCTAACTGCTGATGATAGAGGGGCGCCTGGTTTTGATCCCGAATATGGCTACGGTAGGATTAATGCCGGAAATGCGCTTAATTTCATTAATGAACCCAACGAGGTGGTGCATGGAATTTCCTATGGTGGTTCATCAACCAAGACAACCTTAAGTAGCTGGAATTATATAGGCAGTAACTGGGGTCTTGCGGCGGGTATTTATCATAATGTGGACAGGTATAAAGTGACAAAAAGAATAAATTTTGAGGTTCCATTCTGCTCGCCACCGGTGGTGTGGATGAGGGAGCGTCAAAGTGTGTGTCTGAATTCAGATAGTCCGAATCATGGTTATCCTGATGCGGAAATAACCAATGTTACAGAAACAGGGTTTGATGTAACCTATTACACGTATTATGTTCGTACTTCTCAATCTGGCGCAACTATTAACAGGTGGGTGCCAGCTACTGTTTCTAATTCAAAAGTGGCCTACACGGCTGTGGGAGAATTAAACTAGGCTGGCACAGCCGGTCCAATCTCCGGCCCCACCCTCATTTGCAACACGGCCACCAGATTTCAGCTTAATAACCTTCCTG
>REDJ01000143.1 GCA_007693555.1 Bacteroidota bacterium
TTCATAGTGTTTTGGTTTGGCCGGGCTTCTTTCCCTAAGGAAGCCCGGTTTTTTTGTGCCAAATTTCAAACAAAAAACTCAGCAGAAATACCATCTGCCAGGAACTTTCCTTCAGCTGAAATGATCAGGTGGGATGATGTTTCCTGCATTTTTCCATTCTTCAGAAACTTTCGTGAAGCATGCATCAATTTTTCAAAATAATCATCTCCAAACCGCTTTTTAACCAGTTCTTTATTAACGCCCCACATTGTACGCAAGGCGGTCATAACATATTCATTGTATTGCTGGTCTTTGTCAAGATTTTCCTGTTCGAAAGGCGGCAGTTGACCGTTTTGAAGGTTATCTATATAATTACAGGTATTTGCAATATTCCAGCGCCGCAAACCATCAAGGTAACTGTGTGCCGACGGGCCCAGTCCCAGGTAGGGCACTCCTGACCAGTAGCTCAGGTTATGTCTTGAAAAGAAGCCGGGCTTTCCGAAGTTGGATATCTCGTAATGCTCATAGCCATGCTGAGAAGTTATTTCGCACAATATCTCAAATTGCCTTGCCGATTGCTCTTCATCTACCGGGGGTGCTTTGCCTTTGCGGATGAATACTTCCAGAGCGGTTTTCTTTTCCACCGTAAGGCTGTATGCCGAAATATGTGGAATATCATGCGAAATCAATTTCATGATATTCTCTTTCCATTGCGCATCGCTCATACCCGGAGTACCGTATATCAAATCGGCTGTTATATTTTTAAACCCGGCTTTTTCCGCATCAGGCAAAACCTTTTCTGCCTGTTCAGCGGTGTGGGAGCGATTCATGTACTTCAGGTCGGAAGCATGAAAACTCTGAATACCAATACTAAGGCGATTTACAGGAGTATTGCTCAGAGCAGCGAGTTTTTCGGGACCCAGATCATCGGGATTGGATTCCAGGGTAACTTCGGCATCAGAAGCGAGTTGGTAATATGTAAAAAGCTCCGAAAAAATATCATCCAGTTCTGATATTTCCAGCAATGAAGGGGTACCGCCACCAAAATAAATGGTATCCAGAATGACTTTTTCCTGATTATCTGCTTTAAGAAAATCTTTTTGCAGAGCTATCTCTTTTTTTAAAGCCTGCACAAATTCAGGTCTTCTTTTTTGCGAAACAGAGAAGTGAAAATTGCAGTAATGGCATGCCTGCCGGCAAAAAGGTATGTGGATGTAAATTCCGGGCATCTTTTATCAACTGTGTTAATAACGCAAAGTTAACAAGAGAAAAATAATTGCAGAGCTAATTAAAACTTTCTTTATATTTGCAAATGTATGAACATTTGAACATCTATGAATCTGAAAATTGATCATTTAAGTGTAGTGCCCATACACGCGCAAGTGGAAGAATTACTGCGCAAATTAATAGACGAACCACCCTATTGCGACGGGAGTTATCTTCCACCCGAATCCGAACTGGCCAAAAAGCTGGGCATAAGCCGTAATACTGTCAGGCAGGCAACCAATAAGCTGGAATATGAAGGTCTTATCATCCGGCGTAAAGGCAAAGGCACAAAGGCAGTACAAAAAACCGTCACCACCCAATTGAGCAACTGGCACTCCTTTACACAGGAGATGAATAATAAGGGAATTGCCTTTATTAATTACCAGATTGAGTCTTACAAAACTTTCGTAAGTGATAAGATTGCACGCTTTTTCAATCTTCCCGAAAAAACAGAGGTGGTAAAACTCATCAGACTACGCGGCGATTCAGACGGGCCCTTCGTTTATTTTGAAAGTTATTTTCATCCCCGAACCGGTATTACTGCCGATGAAGATTTCAGTAAACCGCTTTATGATATCCTTGAAAACAAATACAACACGCCAGTGTCGCTTTCGCGTGAAGAGATCACTGCCCGCAAAGTAAAACCACATATCGCTTCCCTTCTCAATATTTCCAAAAATGATCCGATACTCATACGTGAACGGTTTGTTTCTGACCCCGGCGGCAGGCCAGTGGAGTATAACATCGGTTATTACCAGGCAGACAAGTTTACCTATACCATAGAAATTCAAAAGAGAACATGAGTAACATTGTTGTTGGGGCTGATATTGGCGGGAGCCATATAACCTGCGCATTATACGATACAGATAGAAAAACTTTTAAAAACATCAAAAGATTTCGCAGAACGGTAAACAGTCAGGATTCAGGACAAATGATACTGGATAGCTGGGCTGAATGCATTACCCAGGCCATAGAAGATGCAGTTGATAATGGGGTTGCCGGAATAGGATTTGCTATGCCCGGCCCTTTTGATTATCCAAATGGTATCTCTCTTATAAAAGGGGTTCATAAATTTGAAGACCTTTACGGGGTGAATATCGGTGAAGAAGTCAGAAAAAAATTGACATTACCTGATGAATTCCCGGTCAGGTTTCTCAACGATGCTGCATGTTTTGCCATTGGCGAATCTTTCAGGGAGCCGGCCCTTCAGTATGAAAGGCTGCTGGCCATAACACTGGGGACCGGCTTTGGCACCACTTTTATCGAAAAACATCTTCCTGTGGCCGGCAGATTTGGCATACCCAATGACGGCTTTCTTTATCATATTCCGCTGGAAAATGCCACTGCAGATGATCATTTTTCAACCAGATGGTTTGTGCAACAATGGAAGGAAACCACCGGTGAGAACATTGACGGGGTTAAACAATTGGTGCAAAAAGCTGAAAAAATGCCTCAGGCAAAAGCCCTGTTTCATACTTTCGGAGAAAAACTCGGTACATTTCTCGCCCCATGGTTATCCGGGTTTCGCGCCGATTGCCTGGTATTAGGTGGAAATATTTCTGCAGCTTACCCCTTATTTGAAAACCCTTTAATGAATGCTTTTAAATCATCCGGACTTCAAATAAACGTTGTATTGTCAGCGAACTCCGAAGATGCTTCCATCACCGGAGCTGCCATGCTCTGCAACAATACTTTTTATCAAACACTGATTCCATCTTAAACTTCATCTATCATTATTTATGACAACACGAAAAATTTACCTTTTCAGCATTATACCGGTCTTGTTCTCATTCTTTATAATGAGCTTCGCCGACCTGGTGGGAATCGGTGTTGACAATGCCAAAGCTGACTTCCAGATCAGCAATGCCATGGCGCAACTCATACCCATGGCAGTATTTATCTGGTTTTTCCTGCTCTCACTGCCGGTAGGCATTCTTCAGGACCGTATAGGAAAACGAAACATGGTAAACATTGGGATGCTGATTACTGCTGCAGGCCTCATGTTGCCCTTTTTCTTTTATTCATTTCCGTTGCTGCTGACAGGCTTTGCTCTATTAGGTATCGGGAACACTGTACTGCAGGTTTCGGCCAATCCATTACTTATAGACGTAGTGCCGGAAGAAAGAAGCGCCAGCTTTTTGAGCTTTTCCCAGTTTATCAAGTCCATTGGTTCGATGGTGGCTCCATTTCTGGCGTCATTTTTTGCATTATCAACAGGAAACTGGAAAATCGTTTTACTGGTTTTCGGTATCTTTTCTATACTTTCAGCTCTGTGGTTGAACTTTGTTCCATTAAAGGAAACCTATTCAACAGGACAAAAGGCAACCTTTGGTTCAGCGCTGCGACTGCTAAAGACACCCTACATAATGCTAATGGTACTGGGTATTTTTTTCGTGGTGGGTGTAGATGTTGGTATCAATTCCACTTCCGGACAGTTTCTGATGGAAAGAATGGGTATGGATGTTGAACCTGCCAAGCAGGGACGCAGTCTTTACTTTTTCGGTAAAATGCTGGGCACATTCCTGGGTGCATTGCTGCTGACCCGGCTTAATCCCCGGCGGTTTCTGCTTTTTTCAGCCATTGCCACACTGGTTATGATTCTGGCCTTCATTGGTTCGCCAGGTATAGGCTGGGCACTTACAACCATATTTTTAATCGGGATGGCTGCATCCAATATATTCCCGGTAATATTTTCCGTTACCACCAACAAATTCAAAACCAGGGCCAATGAAATAGCAGGGTTGATGATCATGGCAGTATCGGGCGGTGCATTCATTCCGCCTTTGGCGGGTAAACTAACCGACCTGTATTCCATTACAACCGGTGTTTTTGTCCTGGTATTTTGTGCAGCATACCTGGTTTTTGTCGCTGTATATGCCTTGTGGGAGAATAGCAGACCAAAATGAAAGCAAGACATCCTGATGAGATAATAAGAAACAAATCAATTTGAATGAACGTCAATACCAAAGAATACAGAAAAACGAGCCAATTTCTGCTGCCGGTGCAAAAAACATTGAACGGTGGTGATGGGTATGACATTTATCCAACACACAGGTTGCCAGAAGGGTCCATCCACAGAGGTTACGCATCACTGGCCACGGAAATACTTCAACACAAATGCATCATTCTTGACGGATACCAGGGAGTATGGTTTGACTGCATAAAGCATGAATTAAAGCATCATTTTAATAATGCGGGTGCAAATGTGCTTTGGATTGACATACGGCAGGCTTTGAAATCACCCGCTGAAACAGATGATTTGATCGCTCCTTTTCTGGGAGGGGATGACCCTCTGTTCGGCACACGCACTACTCTGCAGCTTTCCGATTTTTTTGATGATCAAGAGTTGCAAAACATCGGAAAATCAGCCCGAAATTCTACTTCTGACATTACCATAATTTACGGACCAGGCGCAACACTTGCCGGTGTTGAGGGGATGCTTATGTACATTGACATTCCCAAAAACGAAATTCAATACAGGTCGCGTGCCGGGAGCATTACCAACCTGGGAGCCGGGGCACCAATGGGCCCCAAAGCTATGTACAAGCGATTCTACTTTGTGGAATGGATTGTATTGAACCGTCATAAGGAAAAAATCCTTTTGGATGTAGATATCTTTGCTGACGGTCAGCATACAGAAACCATAACATGGGCAAAAGGCGACCATATCCGGAAAGGCCTCCATCAATTGAGTAAAAATGCTTTCAGGGTTCGTCCGTGGTTTGAACCCGGTGTTTGGGGAGGCAACTGGTGCCTGGAGAACATCAACGGCCTGAACAAAGATGTACCTAATTATGCATGGTCCTTTGAACTGATAGTACCTGAAAACGGACTCATTTTTGAAAGTTCAGGAGCAATGCTGGAGGTGTCCTTTGATATGCTGATGTTCCGGGAAGGGGCCAATGTGCTTGGAGATGCATTTAAAAAGTTCGGTACAGAATTTCCTATCCGTTTCGACTTTCTTGATACTTTTGACGGGGGCAACCTTTCGGTGCAGGTGCATCCCACAGAAGAGTATACCCGGAAACACTTCAATGAGAATTTTACCCAGGAAGAAACTTACTACATTATGGATGCCAAAGAGGATGGGGTTGTTTACCTGGGATTCAGGGAAGATATAAACGCCCCTGATTTTGAGTTTTCTCTGCACAACAGTTTTGAAAAAAACAAGGAGCTGGATATGGAGAAATTTATAAACAAGCTTCCTGCAAAAAAACATGACCTTTTTCTAATACCCCCGGGCACCATACATGCATCGGGCAAAAATACAATGGTACTGGAGATAAGCTCCACCCCTTACATTTTCACTTTTAAGCTTTATGACTGGTTGCGCCCCGACCTTGAAGGTAAACCACGACCACTTAACATTGACCGGGGAATGGAGAATCTTGACTTTGAAAGAAAAGAAGACTACGTTAAGAAAAAACTAATATCTCAACCACGGCTAATTGATAATGGGCCTGACTGGGAATTGTATCATTTACCCACCCACGCAAAGCATTTTTATGATGTTCATCGCATACACCTGAAAACCCGTGTAGAGGTTTTCACTGAAAACAAAACCCATGTAATGAGCCTGGTGGAAGGAAGCTCCGTAGTCATTGAAACGCAATCGGGGCAAAGCATGCAGTTTCATTATGCTGAAACCTTTGTGGTACCTGCTGCTGCAGGTTCTTATACCATTATCAACCAAGGCACTACTGAAATTAAAGTTGTAAAAGCATTTGTCAAATAAAAAACTTTCTTCAAACCAAACCATCAACTTATGAAAAATTTAGCTGTCATTTTAATTCAATGGGTTATGATTACATCAGTCATGGCCCTTAATCCCGGAAACACCGGCACCACCATAGTAAATGGCTATGAGGATAAAATATCGGGGGTAGATTTCTGGTATCATTCGTCAATACAGGTGGCCAAAGAGAGCATGCTCATACGCGCCACCGATGGTAATTCATCCATGGAGTGGAAAACTGCTGCCGTTCCCGCAGATATAAGCACAGATCATGTTACCTTCATCTGGCTGGCCGGGATTGGCTCATCACCGGGCATTGCCAGTTTTGACCTGGCCGTTAACGGACAAAAGAAGTTCACCTTCTGGGCCGATGGCAGCGATGAATGGGATCTGGAGGCTGAGGATGGGACTTCGCTGTATTTTAAAAGCGACATGATCGATCAGCATGGCGACCGGTTCGGGTTTATGCGACTGACCATTCCTGTGAAAAACCTCAAAAATAAAGACCCCTTAGCCCTGAAAGTCACCGGTGGCAATTTCAATAAAACATCATGGTATATGACCTTCAAATTTCCCCTGGAAAGCGGGCTGAGTTTCAGATCGCTTCCTGCATTAACGCAGATTGACGGAAAATACCATCAACTTGGAGTAGCCGGCATTTTTCATGTGGGAGAATCTGCAACAGCAAAAATATTTATCGATAATGAACTACTGGATGAAACCCGGGTGGGTTTCGGTTATAACCATGTAAGGGTGCTCATTCCAGCTATTGAAGAAACTCAAAATGTGAGTTACCGGCTTGAAGTAGAAAACCAGATATGGTCGGGACAACTGGAACTGCAGCCGGTTCGCAGATGGCAGGTAAACTTTGTACACCATACCCATACCGATATTGGTTATACCCGCTCACAAACCGATATTCTTGGCGACCATCTGCGATTCATTGACTATGCCCTGGATTACTGTGACAATACCGACCATTTTCCAAAAGAATCACAATTCCGCTGGACCTGTGAAGCGTCATGGGCCGTGGATGAATACATCAGAAGTCGGCCCCAATCACAAATCGACCGCCTGCTTAAACGCGTTGAGGAAGGCAGGATAGAAATTACGGGTATGTATTTCAATTTCAATGAACTGCCCGATGAGCAGATCCTGGCAGCTTCATTGCAACCCTTTAGCCGCTTCAGAGATCTGGGTATTGAAGTAAAAACAGCCATGCAAAACGATGTGAACGGCTTTGGCTGGTCGCTGCTGGATTACTACCATGACCTGGGCGTTAGGTATGTCAACATGGGAACGCACGGGCACCGTGCACTGATCAGCTTTGAAAGACCAACACTGTTCTGGTGGGAATCTCCATCAGGTAAGCGCATGCTCGCTTATCGCGGCGAACATTACATGATTGGGAACACGCAGTTTAAAATTCATGAAGGTGATTTCAATGTCTTTGAAGATGAACTGCTCACCTATCTTTTGGACCTGGAAAACAAAGGATATGAGTACAACCTTATTTCCATACAGCACTCAGGTTTCATTACTGATAACTCACCCCCATCCATTGCACCTGCTCAAATGATCAAAGAATGGAACGAAAAATACACCTGGCCCAAACTAAAAACGGCCACCGCCACAGAATTCTTTGAAGAAATGGAAGAACAGCACGGAGACAGCTTCCAGGTGATACGCGGTGCATGGCCCGACTGGTGGACCGATGGTTTTGGTGCATCAGCCCGCGAAGTAGCCGCCACACGCAAAGCCGGCAGCGACCTGATTGCCCATACTGCCGGACTCACTATGGCGGCCATGAAAGGTGCACGCCTGCCTGAAAAAATTCACGACCGCATAGAGGCCACCAACAGCGCACTCCTTTTTTATACCGAACATACGGTAGGATACAGCGAAAGTGTACGCGACCCTTTCCATAAATACACCCTGGAACAGCGTGGAATCAAGGAATCCTATGCGTGGGAAGCATGGCGCAGGGCAAGGATGCTGGGTGAAGAAGCCCTGGGGTTGCTTCAAAGTTATTTCACACGGGAAGAGAAACCTTCTCTTATCGTTTTCAATACCCTGAACTGGAACCGAAGCGGGCTATTCACAACCTATATCGACTACCAGTTTATCCCCCGTGGAGCTACTCCCATCATAAAAGACAGCAATGGAAATCTTGCAAGAGCGCAGGTAATTGAAACCCATTCCGACGGTGCTTACTGGTCCATCTGGGTGGATGATATCCCGGCCTTCGGATACAAGAAATATACAATTGATGTGAAAGCACCTGAGCGCGTCAGCCAGCAACCAACCGTTACAAAAAACATCGTGGAAAACCCATGGTACAGAATTGTGATTGATCATGAAAGGGGTGCCATTACCAGCATTACCGACAAGGAATTAAATCTTGAACTGGTTGATCAGGGTGCTGAATGGAAATTTGGCGAATTCATTTACGAACTGCTGGATAACCGCTCAGAAATGGAAGCCTTCTACCTGGAAAATTACACCCGCGAGCCCCTGCAGAAAGTATGGTTCGAAAGATATGAAGAGGGTGACGTTTGGAATACCCTGCGGTTCAGGGGCAATACCCCTGCAGCCAAGCGCGATGGTGCATATGCCTTTGAAATACGGCTTTTCAATACCGCAAAAAGAATCGATCTTTTCTATTTCATTGAGAAAGAAACGGTAACCGACCCGGAGGGCATTTACAACGCCATGCCGTTTGCCCTTAAAGACGGTGTGCTGGCTTTCGATGTGCAGGGTGGGGAAATGCGGGCCGGTATTGACCAGATCCCCGGTTCTGCCAACGACTGGAATACGGTGCAGAACTACGCCCGCCTTTATAATGACAATGCACAGATTATGGTGAGTTCGGCGGAAATTCCACTTATGCAGTTTGGTGGTATCAATACCGGTCGGTATGTTGCCGGAGCTACCCCCGAAACCACACACATCTACGGATGGCCCATGAACAACTACTGGGTAACCAACTTTAACCCTGAGCAGCATGGCGGTATGGAATGGACATATACCATTACCAGCAGCCGTGGCAACCAAATGCAGGAGGCCGCACGCTTTGGGTGGGGAAACCGCACACCATTCCTTGCACGCGTGCTTCCGGGAGGTGGCCCTGGCGATACCAACTGGCAGGGTTCATGGATTGATGGCTGGCCTGAAAACATATTGCTGGTGAGTGCTATGCCCGCCGAAGACGGAAAATCTGCCGTTTTCCATGTGCGGGAAACCGGTGGAAAAAATGGTTCATTCCAGTTGAAAAACAGTGTTTCCGGGAAGCAATTTAAGGTGACACAGGTAGATGTTACCGGCCATACAATAAGTAACGGAAGCACAACTATCAATCCCCTAGAATCTAAATTTTTCAGGGTGGAGTTTTAAACCCAACTTTGCATCCGGATGAAATAATAGAAGCAAAGGAAAAATAAATCCGATATAATTTACGTGCCTGTTTGTTATTTCATTTAAAAGCCACCAGGCTGAAAGCCCAGCTAATTTCAGCCTGGTGGCATCACTCCCGTAATTGGAAGCTGGAAGTCCCTGCGGGAGCTTCCAGTTCCTGTCGTCAAGGAACTTCCAGCTTGCGCAGCAACTGGAAGCTTCCATGATAGATTGGGCTTCCACTGGTACGATGCGGCCAGCTGGTTATTTTACTGTCAATTACCGGTCATTTTTGACAAATCAATTGTATAATTGACAAAACTTGACAGAAAAGCACTACATTTGTCAAATTATTCGATTTTTTGACAAAAAGAAAATATAATGTCAAATCCAATGGAAAGCTTCGACAGAAATACACCATACAATAGTTTGCCTCTTCTTCCTCCTGATGATGAAAAGGTTGAAACGAAGGAGGTTTACAGGGCATTAAACAATGCAAACAAAGCCCTTGCTGAGCTTAAAGGGATAGCAAAGAAATTACCCAATCAATCCATGCTGGTGAATACCATTGCATTAAGGGAAGCCAAGGCAAGCACAGAGATTGAAAATATTTTCACCACAGACGATGAACTGTATAAAGCACTTACTATTAGTGAATACGGAACAAGCAGTAACGCCAAGGAGGTTTTAAGGTACAGACAGGCACTCTGGAAAGGATATCATGATATAGTGAAACACCGGGCACTGACCATTGAAACCATGATCGATATTTACCAGGAAATCAAGCAGGTTAACGATGGTATCAGGCCGCCACAAACTGAAACCGTAATACTTAAAAGGGGAAGTGGAAAGCTGACAGGCGAAGTTGTCTATACCCCACCCAGGGGGACAGAAATAATACGTCAAAAACTGGCCAATTTGATTGAATATATAAACGATGATGTAAAATATCCCTATGACCCTTTGCTGAAAATTGTCATATTCCATTATCAGTTTGAAGCCATACACCCATTCAGAGATGGCAACGGTAGGGCAGGAAGGATTTTGTGTATCCTGCTAATGAACCAAAAAGAGCTGCTGAACGTCCCCATTCTTTATCTAAGTGCTTATATAATAAGGGCAAAGGACGAGTATTATGAGCATCTTAAAAATGTAACAAGTCTAAGAAAATGGGGTCCTTGGATCATTTACATGCTCAGAGCGGTAGAAGAAACTTCTAAATACACCATTAGCAAAATTGAGGGAATTGACAAGCTTTTCTCAAAAACCTGGGGGTTGATAAATGAAAAGCATCCATCAATCAGGAAAGAATTTATTGAGAAGCTATTTGAACAGCCCTATATAAGCCCCAAAAAACTGTTGGACAGCAATATTAAAAGTCTCAATACGGCAAAAAAATACCTTAAAGAGCTTGAGAAATCAGGCATTTTGGTTCCAGAAAAGATTGGTAAGGAAATCGTTTATCTGAATATTGACCTTTACAACATTTTATCTGAATCATAACCGAAAGCACCCGATTCTTCCTTAAAGCCCCGATGTCATTTGATAAGGCCAATCCGTTGGCTGAACCCAACGGGAATAGATAAGGCTTTTTATGTAATCAAATTTAGATAGCAATCTAAAGAAATCTTCCCGTCACCCATTACACATGACCCATTACCGGTTACCCATCACACATCACAATCTAAAACCAATGCAACCTTCTCAAAGCATTGGCCCGCAGGCCTAACATGAGGTAGCCTGAGTTTATTTCCGTGGTCATGAATTGTTCATTCCGGAGAGTGTAACTCAAATCGAACCAGATATTGGGGCGCCACTGCCATGATACTTCTGCCCGGAGCATTAGCAGATCTCTGATTTCTCCCTGCAGGAAGGTATGACCGTAATCGCCAATCCGGGTTGTATAGTCGCGGTAAATGTTGCCACCCATATTGATTCCAAGGGAGTCCATTCCCTGCCGGGCGGAGAACAATGTGGCATTGAGTGCCCAGTCGGGGTGCGGCAAATACCTGGCCTGCAACATGAGTTCCCTGAAATTAGCCCCCAGCGGATGAGCCAGCGCCTGGCTGTAATGGGTATAGATTGCAGCGGGCCGCAATCCGGAACCATCCACATCATAATGACTGTAAACAAACGGCCGCACCCAGTTGCCTTCCACCTGGATATCCAGGTTATCAATTCCCAGGAAATCCACCCAATGAAAACCTTTCTGCAAGCCGTATTTATGGCGGAAAGATGCCCGCTGATCATACTTTCTCTCAGACCTCAATCCTGTATTGTACAGAAAATAATCCAGGTCGTATTTGATGTCGCCGATATGGAAATCGTCGGCGTAAAGTTGTCCGTAAAAAGCCATGCGATGGCCGGCAATCCAGCGCCAGAATGTACCCAGTGCCACCTTGTCGGGATCGCCGATATGATGCTCCATGGCCCGGTAAAAAATGACCGGATTGAGGTAATGGAGTTCAAAGGAGCGCTGTGAATTCAGGTCGCTGCGACCAAAAACCACATTCTCAAAAAGGCCCAGTTGAAACCGGGGAGAAAGGTTTACCGAAAGTGTATGTGAAGCCATGTATTTGGCATCAAACATCCGTCCACCGAAAGTTCTCAACGGGAAATCCACCAGTCGGGCAAACATATTCTGATAATGGAAACGCCACAGGCGGGTATTAATCTTAAAAAAGAGGTAATTATTGCTGTAATCGGAAAGGATAAGCGAACGCTGGCCGTAACCCAGCATATTGCGGTCCTGACCAAACTGGAAACCAATGTTTTTTGTGGCCTGGAAAGCAATATATCCCCTGGCAGTAAAAAAGTCGTAACCCTGGTCACCAAAAGGAATATTCCACCCTTCTCCGGGTATGGCGCCTTGCTGATCAGTGATCTTTGCCCTTACATAGTTGGGAAATCTTGCCTGGTTATCAGCCAGGTAGCTGTAAAAACCAATCTTTTCATCAATCATTCCCCTGATTTCTACCCCGCGTGTGTTTACATAGGGATTCAGCGAACCATCGAAACCGCTGCCCGTTTCCAGGTGCAGCACCGGATTGATGACCAGGAAAAACTCATCATCATGATACCGGAAAAGATCGGAAGGGGTTTTGTAGAAAGGGCCCGTCCATGTTCTAAGGGAGCTATCAACCGTTGCATCTGACCATTCGGCATTGCTTTGCCCGATGGCGTGGATCATACGCCTGTCGGTTTGGGTAACTCTCCTGGCTGTTGTATCGTCCTGCTGCAGAAATTTCATCATGGCCCGGCGTTCCAGCGGCCTTAAGGCAAAATGAAAATATGGGCTGCTGCCACCTGACTTGATCTCCATGCGCTGAATGAAATGATGCCACTCGTGGCCGGAGGGGAGGTAGGTGCTTTGTGAATAGGTAACCTGATTTAAAAGCAATAAAATAAAAACTAAAGTATTCTTCAGGTTTTTAACTTTCATGGATTGGGTTTAGATTGCAGACCAAAGAAAAGCAGTGATTTTTTTTCTTGCCTTATTTAACGCAAAAATAGGAATTATTCGCATGAGACGATATGGTAAGAGTACTGAATACCATAATGTCTCAAAAAATAACCGGTTTTTTAAAACCATTAAGCCCTCGCAATTTAGAACCATTCTAAAAACAATGCTTCGCAAAAATTCTTATTTTTACCCATCAAACATCCTTTTCTAAAGTAAAAAAGTGGACATGCCAAGGATTTCGTTCAAATTTATATTCATTCCGGGTATTTTGATTTTGTCAGTATTTTCCATTATCATCTTAAAATCCTGCGAAAAGGAGAAATATCAACACCCCGTTGTGCACACCGGTGAGGTGACAGATATTACCCCGGAAGGTGCCATGTTTCATGGGCGGATTACCGAAATGGGTAGCGAAGATATTGTGTATCATGGGTTTGTGTGGGGGATGATGCGTGAGCCTAATCTAAAAAACTCTAATTCATTAAAATTAGGCAAACTTGAAAACGAAACATTCAGCGCAATTGCAAAAGCAGGATTTATTAAAGGACGAAGATTCCATGTGAGAGCATTTGTGTCAACTCCTGAAATTACTGTATATGGCGGAGTAATTTCCTATATTAGCGATGGAGGGAAATCTCATGAAGTTATTGACTTCTATCCTAAAGAAGGGATCTGGGGAGACACAATAACAATAAACGGAAATTACTTTAACCAAGATATTAATAATAATATTGTACGTTTTGATTCTTACAATGCAAAAATAATTAAGGCCTCGAATAATGAGTTGGAAGTGATTGTTCCTGGAGAACTTGATAAAATTTACTCAAATATCAGTGTTGAATTTCATAATCACACCGTATTACATAAAGATAGTTTTTATATACTCCCACCAATTATTGACAGTATATCACCAGTTTCAGGAAACAAAAATACTTTTATTAGTATTTTCAGTAATGGGTTTCATATTGCTGATAAAAATAATAGAATTTTTCTGGACACAATTGAATTAGAAATCCTGGAATCATATGGAAATAGAATTGTGACAAAGCCCTCCTTCTTTAACCCCCACGGAGAGAATAACTTACAAGTTAAGACCTTGGGTCAAAAAAGCAAGAATTACAAAAGTTTTTTTAAAATAGAGCCATGGAAAAGATTACCTGACACTGAATTGAATGGCTCTGATGAACTTGTCAGCTTTTCCATAGGTGACCGTCTTTTCGCAGGTAAAACAGACGAAAGCAGAGGTTTTTATGAATATGTACCAGCTGCAAATGAATGGATAAAAATGGCTGACATTCCATTTACATATCCTTCTATTGAAAGTTTTATTTCAATATCTGCAGATTCGAAAGGTTATCTTATACTCATTTATCCGACAGTTGGCGTACTTTATACTTATTCTTCTTCTGAAGATAAATGGACAAGCAGTGGTATATTACCATTTAGCCCAAAGAATTCTTCTCACAGGTATTCTTTTTCCGTTGCCAATGATCTTTATATAGGAACTCATGATAATTTAGTTTGGAAGTATTCTTCAGATTCCAATACATGGACACAACTCAATAATAACCTTTTTCAAATTTCAGCTTGCCAAGGGTTTGCTTTTGGGGGGTTTGGATATGTCATGGGCTTTATTGGTTCAGAAGGTGCATGGGGCATCGTAAAATACGATCAGTACTCAGACTCATGGACAATGGTCGCAGATTTTAGCGATATTTCTATTATTAATCCTTTTCTTGTTATTAGAAATTCTATTGTCTGGTCGATGGAGAGTAGTATAATTATTCTTATCGGTATCAGTAACAGGTATATTTTAATTGAGTTTTTACCAAAAACCAATGGATTAGTATTTCATGGGCAAGTACCAATTAAAAGAGTAATAAGCCCATTCAGGTTTTCTTCAGGCAACAGGGGTTATTTGGGAAGTGGGAGGTGGGTTGGAGGTCATAATTGGCCTATTATAAATGATTTCTGGGAGTTTGACCTTGATTTATTAACATTTTAATTGACAATTCAGTTAATTTACTATAGATTATGAACTTTAACCTCCACAAAAACTTTATCAAAATCTGTTGTTTATTTATTTGTTTTTTCATTTCAGCAACGCTTTATCAGGTTAATGCCCAATTACTGGAAAACAGATTAAATATTTACTTAGGCTTTGCTGACAGAAGCATCAATGGAGATCAATGGATAAACCAGGACGGCTTCATAACACCTTCCTTTTTCCCAGGTTTTAACCAAAACAGAGGCATCCAATTTACCGGCACATACAATCTAAAACCCTGGCTTGCTCCGGGACTTTTTCTGAATTTGAGCAACTCTCAAGACTGGGTAAATGATGAATCTATTTTATACAGAGATGCCGCTTCGGATTTTATTTTCATAGCTCCGGCCATCAGGTTTTACAGCCCAAGAACTCCACTGGGTTTTTTAAACCGGTTCTCAGTTTTCGCAGAATTGTCAGCCGGCGTGGGACAGGCAAGAATTGAACTCGGCAGGCCTATTATATCCATTGGAAATGGAAGCAATGTAGAATCGCCTATGACAGAATCAGCGACGTATTGGGGAATGACAGCACGCGTTGGCGCAAAGTTTGACATAAATCATATGGGCGGACTGCATATTAGTTATTCCCTTCACAGAAACCGCATTGACGGAGCTCTGTTTATCGACAGAAATTTAGATTTATCTCAATTTGAAGTAGGAATTCATTTCAGATTCCTGGAAAACAAAAGGTTCTACTATTAAATCTCTTTTTTGAAATTCAATCCTATGAATAAAAATATATTAACACACATAACTGTTTTATCCTTACTGTTGCTTCTGCCGGTGATTTTCACTTATGCTAATCCTCCCGCTTTCCCCACGGAAAATAAAATCATCTTTGATGCAGCTTTATCAAAACATGGCCAGGTTCTATTTGTTGCTGATGGAACAGACATAAAAGCCTTTTCATTTGATGACAGAAACCTTATCAGAGAGTTCAGCAATGAGCACACCAGCCAGATCATGTCATTATCCGTTTCAGCAGATAGCACACTTATGGCAAGCGGCGACAGAGACGGCAAATTGGTTTTACATTGTATGAAAAGCGGACGCAGTCTTCATACTTTCACAGTCCATGAAGGGATAATAATGGGTACGGATATTTCTCCTGATTCAAAATTCCTTGCATCGGCATCAACAGACAACAATATTGTTTTGTATGACCTTTCAAAAATGGAGGTTATAGAGGTGTTCAGGGTTCATGCTGATCATGTGATGAGCGTGACATTCAGCCCTGATGGGAGATGGTTGATATCTGCCGGTGCCGATGGAAAGATAGCAGTTATTGATATGAAAACTAAAAAACCTCGTCGTGTTATGGAAGACCTCAATTTCTTTATCAGAGATGTGGCTTTTTTGCATCATGGCCAATCATTCATCACAGTTGGCGATGATGGAAGATATTACACCTGGAGGATAACAGGAATGGGTAATGTGCAAATGGCAAGGTCACCACGCGTCATGAGACATTGGATTACAAGCATTAACCACTCAACGATGGATCCTGTTTTTGTAATAGCAAATACACGAGGACGTATTATTGTAATGGCTCAATTCAGCCAAATGATAACCAATATCAGAGTTCCGGTAAATACCATTTTGCTTCGACCAAGGGAAGATAGAAAAATAGAAGTAATTGCAGCCACCAGGGGCAGAGGCATTGTTTTTATTGACGCATCAGATATGAAGATCAGGAGTTTTTAAGAAAAAGTTCTTCAGGAATTAGTTCTATTGATCCAGTTCTAAGGAATCTTCATTGTGTTCATGTATGTGTAAACAAGCAATCCGGATATTAATCCGAAAACACTTTAAACCCACCCGAAAAATTCTTTAACCCCTTCAGTACACAAAAATATCCATCCAGCATTTCATTATTGTAATGGCGGTTTCACAGCAATAATTTTGTTTCCGGATATTACTATTGTTGTTTTTAATAGCCCATACCATGAAATTCTTTATTCTGAATATTTGTATTTTACACTTTGTACTTTCTGCCCATGCTTCCGAAAACATAACCCAAAATACATCTGGTCACGCTCTAGGGTAAAACTCCCGGTAAAGCCGACACCTCCTGAAGACGTAATTGTAAGCACAGACCGCACTTCGCGTTTTAAGGAATGGTTGAATCAGTGAGGTTATTGAAGCGTTTTTTGAAAACTGCCTCTAATTTACATTCTTATTTATCTGTTAATGCTTTCATAAAGCAGTGAAGGCATAAGAATATTCGATGCAGCAGTTCATTCAAATTTTTCTTAGATGTTTAGCAAGAAATAACTTCAGAAACCAATTTATGATTCTCTCAAATATAGAATATGCAAAAGGAATATACAGAATAAGGCATTGAAATTTTCAGCATTTGTAATGGCCCCTTAAATCACCGGACTAAGTTATAGATAAAAAACTGTAACTTTA
>REDJ01000076.1 GCA_007693555.1 Bacteroidota bacterium
AAAGATACCTGATGAGCGAATTGCCATCGTCGTGGGTCATGTCGGTGAGGATGATCGTTCGAATACGTTCCTGGTCGGTGGGTTTTTCAGTTGAAGGTTGCATCTGGCAGGAAATAAGGATGGCCAGGAGGGTGATGATGGTAATTGCGGGTTTTTTCATTTTGTGTTGGTTTTGGGTTCAAAAATAGGTTTGCGGCCCCGAATCGGTATCTGAATAAACTATCAGGGCGGTAATGTTCACCTGGTATCCCGGGGGAAGGTCACGCAGAACCAGTTTTATCTCATGTTCAGCCTCGGGCAGGTTGTAATTCCAGTAAATATCAGTTTTGCGACGCAGGAAATTTGTCGGCATTACCGATGTCTCAGTGAAATCGCCATAAATACAGATGTTAATTTTATTGGCAATTTCGGATGAAGCGTTGATCATTCCGGGAGACATCAATCCTGAAAAATCAGCTTCGATCTGTAAATCGATATCGTCGGCATGTGGGTTGTTTTTCCAGTTGCCTGCAGCGGGAGGCATAATTCCCTGAAGGATGTTATAGCGGGCAGCCTGGTTGGCATGCCACAATGGATAGCCCGCATGTGCAAAGGCCAGTACATGCAGTTCGGCAGATGCATCCAGACCATGTTCTTCAAATACCTGCACAAAGGTGAGGTCCATATACACATCATCATATAAACCAGGTGAGTTGTCGTACCAGAATTCCATCTGGTATTCGTCCCAGGGAATGGTCACTTGATCGCCGATCATGGTGCCGTTCCACTGAAACTCTGTGGTTCCGCCATAGGTGCAACCAATGAGCTGTCCGGCCCAGCCACTCATGATCTTGTCTTTCAAAATCGATTTTTTGAGGGTGATGAGCTGACCTTTTTCAAAGGGATTGGCGAAGCGGTCTTTGCTATTGTTGCACGCCAGCATGGCCATGCTGGCAAAAATAAATATAAAGAATGCTTTGAAATACACAGGTGTTTTTTTTGCAGTTTTCATATTGATATACTTAGTCGAAGTGGACATTAAGCACCGGATTTACTATTTTTCATTCGCCTGAAACCATAATTAGCTTACCACCTGAAACTATGTCATCATGAGAAATAAAATATGGGGTAAATGGTCTGCTATTTAATAATTTCGATTCAATAAAAACGCTTTCCGGTGAGTTTCTATTTGTTTGGATAACAAATTGGTTGCCGGGATAAAAATTTGAATCTATTTTAAGGGTTATCCTATCAAATACCGGAGTAGAAAGAGCATAATCTCCGGTTATTGTATTAACCGGATAGAATCCTAATGAAGTAAAAATGGCCCAACATGATATCGTGCCGGCATCATCATTACCGGGCAAACCACCTGGCGAATCGGTAAAGTACTTATCAAGTGTTTCCAGAGCCATTTGCTGCGTTCTCCATTCTTCTCCTTCCAGATAATTAAACAAAAATGGATATGCCATAGGGGGTTCATTGGTCATCACAAATCGTTCATCAGATTCGAATGATTGTAATAATCTTTTCAAAAACATATCTTTACCCATCAATTCTATCAATCCCTCAATATCATGATTTACCATAAATGTATATTGCCAGAAGTTGCCTTCTATCAATCCGGGCGCACCCGACGCCCATAAACCGCCCATCTCGGCTTCTTCATGATCGCCATACATTGTTAATGGGTCAAATGGTGTAATAAAACTGCCATCTTTATATTTAGTGCGCAAAAAATTAGTTTCGGGGTCATAAAAATGTTTGTACCCGTATGAGCGCTCTAAAAATTTCTCATAGTCGTTGGTTTTCCCCAATTTTTTTGCCAACTGAGCAATCGCATAATCAGCATAATAGTACTCCAGTGAAGTAGCTGTAGAACCATTCAATCTAACATCTGTGTCAAAAGGAATATATCCATACTTAATATAATCGGCTAATCCGGGTCGTATTGGGTTGTCAATGGTATCGAGGGCAGACCGCAGCATGTATTTATAAGCTGTGTCAATATCAAAATCTGTTAATCCTTTTAGATATGTTTCAACAACAACGGGTACAGCCGGATCGCCAACCATAATATAGGTTTCATTTGCGGCGATCTCCCATTTGGGTAAAAACCCCGAGGATTGAGCCATGTTGACCATAGAGCGAACCATGTCAAGTTGTTGTTCAGGGTATAACAGACTTAAGAAAGAGTGTACATTTCTATATGTATCCCAAAGCGAGAAAACTGTATACTGATTTTTCTGGCTACCTGTTAATTTCATGACCTCCTTCGTTTCCATGGCTAAATATTCACCATTCACATCGTTAAATACATTGGGATGGAGAAGAGCATGATACATAGCTGTATAAAATATTCTTTTTCTTCTTTCATCACCTCCTTCAACTAAGACCCTGGATAATACATCTTCCCATTTTCTATCAGCAGCCAGATATACCTTATCAAAATCAAAACCCTGTTGTTCGGTTCCCAAATTTAATCTGGCATTTGCAACGCTTACATAGGATACACCAATTTTCACCATTACCTGTTTGTTTTTTTCAGGCGAAAAGATCATGTAAGCTCCTGATTTATTGCCTAAAGAATAATTTGAACCTTCGCTGATTATTGTATCATTGTAGGTGCCATAACTAATCGCTTCTTCGCTAAACTGCATCACGAAATAAACTGTTTCCTGGTTTCCTGCTCCACAAAATTCCCCACTTTTATTATAGCCTTCAATTTCAGAATTACTTACAATTGTAACTTCAGCATCAATGGCAGGGCGAAGGTTGTAATACATATCTGTAGTGATCACCAATGATTCAGAAGGATTTTCGCTGGTAAAACGCATTAAAGATGTGCGCGTTGTGGCAGTCATTTCAGCCTTTATTTCATGATCGTTTAAATAAACACTATAATATCCGGGTTTTGCTTTCTGCTTGGAATATTCACTTTTATGGTCATAAATATTGTGCGAAACTTTATGTGATGGCACTATTAGTATATTGCCAAGACCATTACATCCCACTCCACTTAAATGCATTTGATCGAAACCGTACATATATTTCTCGTTGTGCAAATATCCTGCAATTGCATCCCCCAGATGTCCCCAGATGTTTACATCTATACTATTCCGCGGACTTGGAGAGATCATTCCCCACGGTACGACTGCTCCGGGAAATACATTACCCGTTCCACCTAGCCCCGCAATAGTATAATCTGATGAGGCAGTACCTATAAAGGGATCAACATAGGAAGTAAGTTTTTCCGGTACCGTACTTTTGAGCACCATGCATGAGGCTAAAAGTGAGATAAATGCCAAGTAATACAGTAATCGCAGATATTTTTTCATGATGGCCAGTTTTATTGTGGTTTTTCAATTAAGCACAATCTCTTTCTCTTTTCCCATAGGTAAATCCCGTGTCAAAAGCATTCTATTGCCTTCATATATCTCAACATTTACTACATTACCAGTACTTTTGAATATAAAATCGAGATTCCGGCCAAGTAAATGACAGCTATACAAGCTTACCTCCTCCCATGCGGTTGGCAACTGAGGCTTGATATTAAACGAATTTAACCCCGTGGGTTCTATTCCCAGCATACCTTCGGTAAACACCCTTGCATAAAGTGCACTTTCTG
>REDJ01000019.1 GCA_007693555.1 Bacteroidota bacterium
AGGGGTCATATTGTTGGAGATGTTTTTGACCTCATTGATTACCTCATCTATGTTAGTAACGGAGTTAACAAGCAAGGTGTTTCTCTTTTCTTTTTGCAGGTCATATTTGTCCAGAATGTTGGTCATATTTAGTTTGGTAAGTGAAAGCAAGGTGCCTATACCGTCATGTAAATCAGAGCCCAGCCGTTTCCTTTCATTGATTTCAGCCTCCATAACCGCCCGGTTCTTTTCAAAAGAATGCCTGATCTTGTTTTGATGAAGTTTTTCTTTTTGAGCCTGTTTTACCTTGTTTATATAAAAATAATATAAAAGTGACAATATAATTAGTAAAGAAAGGGAAGCCACCAATATCAGGTACATGGTGTTTTTTCTTTTGCTGAGCAACAGTTCCTTTCTCTCCATCTCCAGCTCCTTTAGCTCTACTTGCCGGGTCAACTGGTCAATCTCAACATTATATACCTGGGAAATTTCGGCCTGATCTGAAAAAATTGACTTGTTTTTTTTGGCATAATTAAGATATTTGAAGGCTTCTTGTATATTTCCTTGGCGTTCAAAAATCCTTGAAAAAGTTTCATTGACGCGGTAAAAAACTTTTTCATTTTGGAGTTTATCGGCAAATTCGGATGCTTGATTTGCAAAATATAAGGCGTATTCAGTATTCCCTTGCGCCAAATATGTATTAGATAAGCCCAGCAGGGCGTAGCAGTTTTGGAGCGTAAAGCCAAACTTTTGAGCCAGGGAATCACTTTTCTGATAATTTAAGATCGCTGTTGGATAATCCCCTGTTTCAACAAAATAATTTCCTTTATCATAATACACGATGCTAAGCCCATAATTGTTGTCAAATTCTTTAGCAATCTCAATAGCTTTCTCGAAATAAAATGAGGCCGAGTCTGGCATATTCATTTTCAGGAAATATTTTGCTTTATGATTGGCAACAGAAGATATCCGTTCATGATTCATTTCTTCAAAGCCTTTATAAGCTTCATGGAAATAAGCATTTGCCTTTTCCAAATCATCAATTTCAAGGTAAACAGCTCCCAAATTGTTTTTTGCAGTAAGAAGACTTGCCCTGTTATTTGTTTGTTCATACAAGTCAATGGCCATTAAAAAATAGTCAACAGCGTCCCGGTATTTGTTGATAAAGTAATTGACAAGCCCAATATTTTGATAAGCATGAGCCGTGTAGATTAATTCTTTTTCCTCATAGGATAGCTCCAGTGCCCGATGAAGGTTTTGTATTGCTTGGTTGTATTCTGACTGATAAGTATATAAAACCCCCAATAAGTTATAGAAAGGAATCATTTCCCTTTTTCTGCCAGATCCTTGAAGAGCCCTGATCCTTTCTTGCGATATTATCTTCGAGCTGTCAGGGTTTGAGTGAACCAAACTAATTGCCTTTTCAAGATATTGCTGGTTTTTGTTTGCCTTTTCCTCGATAGCTTTTTGTTCAGCAACTGCAGTGGGGTCTTCTTTTTCAAAAAGAATCGTCATGGCAAAATAAATAAGCAGGCCAAGGACTATCAAAGCTGGGTATAACAATTTTTTTGAGTGTTTTCGCCAATACCAGTTAACGGGCTTGAAGGTGTATGCTGTCATGGACGTAAATTTTCTTTAAATCTGATAAAATGTTTGTAATAGAGCTTTTAACTTTACAAAAGTCTTGAAAAAGAATAACATATAAAATACCATGACCATGGTATTGTTTGGATTTTTTTTAACGGGGAGATTTGTCCTATTGATCCATATGCCAAAGTCAATATACTGAATACGTTTGTCTTTTTTCAATAAACCCCGTTAGATTACCTTGCTTTGAGTTGTAAATTCCATTTTAATTCAACACAAAAAAACCTAATTATCTCAAAACAACACACACTATGAAAAAACTTACAATTTTTCTTTTGTTTATTTTTGTTGTAACTAACATAAATGCGCAAGACGAAGGAATTACCTTACGTTTTACTGCAAATCACACCTGCTCCTATGCGCAGCTGGACAGCATTTTTATTGAAAACCTAAGCCAGGGAGGGTCAAAAGTTCTTTACTACCCTGATACGGTTCTGTTTCTGGTGATAACAAATATTGGTATCATTGAAGGGGGCTTTGGTAACCTTTATGTATCGCAAAATTATCCAAATCCTTTTTCGGCCCTGACTTACATTGATGTGTATTTGGCCACACCCGATGTGGTCGCTTTGAATGTATATGATTTAAAAGGGCGCACCGTTGCCAGGCATGAAGATAAACTGGAAGAAGGCATGCACCGGTTTTCATTTTCTGCCGGAGTGGAGAAGACCTACATTTTAACTGTAACCTCCAACAATCATATTGAAAAACGGATCATGCTGCAAATGGGTGTAGCAGGAACTGCCGTTTCAGAAATAAGATTCCTTGGGGCAAGCGCAGATGATTTGCCAAAAGCGACACCCAAATCCACTGACTTTAATTTTAATCCTGGAGATAATCTGAGGTTCACGGGCTTTGTAACTGATTTTTCGGGAAACATGGATTATGATGTTATCAATGATGCCCCTGAATCCAGCACAGAGTACCTGTTTGATATTGCCAACACACCACCTGAACAACCTTCAGAAATTTCAGGAGAAGATTATGTGCCGGCGCATACAACAGGATTGGTCTATGAGGTGGAAGGCGTTGAAGGCCTGACTTATCAATGGAGTGTTCCTGATGGTTGGGAGATCACTTATGGGCAGGGCAGTCATGCCATAACAGTGGATGCCGGCAGTGATGGGGGTGATATTTCTGTAAAAGCGGAGAATAATTGTGGGATGGGAGAAGCAAGCGTGCTTTCAGTTGATGTATATGATGACCCGGGTATAATTTACGGTGATGGCGTTACAGATATTGATGGTAACGAATACTTGACGGTGATTATTGGTAACCAGGAATGGATGGCAGAGAACTTGCGGGTAACCAGGTACAGCAATGGTGATGGCATTCCCACGGGTTTGAGTAATTCAGAATGGGGAAGCACTACCAGCGGTGCTTATGCGGTTTATCTCCATGGTGACATTGTTGGACTCAATTCGGATGAAGAGGTACTCGAAGCCTATGGTGCTCTATATAATTGGTATGCCGTTGATGATTCCAGGGGCTTATGTCCAATTGGCGGCTGGAGCGTTCCCAGTGATGATGACTGGACGCAGTTGGTTAATTATGTTGCTGACCAAGGTTATCCAAACGAAAAGGATAACCCCAATTGGGCGGCTAATGCACTTAAATCTTGCCGTCAAGTAAATTCCCCACAGGGGGGTGAATGCAATACTTCTGAACATCCCCGCTGGAACTCGCATGACACAAACTACGGTTTAGATAAGTTCGGGTTTTCTGCCCTTCCTGGTGGTCGCCGCTACAGCTCTGGCGGTTACGGCAATGTCGGCATCTATGGCCGCTGGTGGAGCGCTACTGAGTTCCACAGTGCCAGTGCGTGGCTCAGGTACATGTGGAGCGGCAGCGGAAGTGTTTACCGCTTCAGCCCTACTAAGAGACTTGGGGTCAGCGTCCGTTGCGTCAAAAACATCGAATAATGAAAAATCTGGATTAATCCAAACTCTCCCTGACGAC
>REDJ01000018.1 GCA_007693555.1 Bacteroidota bacterium
GTTTAAAGCCAGGAGTTTGAGCACCTGTGCCGATTTTGAAGGATAATTCAATGATCTCGTCTCCACTGATCTCGCTCATGTAAATCTGAGGAGTAACCAGCCAGTTATCGGGATTCAGCACATACCATGTGCCGTCATCCTGGTAGGCAGATTGTGAGCGCATCTGGCCATTGGGGTTGGCCGAAGGTCCCGGTGACCAGTACCAGTTGAATTCTTCACCATCATCATCCAGTGTAAAGCTTATCCAGCCTTCGGGTAACCATGTGTCAGGGGTGTCTTCGCCTTCACCATCAAAGGTTTCCATAAAAGGTAATAATAAACCGTCAGGACCTGCATCACCAATGCGCTGCACTACAAATCCGTTTCCGGCAGCAAAGCCCATCAGCCATAGGTTGCCGAATGAATCGATTACCACATCCATGCTTACGCTTGCATTACCGTTGGCGATAGAACCCATATCGTGTGAGTGTAAAACTTTTGCAGCAAAAGTCCCGTTTTTAAGAATTTGCAATGCTTCAAGGACATCTTCGCCTTCAGTAATGTCAAGTACATACATTACATTGGCAGCCGGATTGTCTTTTACATGCATAAATGCAAAGTACCTGCCTCCCTCGTATGCAAAAATATTTACATACATGGGCCAGCCCGGGAAAAAACTCTGCTCAATAGTCAGAATGATATCCTCATCTTCACCTAAAACAAACACACCGGCAGGACCACTGACAACAGGAAACTCATCTTCTCCATCCGGTAAGGTCACTCTGCTGAAGTTAGCGTTAGCAGGCAGATCGTCAATGGTAACGACCAGAGGTTCGTCAAAATTCAACTCCCCGTTTTCCATTGCCCAGACATAAAATGATTTTCCACCATGCTGGCTAACAATGATCATGGCAAAATCATCCGGGTCACCCATTACAGTAAAAGCATCACCTAGCCTTGCAGTACCTGAATCATATTCAATCAAAACGGATGGCTGGGCACCAATGCCATTCCAGTGATAAATTTTAAAGATGCCAGGCATTACCATATTACTGGCAAAAACGTGATTTCCAATAGCTGTCAAATCAGCAAGTGTAAATGTTCCACCACCAATTCCGCTTATATTTAATTCCTGTACAGGAGCATCAGGATTGGTCACATCCCAGTAATACACATAGTCGCCGCTCTGGCGGGATGCGACAAAAACATATCTTCCATTGAATCCAGCCCCTCTGTTGGCTCCTGCATTATCAATAATGCCTGGTAGATTACCGGCAGAAGAAGTTCTCTCCATTACTGTAAATATGTTATCAAAAATGCTCTCTTTGTTTGTGGAATGAATGCCGCTGCTTATGAGAAATAAACCCAAAAGCATCAAAATTCTTGTAATTGTAAATTTTTTCATGGTCTTGTTTTTTTATATATCAATAAAAGTAGCATATCAAATGTAATTTTTTATTTCTATTTTGGGACATATACTGTCAATATTTGCAGATTCAAGCTTTTACTTCAGATTAATAATTTTTTCTTTCCAAATTGAGTAAGCCAGGTCATTTAAATGCAACCCATCCTCAGTAAACACTCTCTTCAATTGCCCGTTTTCATCTTTGAAAAAGGGATTGAGATGCAGATATTGGATGTTTTCTTCCACAGCCAGCTTGTGGATTTCAAGGTTCAGCTGATTGATCACCGGGTTTTTCCTGGGTGGATTGTGGCGGGTGGGAAACAGTGAAGTCAGATAAATTTTTACCCCTTCCGGGGAAAACTCCCGTATCTTGCCCACCAGTTTCCTGATGTTTTCCATGGTTTCGGCTTCATCGTAATCCCTTGCCAGATCATTGGTGCCAACACAAAGGAATACCACATCGGCCTGATTTTTAAACCAACCTGCATGAATGGCATCCAGCACTTCTGCCGAACTGAAGCCCGAAATACCATGGTTTATAAATTCTCTGCCCGGGAAGTGTTTCTCCAGGTCAAAGCCTTCTGTGATGGAATCGCCGATAAAGATAGCTTTCATTTTGCCAAATGCTTTTACTGCGGAGACGCGAAGGCGCAGAGAAAAATATAAATGAATAAATCTCTGCCTCTCTCCGTCTCCCCAGTGATTAAATTAACCCATAATAACCTTCACCTCCAACTCACCCTCATCAAACTTCTCCACATCAATCCAATCGCCGATAAATTCTTTGCCATTGATGGTTTGTTTTTCTACACCATGGTTTACACCTGCAGAGTTGTCGATGGTTATGTTCAGGGTTTTGCCACGGTATTTTCTTGTAACCTGCACTTTATCCCAATCCTTTGGGATGCTGGGATCAATTTTAATTCCCAGCAGTGAAGTGCGCAATCCCAATATCCAGTCAAGCCCGATGCGGTACATCCATACCGATGAACCGGTGAGCCATGAGTGCGATGCCTGGCCTTCGGTTTCGTGCTCTTTGCTGGTTACATATTCAGAATAAACGTAGGGTTCTGTTTCGTAGTTGTCGATGCCCACAGAATTGGATGAGTTTACGGGCATCATTTTGTTATAAATGCGGAAGGCATCTTCTACCTGGCCGTTCATGATACCCGCCAGCACAAACCAGCTTGATGCATGGTTGAACACGGCACCGTTTTCTTTTTTACCGGGTACACAGCGGGATATAAGCCCGATATTGTCTTCCACTTCGCGATAGGCCGGCCAGCAGATCTGCATCCCGGTTTTGTTTTCCAGGTGTTCTAAACAGCTTTTCAGTGCGCTGTCGGCACGTTCCTTACCCGCAACTTTAGAAATTACTGACCACGACTGTGTGTTCAGGAATATCTTGCCCTGCTTCATGCTTTCGGAGCCCACCACCTGACCATTGTCGCGGAAAGCGCGGACATACCATTTGCCATCCCAGGCAATGTCGTTCACCACGGCCGCTATCTGGTTATAAGCTCTTTCCCAGCGGTTTTTAACAGCGCTGTCTTTTTTGTGTTCCAGCAGTTCGAAAGTTTTGTCAAGCACATAGCAAAGGAAAAAAGCACCCCAGATGGTTTCGCCTTTGCCCTTGGGGCCTATATGGTCAAGGGTGTCGTTCCAGTCGCCCTTGCGGATGAGTGGCAGTCTCCTTTCGGAGCAATCGCTGATGGCGAAATCCAGGGCCAGTACCATATGCTCATAAACAGTGGCTTTGCCTTCATCATAAAAAGGAACCACTTCATCAAGGATGCTGAAATCGTGCGTTTCATTGATGTATTCTATCAGTCCGAAGGGGATCCAAAGGGGGGTGTCGGAATGGTGGGTGCGCTCGCCATGGTCGGTGAGTTTGAAGAAGTTGTGCAGGGTGGAACCATCGGCAAACTGGAACCTGAGCGCATTCAACATGCGATCGCGAACACGTTTTGGATCCACAATAACCATCCCCAGTATGTCCTGAAACTGGTCGCGCATACCGGTGCCGAACAGCAGACCGCCGTGGTAATAACCCGAGTTGCGGGCCATATCAAAGGTAACTGCCGACTGGTATTGGTTCCATACATTGAGCATCAGGTTAAAACTTTCATTGGGGGTTTTCACTTTTACGTGAGAAAGGTAATGGTCCCAGTAAGCCTTTACTTC
>REDJ01000100.1 GCA_007693555.1 Bacteroidota bacterium
ATAGATCTGTCAGGGATACTGGTTTTACCTTTCTGAATTTGATTGTACCCATCAACGGTTGAGCCTGTTTCTTCAATGGAATATTTGGTGGCTACAATGACCCATTCGCCTTCGGGAAGATCAACTTCCACATCGTGAGCATTGGCATTGTAGAACACCAGGATGTCTTTCCATTTGTCGCCATTTGCGTGGTCACCAATGTGAAAACCAACGAGAAGCGGTTGATGTATATCAAAAAACCTTAGATGTTGCTGAACCATTTCTGTGGTTGACATGCGGAAAGCAGGATGGTTTTTACGAAGGGTAATCAAATCTTTATAATAGTCAAACACATCCCTGTATGTATGTTTGTTGTGCCATACCAGCTGATTAATGGAATCGGGCAGGTTGTAGCTGTTATGCTCACCAAATTTGGTGCGCACGATTTCTTCACCGGCATGCAGCAGCGGAACACCTTGGGATGTAAGCACTATTGCATTGGCAAACTTCTGCATATCGAGCATTTCTTCTTTGGTGCAATCGATACAGGTATACTCAATTTTATCCCACAGACAAGGATTGTCATGGCAGGTAACATAGGTTATGGTTTGCAACGGATTGGCAGCGTAGGGTGCATCCGAATAATTAACAGCTGAATAATTGATCTGCGGATGCCGGGTTGATGCAATAACACCAAATTTTATGCTTTCTTCCAGTCCGTGCTGTCCGGCCATAAATCCCGGTGCATCATTATCCCACCAAGGTCCACGGATGGCATCGCGGATGTCATCGCTGAAAACAGCAACGCCGTTTAACCTTTCGGCATGAACCTTAATGGCACGGTCATGCTCGGGCAGCGGAGTATCTCCGGCTGTCCAGCCTTCTCCGTAAAGGAAAATAGTGGGGTCAATGGCATGAAGTTCTTCCCTGATCAGGTTCATGGTTTCGATGTCGTGCAATCCCATGAGGTCGAAACGGAAGCCATCAATACGGTATTCCTGTGCCCAGTATTTTACCGACTCAATCATAAACTTGCGCATCATGGCTTTTTCCGAAGCGGTTTCATTGCCGCAGGCCGATCCATCAGAAAAAGTTCCGTCGGGATTCATGCGGAAATAATATCCAGGAACCAGGTTTTCAAAAGCAGAAGTTCGGGCGCTGTACATATGGTTATATACAACATCCATGATAACCCTTATGCCATTATTGTGGAGTGCCTGAACCATTTTTTTGAACTCACGGATGCGCACATTTCCATCATACGGATCAGTGGAATATGAACCCTGAGGTGCATTATAGTTTTTCGGGTCATAACCCCAGTTGAACTGTGGTTCATCCAGACGGGTTTCGTCAATAGTATAAAAGTCGTAAACCGGCAACAGATGCACGTGGGTAATTCCCAGCTCCACAAGGTGATCAATTCCTGTTTTATGTCCTTCGGGGCTGCGTGTCCCGGTTTCGGTGAAAGCAAGATATTTTCCACGGTTTTCAATACCTGAGCTGGGATGAATTGAAAAATCTCTCATGTGGATTTCCCAGATAACTATATCTGCAAAGCTTTCTAATTCAGGCCGGTCATCAATTTCCCAACCTTCCGGATTGGTGGATGTCAGGTCGACTATCATACCACGGTTTCCGTTTACACCAACTGCGCGGGCATAGGGATCGGGAACTTCCAGTTTCAGTTCTCCTTCAATTTGGGACTGGTAGGTGTAATACTTATCTTTCCAGTCGCCTTCCAGCTCCAGGAGCCAGGTTCCGTTTACATCCTTTTCCATTTGCAGGGCTTCAAGCCTGTTGCCTTCGTGACCCTGATCATAAATTCTAACTGTAATTGCTTCGGCGGAAGGAGCCCATACCCTGAAGGTGGTTTTTTCCGGCGAATAATGCACACCCAGATCATCGCCGTGATACACGGGATAACCATCGGTAAGTTCTTGTTTGCCCGTAATCTGGCAACTAACTATCGTCATCGTAATAACCGCGATTAAAGTGAATAAATTGATTTTTCTTTGATACATTGCTGTAATGTATTAATAAAATTCAGGCCGTAAAGATAGTTTTTAATTTTTATATATAGATAAATGCATAGAAGCCAGCCTGGAAACAAAAAACCACCGGTGACTCAGAAAAGTCTTATACCGGTGGTTTTTCAAAACTCATTTTTTTTAGTTTATGTAAATACCTTCACCCACACCTATGGGCAGATTCAGTCCGTACCATACAAATAACAGTACCACCCACATGATGAACAGGATCACGGCATAGGGTATAAGCAGAGAAACTACCGTGCCAATACCCACCCGTTTATCGTATTTATGTATCCAACCTAAAAGCAATGGGAAATACACATACAACGGGGTTACGCAGTTGGTAATGGAATCTCCCACGCGATACATGAGCTGTACAAATGCAGGGCTGTAATTGAGCTGTGCCAGCATGGGAACAAATATGGGTGCAAAGATGGCCCACTTGGCCGACCCGCTTCCAAGGAATATATTTAACAGTGCAACTATGATCATGTACACGGTAAACAAAACCGGACCTGTAAGGCCGGTGGTACGCAAAAACTCTGCACCGTTAATGGCAAGTATCTTATCAAGATTTGACCAGGTAAACAATTCAATAAATTGTGCAACAATCAACATCAGAACTATATAACCCGACAGGCCTTTCATCCCGAACTCCATATGTTTTAAAAGGTCATCTGCTTTTGTAATGGTACCTGTAGCTTTTCCATAATAATAACCCGGAATAGCAAAGAAGAAGAACAAAATGGGAACAAGTCCGCGCAGAAAAGGTGAAGGAACAATGAGTCCTGTGTCCGGATCACGCAACGGCCCCCATGAAGGTACCACCAATAAGGCAATCAGTGCAACATATATGAGAAGAGATATACCGGCACGTTTCAGCCCAATTCTTTCCTCTTCTGTCATTCCTTTATTTTGTTCAAGCTCTGCCTCGTCCAACATATTGGCTCCGGCAAAATTTTTGGTGCGGGGTATGGTAAATCTTCTTACGATAAAAGCACCCCCTAATCCCAGCATAATGGTGGATGCAATCATGAAATACCAGTTGGCTGTGGCACTCACTTCAATGCCTCCATTTATTCCTGAAGCTACCTGCGTACTGATTCCGGCAAGCATAACATCGGTACCTGCAATGAAAAAGTTAGCTGTAAAACCGGCAGTAGCACCCGCATAACCCGCTATCAGACCTGCAATGGGGTGTAAACCCATTTTGGAGAAGATCAATGCAGCAATAGGAGGAACAATTACAATTCCTGCATCAGAACCAATGTTTCCACATGCTCCGATAATAAATATAACAGGCATTACAATTTGCTTGGGCACTGCAAAGGCCACATTACGGAGAGCAACTGCCAGCAGCCCACTCTGTTCGGCAATGGAAACACCCATGAGCATTACCAGTACCAGCCCGAAGGGAGCAAAGTGCGCAAAGTTGGTAACCACCTCCTGGACAAACCATCTCAATCCTTCACCCGAAACAAGATTACGTGCATACACACTTTCACCGCGACCGGGATCAATGGCACTTAGGTTTAAATAGCTGGTTATGGCACTTAGTACAATGATAAAGATGCATATCCACACAAACATCCAGAAAGGGTGGGGGAGTTTGTTTCCCATTCGTTCTACCCAGCCCAGAAATCCCTTTGCAGGCTCGGGTTGCTGGTCGTTTTGGCCGGCTGAAGCATCGTTCACCGGATTGTTCTTATTGTTCTCGGTATCTTTTGACATAGTTGACTTTTTTTGATTGGCTGCGCAAAAATGTACTTTTTTTTTCGTATTTCCAATAACATACTCTAAAAATCATTGTGTTTTGATAACTGTAATAAATCATTTTGCTTCATGAGCCAATTTTTGGTTTTTCTTGTATATAATAAACAGACATGATATCCTCGTTTTTTCAAAAGTGTACTAATCACCTAATGTTGAAACCAATCTCTAAAGGTTGACTTAATTTAGACGAAAAAGTTAATTATGTCGATTATTGTTGGATAAGTTATTAATAATTTGTAATTTCAATTAAAATATTTGTTTAATAAACTATGTAATCTGATGAAAACTGATTTTTACCCATTTAAATTTATGCTGGTTTTTGCGCTGATTAAGCTTATGCTCATTACCGGTTCATTAACAAGAGAATTACGAGCGCAGCCACCTAATCAAGGTGCTACAAATTTTACAATAAGTAACATTGAAGGTAATCGCTTTAGAGTAGGCTGGACCAGAGGTAATGGTGAAAGAAGAATTGTACTTGCCAGCGATGTGTCAGACTTTTATGGCAGCGGAATACCTGTTGATGGTACTGATTATAATGCCAATAATTCCTTTGGAATGGGTGACCAGATTGGTCCCGGTAATTTTGTTGTGTATAAGGGTACCGGTACAAATGTTACGGTAACCAATCTCGACAGTGCTTCTACTTATTATTTCAGAATTTTTGAATACAATGGAACAGATTTTCAAACCCAATACAACACTGAAGATGTGCTATCAGGCAGTGGTACAACGCTTTCAGCACCTCTTATTGGTCCTGACAGCCTTGAGGTATTAAATATATTCGGTAACCGCGCAAGCATGTCATGGGTAAGAGGTGACGGTAACCGTAACCTTGTAATTCTCAGGCAGGGAGCCATCCCCGGTGAGCCGGAACTATATCAGAGTTATAATGGTAGTTCCAGTTTTGGCAATGGCTCTGCAGTAGGCGGTGGAAGGGCTATTGTAGCCGGTACACAAAACTCCGTAAACATTACCAGTCTGCAACCCAATACATGGTATTATACACGTATACTTGAATATAACGGAGTAAACTTTCCTGTGTATTCTTATGGTACGGCACTGGTAGATTCATTTATGACTTCTACCTCACCCACTGTTGGAAGCACAAATGCAAGCATAAGCAATATCCAGGGAAACCGCTTTACACTAGGATTTACCTCAGGTGACGGCACACGGCGTCTTATTGTAGTAAGGCAGGATGAACCTGTTGAATGGACACCACAGGATGGGCTTGATTATAATGCAAATGCCAATTTCGGACAGGGTGATGACCTTGGCAATAATACTTTTGTTGTGGGGAGAATCACCGGTTCATCCAGGGGCATAACCAATCTTACACCATCAACAGTTTATCATTATGCTGTTTTTGAATTTAACGGTACAGATAATAACACATGGTACCTTACCGATCCGGAGCATGTTTTAACAGGGCAAGCAGTAACATTATCTGCACCTACTGCGCAAGGAGGAAATTTCGAGTTTACAAATATTACAGGAAGTAGTGCCACAGTTGCTTTTACCGCCGGTAACGGTTCGGGAAGAATAGTACTTGCCCGGGCAGGTGCCCCTGTGGAAGATATTCCATTGAATCTTGTAAGTTACTCTTCAAGCAGTAATTTCAATAATGCACCTACACTTGGAAACTCAAGGATTGTGTACAGGGGCACAGGAACAGGCTTCAACTTATCCGGCCTGCAACCGGACACTGAATACCATTTTGCTGTTTTTGAGTATAATGGTTCAACAGGTCCTGTATATAATCAAAATAATCCGGGAATTGGAAATTTCACTACAATAGGAGCACCCACGGTGCCTCCAACCAATTTAAGTTATTCCAATGTGCAGGGTAATCGTATGACTCTAAATTACACTACAGGTAATGGCATCGGCAGAATAGTAATTGCCCGGCAAGGGGCGCCGGTAAATGCTTTTCCGCAAAATAATATTTCCTATAATGCAAGCACAACATTTGGTAATGGTCATGATTTAGGCGATGGGAATTTTGTGATTCAGAACAGTACCAGTGGTTCTACTTCTGTTACTGGCCTGGTTTCGGAAACAACCTATCATTTTGCCATAATAGAATACAATGGTACCGGAGAGAATCGTTTATACATGGTACCCGATTCAGCCCTAACGGGTAGCAGGTCCACATTGTTTCCACCCGAAGTTCAGGCCAGTGAACTCAGTTTTACCGATATAACTCCAAATTCTTTGAGGATCAACTGGACACCCGGAAACGGTAGTGGCCGTATTGTTCTTATTAGACCGGAGCAACCCGTTGAAGATCTGCCGGTTGACCTGGTCTCCTATAATTCAAGCAGTAATTATCCCAACTCACCATCCATCGGCTCCTCAAGAATTGTTTACAGGGGTAATGCGAGTACAGTTAATGTTACGAATATTCCACCGGGAGAGTATCATGTGGCTATTCTGGAGTATAACGGAAGCACCGGACCGGTTTACAGAAGAGTGGATCCTCTTACCGGGCAGGTTGCTGTGGGTGGGCCTCCGGAAATTCCGGCTTCTAATCTTTCTTATTCAAATATACAGGGTCATCGTTTCAGGGTTAGTTTTACAACGGGAGATGGAACTTCCCGGATGATTATTGCACGTGAGGGAAGCCCGGTGAATGCCTGGCCTGTTGATGGCAATTCTTACAATGCAAGTTCTACATTTGGCAACGGTGCTCACCTGGGCGATGGAAATTATGTTATCTACTCCGGTACCGGTTCTGCTTCAAATATTCTGGGTTTGCAGCCACAAACCACTTACCACGTTGCCATTGTTGAATTTAACGGCTCGGGAGCTACATCATTTTATCAGAATCCTGAAATTGTGGCCACAGGTAGCCGCTCTACGCTGTTTCCTCCAACGGTACCAACCTCCAATGTTTTTGCCAACAATGTTACAGGTAACCGTATGCAACTCACCTGGACACGTGGCAATGGAGACAGAAGACTTGTTATAGGACGCAAGGGGCAGGAAGTAAATGAATACCCTGATGATCTGTTTTCACCATCCACAAGTTCCAATTTTGGAAATGGTTTTCATTTTGGTAATGGAAACTATGCTTTGTACTCCGGCACAGGTGATAATTTCAACCTCACCGGTCTTGAGCCCGATACAACATATCATTTCGCATTTATGGAATACAACGGAACAACAGGCCCGGTATATTTACGTGATACCATTGCAACAGCAACTTTCAAAACTGCAGAACGGCCTTTTGTTCCGGCGTCAAATCTTTCGGTAAGCAGTAGAAATGGAGACAGACTAAGAGTAAATTTTTCCACGGGTAATGGTGCACGAAGACTTATAGTTTTCAAAAAGGATGATTTTGTGGATGCACTTCCCGAAGACTTTACAACCTATTCGTCAGGACATTTCGGCGAAGGTGCAGAAATTGGTGATGGAAACTTCGTTATAGGAGCAACAACCGGAACAAATTTACTTGTCAGAGGACTTGAACCAGATACCCGTTATGGTGTGGCTGTTTTTGAGTATGATGGATCAAACGGCAATGAAAGATACATGATTAATCAATACCTTACAGGCTTTGTCAGGACCTCCAACCCTCCTGATATTCCACCAACCGGATTAATAATAAGCAGCGTGGGTAATACCGGAGCCAGTCTCAGCTGGACCAACGGATCAGGAGAACGCAGGATGGTGATCATGAGGCCCTTCCAACCTGTAACTTTCCAGCCGGAAACATTAAACAGTCATGGGAGCTCATCAACAAACTTCAATAGCACCAACAACCATCTTGGCGATGGACACCGGCACATATACCGTGGCACAGCCGATAATATCAATCTTACCAATATGGAGCCGGGTGTTACATATCACATTGCTATTTACGAATACAATGGAATTAATCAACCTGTTTACGGGCAGGTGCCCTTAACAGGCTTCCTGACTACGCTTCCCGAGCAAGGTATTGTAATTGGTGGATTTAATGCCATAACTTTTTGTCCGGGTCAAACATTTGCTGTTCCATATTTTTATGCCGGAAATCTCAATTCAGGTAATATAATTTCCGTAGAACTATCTGATCAGAATGGAGATTTCACCGAACCGGTTTTATTGGGAGCACAAAATACAGTTAATTCCCAGGGGTTTGTTTCCGCATCACTTCCATTTAATTTACCACAGGGGTCGGGATACAGACTAAGAGTTCTGGCAAGTGATCCGGAAGAAATCAGTCCGGATAATGGTGCTGATCTTACCATTTCTGTTCCACCTGTTCCTCAGGTTATTGTTGAGGGCGAATCTACCCAAACATGCGGAGAACCTGTACTGCTTTCGGTTGAGCAATCAGGATATCTGATCCAGTGGTTCCTTAATGGACAACCCCTGCCGTTTGGTACAGGAAGTACCTGGCTGGCAGAAGTTTCAGGAAGCTACCAGGTCGGCATATACGGTGCATCAGATGGTTGCGAAACATTATCTGAACCTGTGGTTATTAATATTTCTGAAACACCTGAATTTGTATTAGCACTTGATGATGTTTACTGTGTGAATCATAGTCAGGTTTCTCTGGAAAATACAGAACCATCCGGTGGCATCTACTCCGGACCCGGAATAACCGGAAATATTTTTGACCCTGCTCTGGCAGGCGTTGGTCAGCATCTGATAAATTACATTTATACAGATCCTGATACACAGTGCCAGTTTAGCACAACACAAATTGTTCTGGTAGCTGATTTACCTGTTGTTGAACTTAATTTGCCTTTTGATACAATCAGTCAATTGGATGAACCCATTTCACTTGTTATGGGTGAACCATTCGGAGGTATTTACTATCTGGGTCACGATCAGGAAGTTATAACAACAATTCAACCATCACAGCTTGAACCGGGTGAATACTGGTTATTCTATGAGTTTACTGATGGCAATGGATGTATGGGTATTGACTCTGCTCAGTTTTTTGTTACTGAACCTCCGCAAATGGTATTTGCTCCTGAACTTGATACCGTTTGCCAGAATTTCGGACTGCTGGATTTGCCTGAAGGTACACCCGAGGGTGGAACATGGTCTGGCCAGTTTGTTACTAATAATCAGTTTGATACAGAAGCAGCCGGGAGTGGCGATTTCTGGTTGCATTATACTGCAGAAATCCAAAATGATTTTTTCCAGTCTGACTCTGTTTTGCTAACGGTTCTTCCGCTTACAATTACAGAATTGTCAGTAATACTTTGCGAAGGGTCGGTTTTTGAAATTGGTGATGAGACTTTTACCGAAAGTGGTTTGTATACCATTATCCTTGGAGAAGCTGCCAACGGATGCGATTCAGTGCTTCATCTCGATCTGAATATAGGTCATCCGGAACTGATAATAACACAGGATATTGTTGTTTATCTGGATGAAAATGGTGAAGTTTTCATTTCGCCTGATGATGTTTACAACGGTTCACTTTCAGAATGGAATATTGAGAGCATGATCCTTGATATTCAGGATTTCTCCTGTGAGGATATTGGAGAAAACGTTGTTTTTCTTACTATTACGGATGAAAACGGTAATCAGGCCTGCGGCACAGCCCTGGTAACAATTGAAGATAACCTGCCACCGGTAGTTCTTACGCAAAACATCACCATAGAACTGGATGAGAATGGAGAGGCATTCATTGAAGCATCTGACATTGATAATGGAAGTTCCGATAACTGTGGTATTGAATCCATGGAACTTGATATAACTTCATTTACCTGCGAAAATGTAGGAGAAAACACAGTGGTTCTTACCATAACCGATGTAAACGGCAACTTTGCTGAAGCATCAGCAACCGTTACCGTGCAGGATAACCTGCCACCTGTTGTAATTACGCAAAATCTCGAAATCCAATTGGATGAAACAGGAGAAGTCACCATCTCACCTGCAGATATTGATAATGGTTCCTTTGATAACTGTGGAATTGATTTCATGGAACTGGATGTGGATCACTTCACATCAGATGACGCAGGCGAAAACACGGTTACCCTTACAGTTTTTGATATAAATGGTAACAGCGCATCTGAAACGGCTGTAGTGACTATTCTTGAGTTTGTTGCAGATACTTATATCCTTACGCTTGTTGCTGATCCTGAAGAAGGAGGTACTGTTGAAGGTAACGGTGAATATGAAGAGGGTGATCAGGTTAATCTGACTGCAACAGCAGCTGATGGCTTCGTATTTCTTGCATGGAAAGATGAAGATGATAACGAGTTGAGTAATGAGGCCCAGTTTGTGTTCACAATGCCCGACAGGGATGTTACTCTTACCGCTTCTTTTGATGTGGAAAGTTCAGTAATTGATATAATCTCTGACCATCTCAGGCTATTCCCCAATCCTGCAAGTGAGAAGGTAAATATTCAGGCAGAAACTATAATAAACTCCATTAGGGTAACTGATATTACCGGTAAGGTAATTTATTTTAGCAATTCCATTTATTCAGATGAATACCAGTTAACTGTATCCGGTTTTGAGCCCGGCATTTATCTTGTTTCAATTCAACATGATAATGGTATCAATAAAATGAAATTAATGGTTAGCAGGTAACTCTGATGATTACTTCTTATAAATCTGATTAAAAAAGATCAGAACTTACAAGCGAAGGCCGGCTTTGAAATATCAGGGCCGGCCTTGTTGTTTGTTGGTTTTGAAAATAATCTGAGATAAACCTTCCTTGCTTTTTCTTCTTATGATTACTTTTGTGAATGAATCAAATGTTCAAAATCTGAAATATATGAACTCTATCAATTTTTTATCCGGAAGGTTTTTTCAAATTTTTATTCCGGCGCTGCTGATTATGACCTTATTTTCATGCAGCATCCGCCAACAGGCCGATCTTATCCTTATTTACGGGAATATTTATACCATTGATGAAGATTTTACAGTGTATGAAGCCATGGCTGTTAAAGATGGGAAAATACTTAAACTGGGCAGCAACAAAACCATTCTTGAAGAATACAGAGCTTCAAAAGTTATTAACCTTGACGGGAAGTTCGTTTATCCGGGCTTCATTGATCCGCACAGTCATTTCATCGGTTATTCGCTCAACCTGCTAAGGGCCAATTTGTGGATGTCAGATTCAATGGAGGAGATTGTTGAACGTTTGCAGGCCCATAGGAATACCATGATGGGCAACTGGCTCCTGGGTAGAGGCTGGGACCAGAATCTCTTTGAAGTCAGAGAAATGCCTGATAATACACTTTTGAATGAAGCTTTTCCTGAAATTCCGGTATATATTGTGAGAGTTGACGGACATGCTGCTGTAGCCAATGATAAAGCCCTTGAGATGGCAGGAATTACTGCTGAGACTCTTGTGGATGGCGGAGAAGTGCGCATTCGTAATGGCAAACCCACCGGTTTACTGATTGATCGGGCAATGTACCTTGTTTCATCATTAATTCCTACTCCATCTGTTGATGAAAAGGTAGAATTGCTGAAAAGAGCACAGCAGGATATGTTTGCAGTTGGACTAACATCGGTTTGTGATGCCGGCTTATCAAAGGTAAATATTTTACTTCTGGACAGCCTCTTCAATTCAGGCGAACTTGATATCAGAGTCTATGCCATGCTCAGCCCATCTGATGAAAACTTTGAATATTTCCTGCCTCGCGGACCTTACATATCTGAGCATCTCACCGTAAGATCGGTGAAGCTTTTTGCCGACGGTGCCTTGGGCTCCAGAGGTGCCCTGATGAAAGAACCTTACAGCGATGACCCCGGCAATTACGGAATACTTGTGGATGATATGGACCTGATGCGCAGAGCCTGTGAACTGGCATTGCAGCACGGTTTTCAGGTGAATGCCCATGCCATTGGAGACAAAGCCAACAGCATTATGCTGAACATGTATGCTGATTTTCTTGAACCCGGCAACGACCTGCGCTGGCGTATTGAGCATGCCCAAATTGTTGACCCTGCCGAGTTTGACCTTTTCGGGAAATACAACATTGTTCCCAGTATACAGGCCATACATGCCGTGTCCGATATGGGCTGGGCCGAAGACAGGGTAGGACCTCACAGGATCAAAGGAGCTTATGCATTTCGTGATCTGATGGACCGGTTTGGATGGCTACCCAATGGAAGCGATTTCCCTGTTGAGCATATCAACCCGTTATACAGTTACCACGCAGCTTTTACCCGTACCGATCAGTATGGAAAGCCCGAAGGAGGCTGGTATCCCGAACAACTTCTTACACGTGAGGAAGCCCTGAAAGGCATGACCATCTGGGCTGCCAAAGCCAACTTCGAAGAAGATACCCGCGGCAGCCTGGAGCCCGGAAAATTTGCTGATTTTGTCATTATGGATGCAGATTTGCTTACAGTGGATGAAAACCTCATCTATGATATGCCCGTACTGGAAACATGGGTTGGGGGAAAGAGAGTGTATTAATATTCTCTTTTGCTCATTTTATTTGCTTATTAAACCTATTTCAGTAATTTTGCGCCATCAACTTATTAATGAGGAAAACAAAAATTAAAACATAGTTTATGCTGAGGTTGTGTTTTATTTTTCATTTGGATCACTAAGCAGAAATTAAAAATATTCGGGGGTATGTATCTTGAAAGATGCTGCCCCTTTCTTGTATCAAAACACTGGAAATCACAAACTGTTAAACCCTTAAATCCATCACAATGAATATCTATCTGCTGGTTGTGGTTGCTTATTTTGGTATGATCACGCTTATTTCCTTACTTACCAAAAAGGTAGCCAGCCGTTCGGCTGCCGATTATCTTGTAGCCGGACGTAATCTTGGCATAATTGCCTGCGCTGTTGTTGTAGCTTCGGAATGGTTGGGAGGTATGAGTACCATTGGAGTGAGTGAGAGAGCTTTTATGTCGGGTACCATGCAACCGATTCTCTATAACATTTCTACGGCCATTGGTATGATCATAATCGGATATACCGTTGCACGTCATTACCGCGACAACAATGTACACACGGTGAGTGAGATGCTTGAAAACCTTTTTGGCCGCCGTGCCCGTGCAGTTTCGGCCATTGCTTTCCTTTTTGCCTATGTGGTGCTTGCTTTTGTACAGCTGCAAACCGCTTCCAGTGTAATTTCTGCTATGTTTGGTCTTCCCTGGCTTTACTCGGTAATCATCTCTTCGGTTGTTATCACCATCTACACTTACGTGGGAGGGATGCACGCACTGGCCATTACGGGTATTATACATGTCATCGTTATGTTTTTTGGAGTTGGAGTAGCTGCCTGGATTGGTATTGCCGATGTGGGTGGTTTCGCTGAACTTAAGCAGCAGATGATCATGCAGGGAGCACCGGAAAATTTATACAATCCCTTCAGTGGCGGACTCAGCTATGCGTGGAGTCTGATTCTCGGTGGTGTATTGGGCGGTATGGCCGGGCAGGCCAGTATTCAGCCCATCTTTGCCGCACGCAGTGCCGCCATCGCCAAAAAAGCAGCCATACTGTCTTCACTTATCATAGCACCTTTTGGCATCATGGTAGCTCTTCTGGGCCTGGTGGCCAAAACCGGCGGCTATTTCGATATCACCACAAGCGCCAGTCCGCTGTGGAATCCCGATCTGGGTATCATTAATCCCAAGATGGTTTTACCTACCCTGATGGTTACACCCGAATTCATAAATCCGGTTTTGGGTGGCATTGCCCTGGCGGGTATCCTTGCTGCTATTCTTTCAACTGTAGGCCCGGTTAATTTTGCTGTGGTTACAATTGCTACCAAGGATATTTACCATGGTATCATTAACAAAACAGCGGTTGATAAAAAACTTATCTCTACTGCACGCAAGCTGGTTATCCTGGTCAATCTTCTTACCATTCCGCTGGCTTATTACAGTACCGGGGCCATCCTGAGCATGGCTTACATTTCATATGGTATAAGGGCAATAGGAGCCATCGTGATCGTGATGGGAATTTACAAACGCGGCTGGATCAGCACTGATGGTGTTCGCTGGGCATTTATTGGCGGTACCGTGGCTGTTCTCATAAATATCATTGCCAAATTGCTTGGCTGGTGGGCCATTGAAGATACCTATATGGCCATAGGTGCCGCACTGTTATTTGTTATTTTTGGAAATATTTATGCCAACAGAAAGAAAAAGAATCTCAGAAATAAATCTGTCAAACTGAAACCCTTTCCGGGAAAAAAAATCGACTGAACATAGCTATGACCGAAAAAACACCCTTAGAGGGATTAAAAGTACTTGAGCTGGCCAGCGTGCTTGCCGGACCCAGTGTGGGAATGTTCTTTGCCGAACTGGGGGCCACCGTATATAAAATTGAAAATGTGACTACTCAAGGTGACGTAACTCGTAAATGGAAACTGCCGAAAGAGGATGCCGATACAGACATTTCAGGCTATTTTTCCTGCGTTAACTGGGGCAAATTATCCTTTGCCGTTGATCTTTGCCAGGAAGAAGGATTAAAGATTATTTACGATCTGGTGGCTGAATGCGATATTGTGCTGGTGAGCTACAAACCCGGTGATGCTGAAAAACTTAAGGTAGATTATCCCACCCTGAAAAAGTACAACGAAAAACTGATTTTCTCGCATATTACGGGTTATGGATTGCAGAATCCGCGTGCCGGTTTCGATGCCATTATCCAGGCCGAATCAGGGTTTACCTATATGAATGGTCAGCCCGATGGCCCACCCACTAAAATGCCTGTGGCTTTAATGGATGTCCTGGCGGCTCATCATCTGAAAGAAGCGATTTTGCTGGCTTTATACTATCGCGAAAAAACCGGAAAGGGGCAGTATATTGAAGCTTCACTGTTTAAGGCAGGATTATCCTCACTCGCCAACCAGGCCACCAACTGGCTGGTAGGGAAAGCCATTCCTCAGCGTATCGGTTCAGACCATCCCAATATTGTACCCTATGGCACCATTTTCAAAACAGCCGATGGTAAGGAGATAGTTCTGGCGGCCGGAACCGACAAGCAATACCAGCAACTGATTACAACGCTGGGCAGACCTGATCTTGCAAAAGACTGTAAATTTGAGAAAAACCATGGCAGAGTCATCCACAAGGAAGAAATCAATGGTATCATACAGGAGCTTATCCTGAAATATAACCGGGATGAAATCCTTGAGATTTTGCAACAAAAAAGAATACCGGCCGGGGGAGTGTTTAATATGAAGGAAGTTTTTGAAATGCCCGAAGCGCAGCCCATGGTTTTGGATGGAAAGTATGAAACAGGCATGCAAATACAAGGTCTGCGCTCCATAGCATTTACGACCACAGATAAGATGTCGGTCGAAAACCTTTCTCCGCCACCCCATTACGGACAGCACACACATGAAATACTTTCAGGGGTTTTGCAATATGATGGCCCGGCTATTAACGAACTAATAAAAAAAGGAGTAATATATGCAAAGCAATATTAAAAAGAGACGTACGTTGGTTGACGCATCACGACTTATCATAGAATCCATGGCACGTGCGGGGGCCGATGCCTTTATCGGTTACCCCATTACACCTGCCAACCTTTTGTACCAGTATGGTTCGCAGCGCATGCCGCTGATGCTGGCAGCACCTGATGAGATAACAACACTTCAGTGGATGTCCGGACTGGCAGCGGCAGGAAAAGTGCCCATCACAGCAACATCCTTTCCCGGCTATGCGCTCATGATTGAGTCGGTAAACATGGCATTCATGATGGAACTGCCCATGGTCATCATTCTCGTGCAGCGACTGGGGCCTGCTACAGGAACCGCTACCTGCGGCGCCCAGGGCGACCTGAGCCTGCTCCGCGGAAACATCTCCGGCGGACATCCCATGCCAGTTTTCAGCACTTCATCCTTCGCTGATTGCTGGACCCTTTCCGCGAAAGCGGTAAAAACCGCCATAGAGCTGAGAACACCCGTGGTGTTGCTAACATCCAAAGAAGAAGTAATGACCACCAAAAGCTTCGACCTGGCAACCCTGCCTGAGATTGAACGTGTTGAAAGAAAGTATTATGATATGAAGTGCGACGGCAAATATAAATCCTACAAGGCAACAGATCTTGTGCCTGATTTTCTGCCTGTTACACAGGATATGCACCAGGTCAGGATCAACGCATCCACCCACGACAAGGAAGGTATCCTGCAGCACAGCAATGACGAAGCCATGGCCAATACACAGCGGCTGGAAGACAAGATCAGGCACAAGCTTTACGATTACATTGAATACGAATACCATGAAGTGAAGGAAGCTGAAAAGCTGGTGGTATCCTTTGGTATTACTGCCGCTGCAGCTAAAGATGCCGTAAAGGAACTTGAACAGCTGGGCGAAAAGGTATCGCTTCTTATTCCCAAGACACTTGTCCCGGCACCCGAGGTTTACCTGGAAATCATGGAAAGTTACAAAACCGTTGTGGTTGCCGAAGAAAATATCAATAACCAGTTCAGCGAATTGCTTTATGGAGTTCGTAAACCCGAAAATCACAAGTTCGTGGGTTCACTGGGAAAAATGATAACACCACAACAAATCATAGAGGAGGTACAAGCATGACAACAGCTTTTTTAAATACCGATGCATTGCCCTACTGCAAAGGGTGCGGACACGACCTTATAGCACGTAATACAACCAAAGCGCTTGAGAAACTCAACTATAAACCTCTTGATGTGATTATGGTAACCGATATTGGTTGCCATGGCATTATTGATAAATGTTTGACTACACATACGGTACACGGCTTACATGGCCGTTCTGTAGCACTGGGCGCGGGTATCAGCTTTGGCAATCCGGATCCGGATAAGAAAATTGTGGTATTCATAGGGGACGGCGGCACTACAATTGGTCTTCAGCATATCATGGAAGCTGCCCGTCTGAATCTGGATATAACCGTAGTGGTGCATAACAACTACCTGTATGGGATGACTGGCGGACAATCCAGCGGACTTACACCTCACGGTTTTAATACTACTACCTCTGCCGAAGGTAACCCATTTTCAGGATATGATCTTTGCGCGCTTACCCATGCAGCAGGAGCTACATATACCGGCCGCATCATGGGAATCGGTGACATCAGCGACAAGCTGGCTGAAGT
>REDJ01000222.1 GCA_007693555.1 Bacteroidota bacterium
TTGATGGGTACAATCAAATTCAGAAAGGTAAAACCAGTATCCCTGACAGATCTATGATGATACTTGTTGATAAGGCAAGTGTATAGAGATATTCTTACCTTAATCAGTTAAAAAAAGAGCCGGCTTCAAAATTGAAACCGGCTCTTTTTTATTGGCTTTATGAACCGGCTTAAAATAAGTGTAAGCTTAATTTCTACTCTCTTACTACCATTGCTAAGCCCGGCTTTTTAACCATTATTCGTGTAATCAGCCATATCCAGAAAATCCCGTTGAGAAGGATAATCCCCAATACCGCTGGTAGAAACCCGGGTGAAATATTTTGTGAACCTGCGAGGAAAGATGGCATTGTGGCAACAAGTCCTGAAAGGGTTCCGGCAAGCAGTCCTGCCATAAACAACAGGAAATATTCGGAGAAATAAATTTTCAAAATCAGTCTGTGTCCAAAACCCAGTGCCCGGAACATACCCGTTTCATTGCTGCGCTCCAGCATACTGCGGGCAATCAGAACGGCAAGCCCAACGGTACCCAGCAGCATTCCAAAAGCACCCAGTAAAAAGAATATCTGCAGATAGGTATTTTCAACGGAATTGAAGCCAGCCAGCTTATCCACCGTTGAAACCATGTCCCAGCCATAATCCCGGAAAATAAATTCCAGCTCCTGCTCCGTTTCCTGAATGTTCCCTTCCTGGGTTTCAATCAAAAAAACAGATGAGCCGCCTGCCGAAGGAAAGTTTTGAAGGAAATGCTTTTGCGAAATAACCACATTGCCCTGCAAAACGGAGTTTTCAAGACCGCCAATGAGCAACAGCCGAATTTCATCACCATCGGAATTGATATAAAACAGTGTATCCCCGGTTTTCTTTCCAAGTCCCCATTGAATAACACTCTGGTCGGCAATGGCGGGGATAAACCCTTCAAACTCCTGCTCAAGCGATTGCCATGGATTATCTCTGTCGAGCAATGAATGCCTGGCAGCAAATGAAAACCTTTCGTTTAGTTTTCCGGGCTCAACACCCAGCAAGCGCGGATTTGCAACGCGATTGAGATTATGGCAGCTGGCATCATCATCAAAGGCTGTCAGGAACTGAACAAACTCCACTTCTTCAGGAATACCGTAATCATCCCGTGTATCCGGAAGGTTGAGATTTTTTAGTATCGGTACGGTGGTTTCTGCCATATAGCTGAACCCGCCGGTGCCACCGGTTTTATCTGCCGGGTCAATGGCCAGGTCTTTCTGGTTGGCTGCCGTTACCACAATCACGAAGCTTCCCAGGGCCAGCAAAGCAGCGATGGTGAAGCTTCTGACAGGGTTTCGGGTAAGATTCTTCCAGCTGAGCAGATTTACCGATAGCGGCTGTAATCCGGCTTTGCGGGTAAAATTCAGACCATAATACATCCAGAGAAAAATGGCAATCAGCATACTGATACCTGCAGCAAACCATGCAAATATGCCTGTACCTGTTGAAAGGAATGCTGCATTGGCCAGGGAAAGGATAAAAACCACAGAAAACACTGCTGCTGCTATTTTTACCCCCGTCATTAATCGTGATTGGGCAACACCTGCCCTTGTAAAATCCTTTTTCCGCAGGGTCTGGTTCAGAATTTTCGCAGTACCCCAATATACTACCAGCATTCCAAGCAGGATACTTATGAGCACACCGGCCGTTATATTCCATGCACCAAAATGCAACTGCAAAACATCGGTACGCACAATGTCATACCATATCCTGTTCAGCCCTGCAAACACCAGTTTTGTGTAAAATACAGCCAGTATAAGTCCGGCAACAGCTCCGGCAACTACCGAAACAGAAGCTTCCCAAAGGACAATCCTGCGTATTAGCCCCCGGGAATAGCCCAGCGAAGCAAACAGCTCAATCTGCTTTTGTCTTCTTTGAAGGTTGTACTGAAGGAGCAGTGCAGTGAGCAGCAGGCCGGAAATGATAATAAACATGCCCAGCCCGGCAAACAACTGTCCGAAATCCACTCCACCCCGCGCAGCTTCCAGCCCTTGTTGCCTTACCGGGTTCAGCTGAAATTCAAGACGTAGTGGGTCCAGATGGTTTATGAGCAGGTTTTGTATCTCATTGGCATCGTATTCACTTGCGGAAAAAAGGACATTAGTAAGATTTCCAAACCGGTTTTGCCAGAGCTGCTGCCCCTTTTCCAGTGTAATCCATGCCTTGGGTGTTCCCCTGTAGTCATCCCAGTAGTCTTCGTCCTTTTGCCTGATTTTATCAAGGTCAATGGGGATGCCTGTATCCCAGTCGCGGCAGCTTCCCGCATCTGACAAGCCCGGCAGGTGGGGCATCAGAATGCTGTCCGGCATAGCTTCCTGCATGGACAGAATACCGGCAATGGTAAACTTTTCTTCAAACTCTTCCAGCTCGCGCAACGGCCCAACCACATAGTAACGCATCAGCAGGCTGTCACCCACCTGTGCATTCAAATCATCGGCAAGCCATTGATTGATGATGATATCGTGGGGCGAATCCAGCCCCTTCATCTCATTGGTGGCAGTTACAAAGGAATAGGGTGTTTCCCTTTCCCCTACTATCAGTGCGTTGGCAAAGTAGGTGAGATAGGGGCTTGCAGCGGGAAATAATTCTGAAATCCCGGCACTTATATAATCATCAATAAAAACGCGGCTTGCGGTAAGTTTAAAGCCATCGTCAACATCACTTAACCCTAAGCCCATATCTTCCAGACGCATGATTTCCTGCATGCGGGAAAAAACTTCTCCTTCGGCTTCTGCATCATTTATGGAAAGTAAAGCCATGTTGGCATTTCCATTAAGTTCCATAACCCGATTGAGCCAGTGGATATTGACGAAAATATTATGGGGAGCTGTTTGCGACGACTGCAGGTTAAACCGGGCCAGTTCATCTTTGCTGATAATGCGTGTAACCTGCATGCGGCGGGTAACCGTTTGTCCTTCGTCGGATACAAATGGGGTGTTGGGTGGGATGGGGTTTATTCCCCGCATTCGAAGCAGCAGAAAATCGCCGGTATCCACATTGAGACGAGCAGAAAGGTTGTCACTGATAAGCATTTCACCATCTCCTATTTGAAAGGTATTGCCTGATGCCTGGGTAACCCCGGCAAAGGCTTCGTTCACACCCCACACCTGCACATTGCCCACCCGGGCATCGGTACCCTGCACACTGGCAATGGCTTCGGTTTTCAGCACCGGGGCCGCTGCAATGGCATCAGTACGATTGAGATTTTGTGCCAGCTCCTGCGTAAAAAGTCGTTCGCCGCCGGTTAGGGTGTGGGTGGTTTCGCCCAGGCGAATATGGACAATTTGCTCCAGGCTGCGGGTGAGCGAATGTCCGATAACCAGTGCCCCGATTATAATGGCCGTGGTAATGGCTATTCCGGCAGCAGTGGCAACAGCTGCACGGGGATAGTGCTTCAGACTTCGTATGACCAGACGAAAAGGACTCATACCTGCACCAGTTTGCCGTTCTTAATTTTGAATATCTTATCCATTTT